>JAQGHQ010000400.1 GCA_028288765.1 Gemmataceae bacterium | reverse complement strand
AGACGGTCCACACCGCCGGCCCGGCCGCCCGCCGGGTCGGCCGGGCGGGGCCCGCCGGGGCGGACCCCAGCACGGCATGGGCGTTCGTGCCGCCGAACCCGAACGAGTTCACCCCGCCGTATAGCGACCCGTCGTCGGCCGGCTCCCACGGGACGGCCGTGGTCGGCACCCGGAGCTGGTACTCGTGGAATGGGATGCGGGGGTTCGGGGTCTGGAAGTGGACGTTCGGCGGGATCGTCCGGTGGTGCAGGGCGAGGGCGAGCTTGACCAGCCCGGCCACCCCGGACGCCGGTTCGAGGTGGCCGAGGTTCGATTTCACCGACCCGAGCCAGAGCGGCCGGCCGGCCGGCCGGCCGGCCCCGAGCACACGGCCGATCGCGGCCGCCTCGATCGGGTCTCCGACGGGGGTCCCGGTCCCGTGCGCCTCGACGTACCCGACCCGGGCCGGGATGACCCCGGCCCGCCGGTACGCCTCGGCGAGCATGGCCGCCTGCTGCCCTTCGCTCGGGACGGTCAGCCCGCCGGTCCGGCCGTCCTGGTTCGCGACCGTGGACCGGATCACGGCGTACACCCGGTCCCCGTCGGCCTGTGCCGCCGCGAGCGGCTTGAGGACGACGACCGCCGCCCCCTCGGCCCGGACGAACCCGTCGGCCGAGGCGTCGAACGCCCGACACCGGCCGGTCGGCGAGAGCATCCCGGCCTTGCTGAACGCGACCGCCACGTCCGGCTGGAGGATGGCGTTGGCCCCGCCGACCAGGGCGAGGGGAATATCCCCGCGCCAGATCGCCCGGCAGGCCAGGTCGAGCGCGACCAGGGCGGACGAGCAGGCGGTGTCCACCGACAGGCTCGGGCCGCGGAGGTCGAACAGGTATGACACCCGGTTCGACGCGATGCTCAGCGCCCCGCCGGTGCTGGTGTGCATGTCCGCGTCGTACCGGCCCCGCTTCTGGATGTCCCCGTAGTCGCAGGACGAGATGCCGACGTATACCCCGGTTCCGGACCCGGCGAGGTCGGCCAGGGGGTAGCCCGCGTCCTGGATCGCCTCCCACGCCGTCTCCAGCAGCCACCGCTGCTGGGGGTCCATCCGGCCGACCTCCCGCGGGGTCAGCCCGAAGAACCCGGCGTCGAACCCGGCCGGGTCGCCCACGTACCCGCCCCACCGGGAGTAGGTCCGCCCGGGGGCCCCGCGGTCGGGGTGGTAGTTGGCCTCGACGTTCCACCGGTCCGGGGGCGTGTCGGTGACGAGGTCGGCCGCGGCGAGCAGCTTCGCCCACAGCTCGGCCGGGGAGGTCACCCCGCCCGGGAGCTTGCACCCGATACCCGTGATCGCGATCGGTTCCATGAGGTGTCCCGGGGGTGCCGTCACGCGACAGTCGGCTGGGGGGCGGGCAGCTGGGTCGGGCGGACCTTCGGCCGCCGCACCCGCCGGGCGAGGCGGACGCGTTCCATGACCCAGATCACGCACCAGGTGAGGTCGGGCTGCCACCAGTACAGCCCGTGCCGGGCCGAGTAGGGGAAGGCGTGGTGGTTGTTGTGCCAGCCTTCCCCGAAGGCGAGAACGCCGACAAGCAGGTTGTTCCGGCTCTGGTCGCCGGTGTCGTGCGGGCTGCTCCCCCACAGGTGCGTGACCGAGTTGACCGCGAACGTCACCTGGAGGGCGGCGAAGTGCCGCAAGAGCCCGCCCCACAAGAACCCGATCAGGGCGTCGTAGGCCGTCCCGCCGATCAGACCCCCGGCGGCGGCCGGGAGGGCGAGCCCGAGCAGGTACCAGGGGAACCAGTGGCGGTCGATCCACACGAGGTCCGGCCGCCGCCGCAGGTCGGCGACCGCGGCGGCCGGGTATCCGTAGCCGTGGGCCCGGAGCCAGCCGAAGTGGGCGTGCCAGAAGCCCCGCCAAAACCCCAGCGGCCGGCCCGCCCAGACGTAGGGGGAGTGCGGGTCGCCGTCGTGGTCGCTGTGGCGGTGGTGTTTGCGGTGGGTAGCGACCCAGAAGAACGGGCCGGACTGGCCGGCCATGCACCCGAGGACCATCAACAGCCACTCGACCGGGCGGACGGTGGCGAACGACCGGTGGGTGAACAACCGGTGGAACCCGAGGGTGATCCCGAGGCCGGTCGCGAACGCCATGACGGCGAACCCGACCACGGCATGGACCGGGAGCCCGTACACGCATGCCACGGCGACCGCGACCGGGGCGCCGACCACCGGGGCGAGTTCGGTCGGCCGCCCGTTCATCCACCGGTAGGTCGGGAACTCCATTCGACCCGGCTCACCCATGCATCGTGCCTCCGGGCGGGCGGCCTTGTCTCCTCGGGCGGAGACGGCAGGCAGTCGCCGGTGGGTGTGAGTAGGTGTGCGCTGTATCTCCCGGGCGGGGCGGTCGACGGTGCAATGCCCGTCTCGTCACCGGAGTAAGACGCACACGAAGATTAGTATTGTGTGGGCGTTTGGTGGGGGCGGCAACCGATAGGCGACCCGATTTCTGAAGCGTGCGGGCGGATCTTATCTGGCCGCGCTTGACACTGGGAGGGCTGGGGAAACCGGGTCGCTTCCCCGGCCCGGTTTCGCGGGTCGAAGCCCCGGGGGCCCGGGGAATCGGCGCGCCGAACGCTGGCGGCCGGACCCGCCGGTCGGTATCATGCTCACATTTCCTACCGCCCATCCGCCCAATAGAGCTCACAACCTTGGCCGACATCGTCATCATCAACCCCAAGTTCGAAGTCTCGTTCTGGGGGTTCGAGTTCGCCCTCCCGGTCTTCGGGAAGAAGGCCAACATGGCGGTCGGGGCGCTCCCCCTCCTCGCCGCCCTGACCCCGCCGGAGCACACCGTCTCCCTGGTCGACGAGTCCGTCGAGGCGATCGACTTCGACCGGGTCGCCAAGGCCGACGTCGTCGCCGTGACCGGGATGAACGTCCAGCGGCACCGGATGCGGGAGGTGCTGACCGAGCTGAAGAAGCGGGGGGTGTTCACCGTCGTCGGCGGGGCGTGGGTGAGCATCGAGGAGGACTACTTCGGCGACCTGGCGGACGTGATCTTCGTCGGGGAGGCCGAGGAGACGTGGCCGGAGTTCCTCCGGGACTGGCAGGCCGGGCGGCACCGGAAGCGGTACGAGCAGGCGGCGAAGACCGACATGACCCGGGTCCCGACCCCCCGGTACGACCTCCTCAAGACCGACCGCTACCTGTTCGGGGCGATCCAGTTCTCCCGCGGCTGCCCGTTCCAGTGCGAGTTCTGCGACATCATCGTCACGTTCGGCCGCCGGCCCCGCCTGAAGACGGCCGGCCAGATCATCGCCGAGCTGGACGCGATGTACGCCAACGGCGTCCGGGACGTGTTCGTGGTGGACGACAATCTGATCGGGAACAAGCAGGCGATCAAGGGAGTGCTCCGGGAACTGATCCCCTGGCAGGAGGCCCACGGGTACCGGATGGCGTTCTTCACCGAGGCGTCCCTCGATCTGGCCGAGGACGCGGAACTGCTCGACCTGATGGTCCGGGCGAACATGCTGTCGGTGTTCGTCGGGATCGAGAGCCCGAACGACGCGTCGCTGCGGGAGACGAAGAAGTACCAAAACGTCCGCAAGGGGACGACCATTCTCGACCGGGTACACACAATCCAGCGGGCCGGGCTGGAAGTGATGTGCGGGATGATCGTCGGGTTCGACAACGACGACCGGACGATCTTCGACGCCCAGCGGGTGTTCATCCGGGAGGCCCGGATCCCGCAGGCCATGTTCGGGATGCTCCAGGCCCTGCGGAAGACCCCGCTCTACGACCGGTTGCTCCGGGAAGGGCGGCTCGACCCGGCGGACGGCTCGGAGTACGGAACGAACGTGATCCCCAAACAGATCAGCCGGGAGGAGCTCCGGGCCGGTTACATCCTCGTGATGAACGACCTGTACGACCCGAAAGCGTTCTTCGACCGGCTGGACGCGCTCTACCTCGACGAGAAGATTCCGTACTGCCCGGCCCGGGCGGAGTACCGCCGCCGGCACATCGGGGAGCAAATCCGGTCCGGGGTGTACGACCTGGCGCGAGCGGCCGTCCTGTTCGCCAGGCTGATGCGGTCGGTAAAAGACCCGGCCCTCCGGCGGGTGTACAGGGCCCGGGTCGCGCGGGTGATCACCGCCCGCCGGGACCCCGGGCTGATGATGTACTACCTCATCAAGTGCTGTGTCCACTACCACCTGTATATGTTAGTCAGGGATTTGACGGCCAAGGGGCTGGGGGCGGTCAACCCACTGACGGGTCCGACCCAGGGCCACGCCCGCCCGGTTGCGGCCTCCCCGGCTCCGGCCCGGCGCGAGCCGGAGCTCATCAGCATCGGAGGCGGACGGTGAGGCTGACCGGCGGCTGGCGAGAGTCGGCCGGGCCACCGCCTTTCCGGCCTCCCCGGCACCGCAGCGGCGGATGCTCCCTCGACCGCGGTGATGACGAACAGGTGCCTCCCGCCCGACCCTGCGGGCGGCGAGCGCGACCTCATCTCCTGGCGTCGGGGGCCGCGAACCCGTCGCGCCGGAAAACTGCCAGCCCGATACCCCCGCCCCGCCCGCTTCTCCGCGCGCCCGAACTCCCGGGCCGCCTGCGGCGGTAGGAGTTCCGTTCCCCCCCCGCCCACCGGTTCGCCCCCGCCCGCCGCCCGCCGATAAGATGACACGGTCCCCCGCCCGCCGAATCACGGAACCCCGCATGAGTGTGTTGCTGAGTGCCCGGGGGCTGACCAAGAGCTTCAGCCACCACCCGTTGTTCGCCGCCCTCGCGCTCGACCTGCGGGCCGGCGAGAGGATCGGGCTGATCGGCCCGAACGGGGCCGGAAAATCGACCCTGCTGAAAATCCTCGCCGGCCGCGAGTCGGCCGACGAGGGGGGCCTCACCGTCCGCCGCGGGACGCGGGTCGGATACCTCGCCCAGGACGACGTCTTCGCCCCCGGCCGGACGGTCCGCGACGTCGTCCTCGACCGGCTCGCCGGCGAACACCTCGAAGAGCACGAGCGAGAGACGCGGGCCGCGATCGTCCTCACCCAGGTGGGGTTTGAGGACCACGACCGGCCGGCCGACGTGCTCTCGGGAGGCTGGCGGAAGCGGCTCGCCCTCGCCCGGGAGCTGGCCCGCGAGCCCGATTTCTTGCTCATGGACGAGCCGACCAACCACCTCGATCTGCCGGGCGTCGTGTGGCTCGAAAAGCTCCTCCGCGCGGCCCCATTCGGCTACCTGGTCGCCACCCACGACCGGGCGTTCCTCCGGGCGGTTGCCGACGAGGTGATCGAGGTCAGCCGGGTTTACCCGGCCGGGGTCTTCCGGGCGGACGGCGGGTACGACGCGTTCGCCGACAAGCGGGACCTGTTCCTCGACGCCCAGGCCCGGCAGCAGGAAGCCGTCGCCAACCAGGTGCGGCGGGAGACGGAGTGGCTGTCGCGGAAGGAGTCGGCCCAGCGGAAGAAGTCGCGGTCGCGGATCGAGGAGGCGGCCGGGCGGCGGGACGAGCTCGCCGAGCTGAACTACCGCACGGCCGCGGCCGGGGCGGCGGGGATCGACTTCGTCGGCACCGGGCGGCAGTCGAAGAAGCTGCTCACCGTGACCGGCGTCGGCAAGGTGCTCGGCGGTCGGGCGCTCTTTTGCGGCCTCGACCTCATCCTGTCGCCCGGGACGAAGCTCGGCCTACTCGGCCCGAACGGGAGCGGGAAGAGCACGCTCCTGAAGGTTCTCGCCGGCGACATCGACCCGGACGCGGGGACCGTCGCCCGGGCCGACGGGCTGCGGGTCGTGGTGTTCGAGCAGGGCCGCACGTCGCTCGACCCGGCGGTCACGCTCCGGCGGGCGCTGAGCCCGAACGCGGACACGGTCACCTACCGCGACCGCCAGCTGCACGTCGGCGGGTGGGCGAAGCAGTTCCTGTTCCGCCCCGATCAGCTCGATCTCGAAGTCAGTGCCCTGTCCGGCGGCGAGCAGGCCCGCGTCCGGATCGCCCAGCTGATGCTCAAACCCGCCGACCTGCTTCTGCTCGACGAGCCGACGAACGACCTCGACATCCCCGCCCTGGAGGTCCTCGAAGAGAGTCTGGATGACTTCCCGGGGGCGGTCGTGCTGGTCAGCCACGACCGCGACCTGCTGGACCGGTTGTGTACCACGGTGGTCGGGCTCGATGGCCGGGGCGGCGCGGCGGCGTACGGAAGCGTGGCCCAGTGGCTCGCGGCCTACGAACCCCGGAACGGGGACCGCGGAGCGCGGGCCGAAGATCCGCCGCGCGCCGCGGCTCCAGCCTCCGGCAATACTCAGGGGCAGAAGAAAAAGAAGCTGAGCTTCAAGGAGCAGCAGGAGTGGGACGGGATGGAGGCCGCGGTCCTGGCCGCCGAGGAAGCACTGGCGGAGCGGCAGGCCGACGTGGAGCGGGCCGCGACCGCCGGACACGAAGCCCTGACGGGGGCGTGCCGGGCGCTGGAAGACGCCCAATACGCGGTCGAACGGTTGTACGCCCGCTGGCAGGAGCTGGAGGCCAGGCGGGGGGGGTGAGGAGATCTGCTTCCCTGATACTGCAACCCGATGGGGTTGTCCCGCATCGGGTCCCCCTCTCCCTCAAGGGTGCTTTGTCGAAAAGGTCGATTTCTCCAGGCGAGCGGGGGGCGTGAGCCCCCCGCGTAACGTCAACGCGGCGGTAGCGTCTGACGTTACCAGGCGAGCGGGGGGCGTGAGCCCC
>JAQGHQ010000392.1 GCA_028288765.1 Gemmataceae bacterium | reverse complement strand
CGGCGGGTTCGGCGGCGGCGACGGCAGCGGCGCCTTCGGCGGCGGCGGGGCCGGGCTCGGCGGCGGGATCTTCAACCAGGGCGGGTCCGTCCTGATCGCGAACTCCACCCTGGCCGTGAACACCGCCCAGGGCGGGTCCGCGGGGTTCTTCAAGCAGAGCGGGAACATCGGGAGTGCCTACGGCGGTGCGGTCTTCAACCTGAACGGGCGGGTGACGCTCACCAACGACACCTTCGCGGGCAACGTCGTCAGCCCCGGGATGAGCTTCGCCCACGCGTCCGGCTCCGCCGACGGCGGGGCGGTCTACAACCTGTCGCTCACCGCCCCGAGTTTCCCGGGCGGCCCCCCCGCGACGGCCACCCAGGCCGCGACCGTGACGATCGCCAACACCATCCTGGCGAGCAGCACGAGCGGGTTGGGGGGGTCGGAGTCGGACCTCGCCAACCGCCAGATCGACGGCGCGGCCACGATCCAGGCGACCGGGCCGAACATCGTCTCGACGCCGGTCGTGAACACCGGCGGGACCGTCGCCGGGACGCCCGTCACCGTGGCCGCCCCGGTCCTCGGCCCTCTGGCGAGCAACGGCGGCCCGACACAGACCATGCTCCCGCAGGCCGGTAGCCCGGCGGTCGGCGCGGGCAGCACCGCCGTCCTGACGGCGGCCAACTTCGGCGTGGCCGCCCCCGCCTACGACCAGCGGGGGCTGGGGTTCGCCCGGGTGGTCCGCGGGCGAGTGGACATCGGGGCGGTCGAGGTCCAGCCCCCGCCGCCGCTCGCGGTGTCCGGTCCGCCCGGCGCGATCGCGTCCCTGTTCGTCCCGGACCCGAGCGGCAACTACGGCTCGCCGGCCGCGACCATCGCCCCGTTCGCGGGGTTCGGCGGGAGCGTCCGCACGGCGGTGGCCGACGTGGACGGGGACGGCGTCGCGGACACCGTGTTGGTGACCGGGCCGGGCACCCCGATTCGGGTAGCCGTCGTCAGCGGGGCCGACAACAGCACCTTGCTGGTGGCCCCGTTCGACCCGTTCGGCGGGGACTTCGCCGGCGGCGGGTTCGTCGCGGCGGCGGACCTCGACCGGGACGGGAAGGCCGAGTTCGTCGTCACCCCCGACCAGGGCGGCGGCCCGCGGGTCACAATCTTCAGCCTGGTGAACGGGGCAGCGGCGGTCCGGGCGAACTTCTTCGGGATCGACGATCCGAACTTCCGGGGCGGGGCCCGGGCCGCGGTCGGGGATGTGAACGGGGACGGGTTCGCCGACCTGGTGGTCGCGGCCGGGTTCGGGGGCGGCCCCCGGGTCGCCATCTTCGATGGGACCACCCTGTTCGGCACTCCGACCCGGCTGGTGAACGATTTCTTCGCGTTCCCCGGGCCGGATGCGACGACCCTCCGGAACGGGGTGTTCGTGGCCGCCGGGGACGTCAACGGCGACGGGCTGGCCGACCTGCTCTTCGGCGGCGGGCCGGGCGGCGCCCCCCGGGTGTTCATCCTCAGCGGGGCGATGGTCGCGGCGAACAACGTGGCGGGCGCGCAAGCGAACCCGCTCGGCAACTTCTTCGTGGCCGGGAACGTGGCCGACCGCGGCGGGGTGCGGGTGGCGGCGGTAGACGCGGACGGGGACAACAAGGCCGACGTGGCAACCGGCAGCGGCGAGGGCGACGCGGCCCGAGTTCGGGTGTACCTGGGCAGGAACTTCACCGGCGCCGGCGAGCCGGGCACCTTCCAGGACCTGATCCCATTCGGCGGGGCCATCCTGCCCGGCGGCAACTTCGTCGGATGAGTCCCGCCAGGCGGCGCGTTCCCCGGCCGAACGTCTCGGCCGCGAGTGGCTTCTCGTGCCCTGTGGGCTCGTCCCTGGCAACTCGCACCAAGCACCTGGGAACGTGCACTAAGCCGGCTGGTGCCATGCCCCGCGTGCTGTTCTGGAACGCCCAGCGGAAGTCACTCGACGGTCACATCCTGCAATTGGCTTCGGCCGAGCGGCCGGATATTCTGGTGTTGATCGAGTTCCCGGCTGCGTCACGAGTTGTTGCCGACCTGACCCGGGACGGCTGGACGCGGGCGACAAGTCCCGACCGATTCGGCATGTTCTCGCGGGTCGGCTTCGGGCTCAGTCCGGCGCCCAATCCGCTCGGTGACGACTGGGTCGGGTTCTGGCGGGCGACGTTCCCTTGCGGTGAGGATTGGCTCATTGTTGTGCTTCACGGTTCGGACCGGCGGAACGCCCCCACGACGACACCCGCGCGGTCCTGTTCCGACGGGTCGCGGACCACGTCCGGTATCTGGAGCGACAGGCCGGGCACCGCCGGCCGGTCATTCTCGGGGACTTCAACGCGAGTCCGTTCGAGCCGTCGGTTATGGGCGCGAGCGGGTTCCATGCGATCGGCGTCCGGCGGGTCGGCAAGCGGCACACAAGAGCGGTCCGGCGGGCTGGACAGTTTGATTTCTTCTACAACCTGATGTGGCGGATGTACGGAACCGACCCAGCTGGGGATGCCGGGGCCGGAACCTACTTCTACCGTGGGTATGAGGCAGTCGCGCCGTTCTGGCACATATTCGATGCGGACGGGCTACCGGATGCCGACACCGCGTCCGATCACCTACCGGTGACGTTTGTGCTTTCCTGAGAGGCGTTCTCATGGCAGCGGCGGACCTCTGGCCCGACTTCCCGATCGACCCCAAACCCCGGGGGGTGCGGCAGATCTTGCGCGAGGCCGGTGCAGGACTGAAGGAAAATACCAACGGCCTGATCGAATTTCGGGTGTTCCCGCGGGGGGACGTTCGGGACGGTACCTACCTGTTCGACTGCGAGTTGGTGCTGCTCGATCTCGACTATACATTCCTCCTCCTGAGGGTTAAGGGCAGCCCGACGGGCTTCCCGCTCGAAGTGATTTCGGAATCCAGTCCTCCTGTCGTGGTGAAGGACGGACAGCAGTTGTTGGCCGTCCTGTCCGGGTTATTCCTTTCGGATCGGACGCATCAAATCGTGCAGAACCTGATCTCGATGGCCACCGCCTAACGCCCATGTCCCAGCCCCGCTACCACGCCACGCCCCCGGAAGCCGTCACCGAGATCGTCCGGGAGAGCGTCTTCGTCGACGACTACACCTTCCACATCGACCGCCCGGCCGACTCGGACAAGTTGCTCGGCCACCCGTGGGTGCGGTCCGCCTATGCGGCCGACGAGTACGTCCCGTACTGGGCCCAGCTCTGGCCCTCGGCCCGGATGCTGGCGAAGGTGGTGGTCCGCGAGAAGTGGGAAGCGTACCCGCAACCGGTGCGGGTGCTGGAGGTGGGGTGCGGGCTCGGACTGGCCGGGCTCGCCGGGCTCGCCCGCGGGCTCCGGGTGACGTTCTCCGACGTCGACGAGACCGCTCTCAAGTTCGCAGCCGACAACGCGAGACTGAACGGGTTCGAGGATTTCCGGACGGTCCCGATCGACTTCCGCTGTCCGCCCGACGACGCGAAGTACCCGGTGGTGATCGGGTCGGACCTGATGTACGAGGAACGACTGGTCGATCCGCTGGTCGGGTTGCTGCGGGCGGTGCTGGCTCCCGGCGGGGTCTGCCTGATCACCGACCCGGACCGCACCCCGGCACGAGTGTTCCGGTGGAAACTGGCCGAGGCGGGGTATGATGTGACCCCGGAGCTCGTCCGGGCCGGCGAGCCCGGTGGCGGGCGGACCAAGGGCACTCTGTACCGGATTCGTGCTACCGCCAGCTGATCTCAGACCCCCGGTTCACGGCCATGCCGCCCCGCTTTCACGCCACACCACCGGAAGCGGGCGGAGAAACGGTCCGCGAGACCGTTATTAGCCGGATTGAATCCGCCCGCGGGGACTCGATCCTGGACCGTTCTCACCAGTCTCGGGCAGTCCAAATCCCATTGGTGGAAAAGGTTTATATTGCTGGTGTGCCCGCTCAATAACACCGTTGTCCCGTCCCTCTCCGTCCTGCTTTATCCCCTACCGAATCCAAGAGGAGTGCAACCCCGGGTGCAACCAATATTGCTATCCAGTGGTGTGCCATGCTGCCCCGCCGGCCCTCGTGACTCAGTCGCATCGGGACGCCTTCGAAGCCCCAAGGGACGCCATCGAACTCGCCCGCTCAAAAGCGACCGCTGCCTCCCACTTCGACGCCTTCCGACTGGGCAGTACGTTTTATGCTCTTCAGTTCCACCGCAAGCCGACCTTCGGGATACTGAAAACGACAGCTACGGAAGGCGAATCGGCTGACCTGACCTCCGGCACGGCCGGTAGTATGACCTCTGCATCTGGCTCGCTATGACCCGTATTCCCCCCGAGATCCCATCGTGAAATTCGCTATGGCTTTTCTGACGCTGGCTCTGGCGACTGGACCGGCGTCGGCGGCCGACCCGATCCCGCTTATCTTCGATACCGACATCGGTAACGACGTGGACGATGTCCTGGCGCTCGGGATGATCCACGCCCTCCAGTCCCGGGGAGCTTGCGACCTCCTTGCCGTCACCGTCACCAAAGACCACGACCTCGCCGGGCCGTTCGCCGACGCGCTGAACACCTTCTACGGCCGGCCGCAGATCCCGATCGGGGTGGTCCGGGGCGGGGCCACCCGGGATGAGGGGAAATTCCTCGGGATGATCCGCGACGGGTCCCGCTTCCCGCACGCCCTCAAGCGGTCGGCCGACGCCCCGGACGCGGTCGCCCTGCTGCGGAAGGTGCTGGCCGCCCAGCCGGACGGATCGGTGGTGATCGTCCAGGTCGGGTTCGCCACCAACCTGGCCCGGCTGCTCGACTCCGGGCCCGATACCGCTTCGCCGCTAACGGGGAAGGAACTGGCGGCCAAGAAGGTCCGGCTCGTCTCCGCCATGTTCGGGGCGTACAAGCCCGAAGGGGGGGGCAGCACCCACCGCGAGTACAACGTGGTCGAGGACCTGCCGGCGGCCAAGAAGTTCGCGGCCGAGTGGCCGTCCCCGGTCGTGTTCAGCGGGTTCGAGGTGGGCCAGGCGGTCACCTACCCGGCCGCGAGTATCGAGAAGGATTACGGGTACGCCAAGAACCATCCGCTCCCGGAGGCGTACCGCCGGTACAACCCGCCGCCCCACGACCGGCCGTGCTGGGATCTGACCAGCGTGCTATACGCCGTCTTCCCGGAGCGTGGCTACTTCGGCCTGTCCGGCCCCGGTCGGGTGACGGTCGGGGGCGACGGGATCACACGATTCGCCCCGGCGGCCGGCGGTCCGCACCGGTTCCTGACGTTGTCCCGTGAACAGGCCGTGCGGTGCCGGGAGGCGTTCACCTTCTTGGCCAGCCAGCCGCCCGCGGCACCCGCCCCCTAGCCCGGCGCCCACCACGTCCGCGTCGGCGGCCGCGAGGTGCCCGCGTGGGTTGTCACCCCGACCTCCGGCCAACCCCACTCGCCCTTCCTCCCGACCTCGCCGGGCGAAGCGGAAAAACCTTGCGTCCGTGCCGGTCTTTGGTCAGACTACCATCTGACTCGACAAGAGCTTCGACCCGCTACCATTTGCCCGTACCCTCCCCTCTCTGCGGGAGCTGGTGTTTCACGCCCCGTTTCCGTGCCCGAGGTAGTGCCAATGGCCCAATTGTCCCTGGGCGAGGCCAAGTGGCGGATGGTCCGCCGCGTCCTCAAGAAGAAGCAATTCCGGTTCGAGCAAGCCCGGAACCAGACCCGGCACGACCAAGTCCACTTCGACTGGCTCGTCGCCGAGGGGTTCTTCGCGCAGATCGGGGAAGGTCTGTACGAGCTGACCGAGAAGGCCCGGGGGGCGGCCGACTTGGGGATGTACGAGTGGGAGCCGGCGCGGAGATGACCGTCCCACCTCAAGCGCCCGGCTCTGTCCCGTAAGGTGACCGGCCGGGGGGCTGGCCCGCCTTACCCGTCGCATCCAGCGCGTCCCGCACCGCCCGGGTCAAGCCGGTCGTGGTGAACGGCTTCTGAAGGAACCGGACGACCTCTCCCAGCACCCCGTTCCGGACCACGGCGTCGTCCGTGTATCCGCTCATGTACAGCACCCCCATCCCGGGGCGGGACAGGAGCAGCCGGTCCGCGAGTTCCCGACCGCCCATCCCGGGCATCACCACGTCCGTCACCAGCAGGTGGATGGGGTCGGGGTACTGCCCGGCGACCCGGACGGCCTCGTCCCCGGCCCACGCGTCGAGGACGGTGTACCCGGCCTGCTGGAGAACGACCCGGGCGAGCGCCCGCACCGCCTCCTCATCCTCCACCAGCAGCACCGTCTCCGACCCCCGGGCGGCGGGGGACGGGGGACTCTCCGGCCGCCCCGTCGCCAGCTCGTCCGCCCGCGGCAGGGACACCGTGAAGGTGGTCCCCTGGCCCGGCTCACTGGACACCCCGACATGCCCGCCCGCCTGCTGAACGATGCCGTACACGGTGGCCAGCCCGAGCCCGGTTCCCCGCCCGACCTCCTTCGTGGTGAAGAACGGCTCGAACACGTGCTCCAGCACGTCCGGGGTCATCCCCACCCCGGTGTCGGTCACCGCCAGCAAGACGTAAGACCCCGGCCGCACGTCCGCACGGCCCGCCGCGTACCCCTCGACCAATTCCACCACCCGGGTCTCGATGGTCAGCTTCCCCCCGCCCGGCATCGCGTCCCGGGCGTTCACGCACAGGTTCATTACCACCTGCTCGACCTGCCCCGGGTCGGCCCGGACGAATCCCAGACCGGGCTGGAGGCGGACGGCGAGGTCGATGTCCTCCCCGATGAGCCGGCGGAGCATCCGCTCCATGTTCCCGACCAAGTCGTTCAGGTCGAGGACCTGCGGGGCGACGACCGCCTTCCGGCCGAACGCCAGGAGCTGCCGGGTCAGCCCGGCCGCCCGCTCCCCGGCATTGTGGATGTCCTCGGCCAGCCCCCGCCGCGGGTCCCCGCCCGGGAAGAGTTCGAGCAACAGTTCGCTGTACCCGTTGATGACCGTCAGGAGGTTGTTGAAGTCGTGGGCCACCCCCCCGGCCAGCCGGCCGAGGGCGTCCAGCTTCTGGGCCTGCCGGAGGTGCTCCTCCAGCCGCCGCTTCTCGGTCAGGTCGGTGTAGACGGCGGCCAGGCTGAGGAACCGCCCGCCGGCGTCCCGGACCGACCACGGGTTGACCGCGACGTGGACCGGCCGGCCGTCGTTGCGGACGCGGACCGCCTCGTACGGGGGCACCCGCTCGCCGGCCTGGACCCGCTCGAGCATCCGCCGGGCCTCCTGGTGCTGGTCCGCCGGGACGAGGTCGAGGATCGACCGCCCGACCATCTCGCCGGGGGTGTACCCGAACAGCCGTTCGGCGGCCGGGTTCCAGCTCTCGACCACCCAGTCCGGGCCGGTGCTCACGATGGCCGTGTCGGACGACTCGATGATGGCCCGGAACCGGGCTTCGCTGGCCCGGGCCGCCTCCTCGGCCCGGCGGACGCGGAGGAGGGCGTGGAGGTGGGCCAACAGGAGGGCGGGGTCGGCCGGCTTGGTCAGGTAGGCGTCGGCCCCGCCGTCGAGCCCGTGGACCCGGTCGTCGTCCCCCACGGCATACCCGGAGACCATCAGGACGGGGGTGTGGGCGGTGTCCGGGTCGGCCTTGAGCAGCCGGCACACTTCGAACCCGTCCCGGTCCGGGAGGACGACGTCGAGGACAACAAGGTCGGGGCGGTGCCGGGCGAGCCGGAGTGCCTCCTGGGCGGTGCCCGCCTCCAGCACCCGGAACCCGTTGGCCTGGAGTAGCCACGCGAGGGAGGTGCGGGCGTCCTCGTTATCGTCGACGGCCAGGACGGTGGGGACGAAGTCGGTCAAGACTGAGTTCACGGGCGCCTCCAGCCCCGCCCCGCGCGACCGGGACGAGCGATGCGGCGGGTGTCGGCGTGGCCGGGGCGAGTCCCGCGACGTGAAGGGTGTCGACGCTCGGGGGTCCGACTACCCGCGGGCGGCGACATAAGCGGCCCCCCGGTTTAGTCCTGAGCGATCGGTCGAACGTCGGCAATGAGTCAAGCAAAGCGGATACCGCTCGGTCGCAACCTGTGGCTGATTTGTTATTTACGGCCGGACATTAGAATTCATCTCCGGGCCGAGTCGTCCGGGCCTTCTCGTCCGTTGCGGTCGGAATCCGCGCCGCACTCAACAACCAGTTGGGCTTGTTGACAGCCGCGAGTGGGAAGAACGGTTCCCACCGTCTTCAGTCTGGCTGCGTGTCCGTTGGCGGGAGTCAGGCAATGAGGTCCGTCGTTCGCAACCGTGCTCATCGCCGGCCTCACCCTCGCCGCTCCGATCGCCGGCAGACCCTGGAGCAACGCCCGGAGTTTCCGCTCCCGGTCGGGGTCGTTGGGGGACGCGAGGTCCGGCTGGAGCGCGGTACGGGGGAGGGGAGCACGCGGCCGATTTGCGGTCACAAGTTCCCCGTTACTTCTCTTTCTTCGACTCGGCGTCTTCTTTCACCTCGGTCACCTTCGCCTTGGCGAGGGTAGTGTCCCCGCCACTGACGGCAGACCCCCGCTCACAATCGCCGGTGGCGGATCGTCTACGTACCGCAGAACGTTCGATAGGTGCAATCGTCGGGGGGCGGGTCTCGATACAGGGCCGTATCGGCCCCCGCCTCATACGGCGCCGCCAGCGCCGCCAGCAGCCGACCCAGCACCGACAGGTCGTCGTGATCCTCGGCGGCGGAAAGTGCTTCCTCCACCCGGTGGTTCCGCGGGATGATGGCCGGGTTGACGGCCCGCATCACGGCGTAGGCCGAGGTGCTCGGCCGGCCGTCACGGCCGAGTCGGAGTTGCCACCGTGAGTACCAGGCCTGGAAGTCCGGGGCCCGATATCGGTCGCCGGCCGGCGGCCCCTCCGCCGACAGGTCGCGGAACGTGTTGGTGAAGTCGGCCCGAGATTTCTGCATCCAGTCGAGCAGCGACCGAATCAACTCGACGTCGCCGGCCTCGATCGTCTGGAGCCCCAGCTTCTTCCGCATCCCGGTGAGCCAGTACCGCTCGAACAGGGCGGGAAATTCGCCGAGAATCTCCGAGGCGATGGCGATCGCCTTCTCCTGCTCGGCATCCAGGAGCGGCAACAGAGTCTCGGCGAAGCGGGCCAGGTTCCACTGGGCGATCGTGGGTTGATTGCCGTAGGCATAGCGGCCGGCGTGGTCGATCGAACTGAACACCGTCTTCGGGTCGTAGGCGTTCATGAATGCGCAGGGGCCGTAATCGATCGTCTCCCCGGAGATCGCCATGTTATCGGTGTTCATCACCCCGTGGATGAACCCGACGAGCTGCCACCGGGCGATGAGCGAGGCCTGGCGGTCGGCGACCGCGCGGAGGAGCTCCAGGTACTTTCGCGGGGCGGCGGCCAGTTCCGGGAAGTGGCGGTCGATCGCGTAGTCGGCCAGCACCCGGAGGTTCGATTCGTCCTGGCGGGCCGCCAGGTACTCGAACGTCCCGACCCGAATGTGACTGGCGGCCACGCGGGTCAGGATCGCCCCTCTCAACGCGGACGCCCGGTAGACCGGTTCGCCGGAGGTGACGACCGCGAGACTTCGCGTGGTGGGGATGCCGAGGGCGGACATGGCTTCGCTGATGACGTACTCGCGAAGCATCGGCCCGAGGGCGGCGAGCCCGTCGCCGCGGCGCGAGAACCGCGTCGGCCCCGCCCCCTTCAACTGGATATCGACGCGGCGGCCGGACGGCGTGGTGTGTTCCCCCAACAGGATGGCGCGGCCGTCACCCAGCATTGTGAAGCCGCCGAACTGGTGCCCGGCGTACGCCTGTGCGATCGGTCGGGAACCGACCGGTAGGTCCTGGCCCGCGAACAGGGCCGCGGCGGCTTCCGGCGACGTCGTGCCGAGGTCGAGGCCGAGTTCGTCCGCCAGCCGGTGGTTCAGGATCGACACCCGCGGCGCCCGCACCCGGGCCGGCTCGGCCGGGGCGAAGAGGACGTCCGGCAGCCGCGAGTAAGAGTTATCGAACCGCCAGCCCACGGCGGTGTTATCGGCGACCGATGCGGTCGGAGTGACCATCCCGTTCCTCCAGCGATGCGAGCAAACCATGCAATTATAGGTGGCGGGATGGGGCAAGATGGGGTTTGCATCGACGGAATGCGGACCCGGCGGGCCGCGGTTCGACTTCGAGGCCGACAGCCGGACGGGCGGGGGCCACTGGCAGAGGGGAGGCGGACAGGTCATTCGGACCGGGAGTGTCCGCCGGTCTGACCCGCCCACCCAGAAGTGCTGGAGGCCGACGGCGTCGGTCTGACACCCCACGGGCGATGTGACCGACGCGCGCAAGACCCCGGTCCCCCTGACCTCGGCGACCGCCACCTCCGGACCGGCCCCGATGTACGCGCGGAGGTCGGAGAAGCGGAAGGCGTCGCGCTGATTTGAACGACGAAAACGGCAAGCGCCCCCCGTGAAGCAACGCCTCGGGGCCGCCGCGAGCACGGAGACGGATCGCGTGGCTCGCGCCGGTCCCGCGGTCTCTACCCCATCGTCAGCACGACCCGGAACCGAGCCTTGCCGCTCGTCATGCGGTCGTACGCCTCCGAGACGCGCTCCAGCGGATAGGTCTCGTTCATCGACCGCACGCCCGTTCGCACGCTGAACGCGAGCGTATCCTGCGAGTCGATCGACGTCCCGGAATACCAACCCTTCACCGAGCGGCACCCCATGAACAGCGGTATGAGCGACACCTGCATCGACTCGGCCGCCCCGACGACCAGCAGGGTGCCGTTGACGGCCAGGCCGCCCTGCACGGCGCTCATCGCCTCGCCGCTGGTCGCCGTCGCCAGGATGACCTTCGCGCCGCCCAGCTTGAGGAGTTCCGCCGCCGGGTCCTGGGCCTGGCTGTCGATGTAGGCCGCCGCGCCCAACTTGCGGGCGAGCGGCTCCTTGTCCATCCCGCGCGCGATGCCGACCGTGTGGAAGCCCATCTTCGCGGCGTACTGAACGCCGAGGTGGCCGAGCCCGCCCAGGCCGAGCACGGCGACGACGTCGCCCGGCCGCGCCCCGCTGTTGCGCAGGGCGTTGAACGTGGTGAGGCCGGCGCACATCAGCGGGGCCGCCTCGACCGGTGGCAGGTCGGCGGGCATCAGGGCGACCGCGCTGGCGGGGGCGATCAGGTACTCGCCGTAGCCGCCGTCGAAGGTGACACCGGTGGTCTGGCCGCGCACGCAGGCGAAGAACGCCCCGCGGCGGCAGTGATCGCAATACCCGCAATAGCCGCCGTTCCAGCCGACGCCCACCCGCTGGCCCGGCTCCCACCCGGCGACGCCGGGGCCGACCGCGTCGATCACCCCGGCCACCTCGTGGCCGGGAACCCGCGGGTACTGAATCCCTGGAAAAAGGCCCTCTTTCGTCACCGAATCGCTGTGACAAACGCCGCAGGCATGCACCTTGATCCGCACCGACCCGGCGCCAGGCTCCGGGATCGGCCGCTCGATGATCTCGAAGGGTCCCTTCGGGCGGGGGACCTGCGCGACACGCATCACCGCCATGATCCTTCCTCCGTTTGCCCGCTGGGCCAGCCGGTCCGGCCCCCCGTCTTGCCCCAGCCGTCATCGTACACCGGTGAACAGGCGGGGGCACAGGGCTGCTGCCGGGCCGCGCGAACTCCGGAGTCACCGACTACGCGCCCGACCCGCCGTCCACGTCGAGAACTGCCCCGGTGATGTGGAACGCGTCGGCGAGCAGCGGGATGGAACATCCGCGAGCTGGTCGGCAAGCCGTGCAGCGGCAGGATCGCCGGGGCGTCCTTCGGGCCTGCCTCGCGGTAGACGATGTCCAGGCCGCCCTTCACCGTCTCGTGCGCCGCCTCCGTCGAGCGGGGCTGATCGTGTCTCCGAGAGGGGTATCAGGTTCGAGCTACTTGACGTCGGGGATGCCGGGGTGGTCCGCCGGTCGGGGGCCGGGGGCGGGCCAGAAGAACCTGCGATCGGTTTCGAGGATGGCGACGTCGTTGATGCTGGCCTCGCGCCGCCGCATCAGCCCTCGTTCGTCGAACTCCCACTGCTCATTGCCGTAGCTGCGGTGCCAGTGGCCGGCGTCGTCGCGCCACTCGTACTGGAAGCGGACGGCAATGTGGTCGTCGGTGAACGCCCACAGGGCTTTCACCAGCCGGTAGTCGAGTTCGCGCTCCCACTTGCGGGCGAGGAAGGCCCGGATCTGGTCGCGGCCGGTCACGAACTCCCCGCGGTTGCGCCAGACCGAGTCTTCGGTGTAGGCCAGGGCGACACGGTCCGGGTCGCGTGAGTTCCAGGCGTCCTCGGCCAGCCGCACCTTTTGCGTGGCCGTCTCGATCGTGAAGGGCGGGGCAATCACCGTAGGTGGGTTCGGGATCAGCAGGTTCGCGGTCATCATCAGCTCCTTGAGACGAGGGGCGAAGGTCTGTCGGGGGGAGACGTTCAGTAAGTCGTCACGGCCGGCTCCCGTTCGGAACCCGCCGCCCGAGGGGCCACGGCCCGCGTCCGCCGGGCCGGCCGGCTCTCGATCACGGAGACGTCGCCCGCGGGGGCGGTGCGGCGGGGCCCGCGAACCGGGGGCGACCGGCCTTAGACCTGCGCCAGGCCGCCATCGACGAACAGCTCGATGCCGGTGACATAGCTGCTGTCGTCCGAGGCGAGGAAGACGGCGGCCTTCGCGACCTCGTCCGGCGTACCCATGCGGCCCAGCGGCACGGTCGCCGCGACGTTCGCCTTGAATTCGTCCGCCCTCTCCGGCGGCAACGCGCCGTTGCCGAAGATGGGCGTGTCGATCGAGCCGGGGCTGACGGCGTTGACGCGGATCCGGCGGGCCCGGAGGTCGGCGGCCCAGCACCGCGCGAACGACCGCACGGCGGCCTTGGTGGCGCTGTAGACGCTCACCCCTTCCCTCCCCTTGGACCCGGAGACCGAGGCGTTCAGGACGATCGACCCGCCGTCCGCGATGAGCGGTAGCGCCTTCTGCACGGTGAAGAGCAGCCCCCTGACGTTGGTGTTGAAGGTCGCGTCGAAGTCGGCCTCGGTGATCGACCCGAGCGGGGCCCACGTCGGGACGCCGGCGTTGGCGACCAGGAAGTCGATCCGGCCGTGCTCCCGCCTGACGGCCTCGTAGAGCCGGTCGAGGTCCGCGAGGTTCGAGACGTCGCCCCGGACGGCGGTGACGTTCTTGCCGATGTGCCTGACCGCCTCATCGAGTTCCGCCTGCCGGCGGCCGGTGATGACGACGGCCGCGCCTTCGTTCACGAACCGCTCGGCCGTAGCCAGGCCAATACCGCTGTTGCCACCCGTAATGAGTGCAATTCTTCCTTCAAGCCTTCCCATGTATTTTCTCCTTTTAGCATTCGGAAGAAACGGGGACGGGACCTGTGATTTTTGAGGTCCCGTCCCCGTTTCTTCCGCCAGGCTCATCGGCGGTCTCGTCTCGGCGGCCGATCAGGAGCGTGGCGCCAATGTCGCCCTGATGGTTCATTTCTTGTTGACGACATCGGCGATCCCGTTCGGGAACATCCCATTGGCAGCGGCGGGCACATTGAGCGCTTCCCGCAACAGGACGATCTTTCCGCTGGTCACCGTGCAGTGCCCGAAGAAACGCTGATGGACGAGCCGACCGGAGATCCCGGACGTTTGGTGAATCGTGTATTCCCCGAAGGCCTGGTCGGGCGTGTCGATGTAAATCTTGACGTCGACGAACTTGAAACCCGGATACATCTTCTCGTGCAGAAATGCGAGAAATGTTTCAATGTTATTAGGTCCCTCATGGCGAGGTTCGACGCCTAGGTCAGCGAGATAGGGGAGTTCGAGCGCGCCATTTCCGCGAACAGTGCTGCCGACTCTTGCGCGGACCCATCGATGTAGGCTTGCGGAAGCTGCTTGCTGGTTTCATAAGTCTGTACTCTCCTGGGCGAGTTGTTTCTGAAGACTGGATGTTTAGAAAACTCTGCCCGTATTGCGTATCCGTCCGGTGACCCCCGGGCCAGGCAGGCGAGGAGGGCGAGGGAGAGTGGGGCTGCTATGCCGGCCTGAGCCGCTGAAGAAACCCGAAGGCCTGCCGGCCGGGGTCCGTGCTGAAATCGGGAGCCATTGCCGTGACCAGGGCGACCACGGACGTCGTGACCCCGCCTGCCGCCTCGATCCGTCGGAACGCCGCGTCCTCCGTGCGGGACGACATGCCGCCACACGCGTCTACGGGCACGTGGACCCGGTAGCCGGCCGCGACCGCGTCGCACGCACCGTGCCGCACCACCACCTCGGTCGCGAAACCGGCGATGATCAGATGCTCCCGACCGGGTGCGGCAATCGCGGCGCGCGGCGCCTCGTCCAGGAACGGGCTGGCCGATATTCGCGGATGCTGCGCCACGCCCTCCGTCTCCCGCGCCAGCTCCGGGATCAGCTGCGGCGGTCGCACGCCTTCCGGCACGACGCTGAGGCGCATCGGTAGGTGCAGCAGTCGGGCGACCCGGGCGAGCACGGTAGCGGAGCGGGTCAGAGCGTCCGGCGCGTTGGTCTTACTCCGGGCCACGATCTGCGGGTGCGGGTCGGCGAACAACACCTGGACGGTCGCGGGATCGAGCATGATGGCATCTCTCTCAGTCAGCAGGGGCGTGGATTTGCGCGGGCGCGGTCAGCCACTGGCGGCAATACGCATCAAGATCCGTGGCCGATGCTTGCTCGCCGCCGGCGAACCCGACATGGCCGTCGGGCCGCACCAGGAACACGCTGCCCGACTGGCCGAACACCGACTGGAATCGCGCGGGCCGAGTCGTCCGTCGCGGGCGCCGGTTCGGCGACGCCGATGAGCTGGCGCCACGGCTGCATCGCATCGTACAGATCGGCAGGTGTCGCCGCCGACTCTGCGGAACGCACGACCAGGAGCATGAACCGGGACGGGTCGAGCAAGCCGAACAGCGCCTTTTCCTGCCAGCCATCGCCATCAGCACTGCGGCACCGCACCGGCAGGTCTGGCACCCGGTCGCCGGCATGCAGGCCGCCGCCAAGCGCGTGGTTGACGGAGAGTGGGCGGTCGCGATAGGCGATCGCAATCTGGCTCATCCGGGCGGCGATTTGCTCCTGAACGACCCCAGCTTCGCCGGCCCAGGGGCCGAGATGGCTCTCGGCGCCGATGACGTCCGTTAGCCCCTCCGTCCTGGAAAGCACGTCGCGCATGACTGGCGGCCGCTCCTGCTCGTAGGTGTCGAGCAACACCGGGGACGCCTGCCTCTTGAGCACCAGGGCCAGCTTCCAGGCCAGGTTCATCATGTCCTGGATGCCCGTATTCATGCCCTGGGCGCCGGCCGGGCTGTGGATGTGCGCCGCATCCCCGCCGAGGAGCAGGCGGCCGACCTTCAGCCGCGACACCATCCGGCTGTTGATGCGGAACCACGAACTCCAGCTCATGTCCCGGAACCGTGCCGGGATGTGCGAGCGCTGGGCGTAGATCGCCTGCAGCTCCTCGATCGCCGGCGCCGTGTCCTTGCTCGGCTTGCTGAGCGGGTTGCTGGCGATCAGGCGGAAGCGCCGGTCGCCCATCGGGAACAGGCCCATGAAGCCGTGCTCGGAGGAGAAGATGTGGAAGTCGGTCTCCACGAGTTCGCCGTCGATGTGCAGGTCGCCCAGGGCGTATTGCTCGTCACGTGTCTTGCCCTCGAACGGAAGGTCGAGCGTGGCCCGCACGGTGCTGTGCGCCCCCTCGGCGCTGATGAGCCAGGGCGCCTGCGCCTGCTCCAGCCGGCCGTCCGCGTGGCGCAGCACGACCTTCACCGGGTTCGGATCGTGGGAGAGCACATCCTGCGCCAGGCCAACAAGCTCGACGCCGCGCTCGATCCGGACACCCTGCTTCTCGATCTCCGTGCGCAGGATGCGTTCGGTCTCGGCCTGCGAGATGAACAGGAGGAAGTGATAGCGGCTGTCGATCCGGGTGAAGTCGAGGCGAAAGACACGCTTGCCGCCGCCGTACACGCTGCCCGCCAGGCCGGGATTGCCGAGCCGAACCATGTCCTCCGACAGGCCGCGCTGTTCGAGCAGATCCAGCGTCCGCGCCTGCACCCCGACGGCACGAGATGTCGTCGGGGGAGCGGCCTGTTTGTCGATGATGCGTACGGGGATACCGAGACGGGACAGCTCCAGCGCGGCCGTCAGTCCGGTCGGCCCGGCGCCCACGATCAGCACTCGATCCGGCATGCGGTGTCTCCTCGGTTGAGTGGCAAGGGATGGGTTCAATCGGGTATGCTGTCCTCGACTATGCGGCCCCCCGCCATGCCGGCACCACCCTCCAGTGCCTTTCCTCTCGACCGCTGGGCAAACGTCGTTCCGGCGTTCTAGCTTTTAGGGGTCAACAACGGGACATCGCGCGTTTCGTAACCGCACGATTTCCGTACTTGTATAGCGGGTCTACCTGATCGCACGCACACTATCTGGTCGGTTTGAAAGCCTCGAAAACAAGGCGGTTTTGCTCGAGGTCGGCAGCGGGTCTTTTCAAAATATGTGGCTGGAAAG
>JAQGHQ010000337.1 GCA_028288765.1 Gemmataceae bacterium | reverse complement strand
CGCCCGCCGTTCGCCGAGATGGCGATGTTCTCGCCCACGTTGGCCCCGTTGAAGACCATCCGGTCGGTGCCGGCCTGGCCCTCGACCGTGTCGCTGCCGTCGCCCGGGTTCCACACGAACGTGTCGTTCCCGGCCCCGAGCAGCACCACGTCGTTCCCCCGGCCGCCGTTCACCGTGTCGTTGCCGTCGCCGCCGAGCAGCACGTCGTTGCCGTCGCCGCCGGTAATGGTGTCGTTCCCGGCCCCGCCGTCCACGGTGATCTGGATCAGGGCGGCCAGGCCGTTGCCGGCGGTGAAGGTGTCGTCCCCGCCGTTCATGTTGACGACGAGGTTCTCGGTGGTGCCGATGTCGAGGCTGAATGGGGCCGGGGTCACGCGGTCGAACCGCACACGGTTGCCGTTCGCGGTGACGGTGAACGCTTCCGCCCCATTCCCGCCATTGACTTCCACCGTGTCGGTGCCGGCCCCGCCCTCGTTCAGGTCGGTCCCCTCGCCCGGGTTCCAGATCATCCGGTCGTTCCCGGCCTCGCCGAACACCTGATCGTCGCCGGTGCCACCGGTGAGGGTGTCGTTGCCGGCGCCCCCGAACAGGAAGTCGGCCCCGCCCTTGCCCAGCAGGGTGTCGTTCCCGGCCTGGCCGAACAGCTGGTCGTTGCCCGACCCGCCGGTGAGGGTGTCGTTGCCGGCCCCGCCGAACAGGTTGGCCGCGGGGAGGGCCCCGTTCGCTTCGTTCAGGCTGATGACATCGTTCCCGGCCTGGCCGAAGACCTGGATCAGGGACGTGTTGGCCACGGTCGCGGTGCCGCCGGCGACGGCCACCGCCCCGCCGTTCACCAGGATGTTGCCGGCGGCGTTGCGGCTCACGGTGATCGTGTTGTCCAGATTGTCTCCGAACACCGACAGGACGCCGGCGCTGAAGTTGGCGAGGACGGCCGGCACGTCGCGGGCTTCGAGGCCGACGACGGACGGGATGAACCGCGGGGCGGCGGGGCGGCGGGTGGTCCGGTTGGCCCGGTTGGACCCGCGGACGAGGGCGTTGTACAAGGCTCGCAACATTCTCGGACTCCAGGAGAGGTCGAAAGTTCCTCGGGCGACAAACCAGGTAGTGGGCCGACCGACGGCCGTGACAGCCCGGGACAAAAAAAGATGCGAATCGCGCAAAAAACCGGACATCAGCGGGCATCCCGGTTGCCTACGGCCGGCGGAACACCCTCACCGGCAACGAATTGGTAAAATTGCTGGTCGTGACCGGGCGGGCGGATTTGTCGTGAGGAGGTGGCGCGTGAGTGCCGAGCAGCCGAACCGGCTCAGCCAGATTTCGACGATGTGGACGCAGCTCGCTCGCACGCAGGATCAGGACGCCGACCCGGACCGGACGGCGCTGGCCGAGCTGGTCGAGCGGTATCACCCGGCGGCGTACAGCTACCTGCTCGCCTGCACCGGGCGGGAGGACGACGCGGCCGACCTGTTTCAGGAGTTCGCCCTGAAGTTGCTCCGCGGCGAGTTCCGGCGGGCCGACCCGTCCCGGGGGCAGTTCCGCGACTACCTGAAGATCACGCTGGCGAACCTGATCCGCAAGCACGCCGGGCGGGTCGCCCGCGAGGCGCGGCCGGGCGGGGACGACCTCCCCGAAGTGGCCGACTCGGCCTCCTCGCTCCACGAGTCGGACGAGGTATTCCTGGCCGGCTGGCGGAAGGCGCTACTCGACAAGACGTGGGACGGTTTGAAGCAGGTCGAGGCCGAGAGCGGAACGCCGTACCACACCGCCCTGCGGACCCGGGCGGACTACCCGGACGACTCGTCGGCGGAACTCGCCGACCGGTTGACCGCCAAGCTTCGTCCTCCGACCCGGTTCACCGATACGGGGGTTCGCAAACTTCTTCAGCGCGGGCGGGAGGTGTTCGTCGATCTGGTCGTCGCCGAAACCGCCCGGTCGGTCCCGACGGACGACCGCGAGCGGCTGGAACGGGAGTTGATCGTGCTCGGCTTCCACGGCTACTGCAAGCCGGCGCTCGACCGCTGGCGGCCGGGCAGATGAGTGCGTCAGTACAGCCACCGTGCCTCGACGCGGACCACGTCCGAGTACCACCGCTCGCCGGTCAGCGCCCGCCCGTAGCCGACGTACAGCCCGGCCCGCCGGCCCCAGTCGAAGCGGCACCCGACCTTCAAATTCAGGACGCTCGTGCCTGCGGCCGAGTCGGTCACGGCCACCCCGCCGTCGGTCAACCCGGACTGCTTGCCGCCCAGCACCTCCCACCCGACCAGTTCCACCAGCGGGGCCGCCCGGAATCGCTCCGTGCGTACGAGGTCGTAACGTGCCCCGATGCCGTACCGAAGAACTTCCCCGGCGAAGTCGGTGCCGCCGAGCGGGGTCCACGCCCGCAGTTCACCGAGGAGCGTCAGGCGGTCGGCCGGGGAGTGGGCGGCGAGTAAAGCCGGTTCGAGGGTCGCGTGGTTGGTGCCGAGGCCGAGCGACGGGTTCCCGCTCGGGGCGTAGGCCGTCATCTGGAACGTGACGACCGACGACTCGTTTCGGCAGGCGACGTACTTGAACCCGGCCCACACGTCGCCGAGACCGGTCGCGTTCGCGTTCACCTGCGGGTCGAGGAACCGGACCGGGACGGCGGCGAAGACCGACAGTCGCGGGGCGAGGACTTTTTCCACCCCGGCCGACAGGTCGGTGAAATCGACCCGGCGCTCGGGCAGCGGGAGACCGGGGCCGCCGGGCCGACCCTGAGCGTAGAAGAATTCGGCCCGGTTCGGTCGGGTGAACCCGAACCCGGCGTCGGCGCGGAGGAAGACCTGGTCGAGCGGGAGCGGGTTGTCGATGTACCCGGCGCTGGTGTCGCGGACGGTCAGCCCGCCGTCGTCCGGAGCCTCCACGGGCGGTGCTGGGGCAGGCCGGGGCCGTGGGGCCGGGGCCGTGGGAGCGGGTGTCGGGGCGGGCGGCTGGGCGACGGCCGTCGCCCCCCAGCAGGCGAGCAGCAGCGCGGTCGCGCACCCGCGAGTCCACCGGGGTGTGGGGCGCATCGGCATGTTCCCCTCCTGATCGACGGCGGGACCACGGATGATCGTCGGCACGCCCGGCCGGACTCCCCCTGTTTGAAGGGTGGGGGATCGCGAGAAATGCCCCGACAAGCCGGCATTGGCGGCAGAGTTTGCCCGTTTTTCCATCCTTTACATCGGCGACTTGGCTTCGCGTTGTGGCAGGAGGCGAGCGAAGCGATCGTCAGCCCGAAACCCGTCGAACGCGGGGTCGGCGAGGAGTTTTTCGTGGGCGGTCAACTCGGCGGCGGGGCAGCCGTTTAGCAGTCCGAACGCATGGTCGGCGCAAACCCCGGCGATCCCCGGTCGGTCGCCCGCGGTCGCCGCGACCCTCGCCAGTAGGAAGGCCGCATACGCCGGCCCGACCGCGCCGGTCGGCAACCCGGCGGCGAGCGAGTCGGCCACCCGGATGGCCAGCCCCGTGTCCCCGGTCCGGGCGGCCAGCTTCGCCACGTCCGCGCATTGTTGCCGGAGCGAGGCCCGGCACTCCGGTTGATCCGGGTTGGCCCGCAGCGCCGCGATCAACTCGCGGATTCCTTCCTCCAGCGCCGCCGCGACCGCCGCCGGGTCGAACCCCTCGCCGCGGGCGGAAACGGCGGCCGCACCCACAATGGTCGCCAGCGGCGGGCCGTCGCCGCGACCGAGGCGGACCCGGCCGAGGTTCCCGAGGGCCATGCCTAACCCGGCGTGGTAGTCCGGGACCGCCGGGTGGGTGGCGAGTACCTTCCGCCAGGCGTCGGCCGACTCGATCAACCACCGCTCCGCATCGGCCCGGTCCCGGCGCTCGAACGCGCCCGCCGCCAGCCCGTTACACGCGGTCGCCAGGTCGCCGCGGAACTCCGGCGTCTGCGGGAAGTCGTCGGCGAGTCGGGCGAGCAGTTCGCGGGCGCGGAGCAGCAGTTTCGCGGTCGCGTCCGGGTCGTGATCCTTCTGCCGAATGTTGGCCCGGTTGATGAACGCCTTGGCCAGCTCGTGTCGGAACTCCGGCCGCCCCGGAACCTGCTTCATCAGCCCCTCGTACAGCGCGACCGCCTCCGCGGAAGCGGACTGCGCCGGCCCGGATTCACCGAGGAGCCGGAGCACCGCCCCGAGGTTCAACAGTGCCCGGGCCAGGTGCCGCCGCCGCTCGATGTCGTCCGCCGAGAACCCACGCAGCAGCGCGGCCGCCTCCTCCAGTTCGGTGCGAGCAGACGGGAGTTGACCCGTATCCCGGTACACGAGGCCGAGATTGTAGCGCGACCGGGCGAGTTCGTAGCGAACCTCGGTGTTCCCCGGCTCGGCATCGGCGACGCGCTGTTGTAGGTCGCGGGCCTGTCGGTATTCGTCGGCCGCCTCGCGGGGGCGGGCGGTGAGGCGGTCCACTTCACCGGTGAAGTTGTGACAGTCGGCGACGTGCCGGAGCAGGTCTGAACGCTCTGGGGCTGCCGCCGACAGCGGTAAGAATTGAAGTCGGGCCTGGTGGTAGGCGGCGCGAGCCTCGGGGTAACTGCCGAGCTGGCGCTGAATATCGCCCACCCGCCGGGCGGCGAGCGCCACCTGCTCGCGCAGGGTCGGGTCGTCCCCCTCGATCCGGGCCAGCTCCTGGCAGAGCGCGAGCGCCTTTTCCAGCAGCACCCGCCGCTTCCCTTCCGCCCGCGGCTCGGCCGCGAGATCCTCTTCGGCCACCCCGGTGAGCAATCCGTCCACCGACCGCAACGCGACCCGGAGGTGACTGACCGCCCGGTCGCGCTGGGCGGCCAGCCGGCGCTGGTACACCGCCATCCCGACCAGCCCGGCCGCGACCGCGACCACGAGCAGACCCGCCAGCGCCGCGACCCGCGGGTTGCGACGAACCCATTTGACGAACCGCTCGCCCGGCCCGACCGGGCGGGCCAGCACCGGGCGGCCGTCGAGGAACCGGCGGAGGTCGTCGGCCAGGGCGTCGGCCGACGGGTAGCGGCGCGCCGGCTCCTTGTGGAGGCACTTGAGGCAGATCGTGTCCAGGTCGCGTGGGATGGTCGGCTGGAGGCGGGCGGGCGGCACGGGGTCGTGGGTGCGGAGCTGGTCCAGCGTGTCGAGGGCGGTCGCCCCCTGGAACGGCGGGCGGCCGGTGAGGAGTTCGTACAGGATGACCCCGAGGGCGTAGACGTCGGCCGCCGGGCCGACCCGCCGGGCTTCTCCGAACGCCTGCTCCGGGGCCATGTACGCCGGCGTCCCGAGGACCGCACCAGTCTGGGTCAACCCGCGGTCGTCGTCGATCCAGCGGGCCAGCCCGAAGTCGGACACCTTCGGCACGCAGGCGTCGAGGTCGAGGGCGTCCGGGGCGGGGGTGGGGGCATCCGCCCGGGGGCTGAGCAAGACGTTCCCGGGCTTCAGGTCGCGGTGAATGACCCCGGCCCTGTGCGCGGCATGGACCGCCTGTGCCAGCGCTTCCGTCAGGTTCGCGGCCGGACGCGGCGGGAGCGGGGTGCCGTCGAGCTTGTCCGCGAGGCTCCCGCCGGGGCAGTACTCCATCGCCAGGAACAGGCGGCCGGCGGCCGCCCCGACCTCGTACACCGGGACGATCCCGGGGTGCTGGAGTCGGGCGAGCAGCTCCGCCTCCGCCCGGAATCGAGTGAGTTCAACCAGCGCGGCTCCGAGGCGGGGGGTTTTGAGCGCCACCAACCGCCCAGTCCCAGACTGGAGGGCGAGGTAGACCTCTCCCATCCCGCCCCGGCCGAGGCGGTGCAGGACGCGATAGCCGGGAGGATCGGGGGGGCGGTCAAGGGCGTGATTCGCAGGGGCGTCCGCGGTGTCGTGTCCCGCGCGGGTGAGCCAGATCGTGGGCACCGAGGCGGGACCGCCCTCTGCGAGGGGTAGGGTGATTTGTGCCGGCCGCTCGTCGGTATCCGCCGCCGGTCGGCAGGGAGACCCGCAGAACAGACACACGAGTCCGGTCGCCGGCGGCGTGGCATCCTGCTCCAGATCCCATTGGTGCCCGAGGGGGCAGACCATTCGTCGGGGCACGGCTTCACCCCAATCGCCCGGTTGGTGTTAACCCGAAGACTCCGCGTGAAGCATCGTTGTACGATCCCGCGGCGTGCCCGGCGGCATCCTGGTTTGACCCACTCACCTCGCCCGCACACCCGTAGGAGATGGGCCGGGTCCCAGCGGTGCTGGCGAAGCCGTTCGCCGGGCAACTGTGACCCGTACTCGCTACCCGCTCGAACCCGCGTTTGGCCTACAACCATCCCCACCCCCGTCCGCTCGACCTGAGCGAACGCGGGGGTGGCGTCGTTTCGCAACTTGTATAGCTTCGCCCAACCCGTTTTCTTCTGCCCTGGCCTTCCCCTGATTTTCCCTTTTGGGGTAACAGGGGATGGTCATGGACGACCTCCTGGGCAATCCGGTTCTCGCCGGGACCACGCCGTTTGCGGTCCTGGACATCGTCGCCCAGTTGCGCGCGGAAATGGCCGAGTTGCGTGACGAAGTCACACGATTGCGCAAGGAGAACCTCGACCTGCGGCAGCAGGTCGGGTATTGGAAAGCCATGCACGCGACCGCGACCGAACGCGTCGAAGCGTTGCGGCAGGAACTCGACCAACTCCGTGGTGAGAATCGCCAGTTGAAGAGCGACCTCTTCGCTCGACTTTTGCCCTTTTTGAGTGGGCTCGAACGGGAAGACCCTCCGTGGTGGAATGATGGTATCCGGCCTTCATGTCCACCCGGGGGGTCCCCTGTCCAGTATACCCACCCCTCCGCGGCCCCGCCCCACCCGGCACCCGACCCGGCACCCCCGCCCGCCCCACCGCCGCGACCGTGACCGTCGCCGCGCGACGCCCAAGGCCCGCGCCGCCCGATGCCAACTCGAGCCGGTCTGCCGAACCATGCCCCGGGCCGCCCGGTCCGTGTTCGAGCCCC
>JAQGHQ010000316.1 GCA_028288765.1 Gemmataceae bacterium | reverse complement strand
CTACGCCATACTGTTGGAGTTAACATGGGAGTCAGGGTACGTCCTCGGCTGACACATAGATGCACGGTTGATATCGACTTTGGGGCTCTTTTCTTGTAGGGTGGGGTGGAGTATTCGAGGCCCTCCGGTGTTATTCTCGGTGGGCCTCGATGACTCGACCCCACCCTACGAATCCCAAGCATTTCAACCGAGCAGCACAGCCGTCGACCCCTCAGACGAGGCACCATATTGCCGCGTCCAGCTCTCCCCGTGAGGGAAAGCAAGATGAGTGCGGTCTCTTTTCGCGTGTCCGCCCGGACCGGTTCGAGTAGCCTGGTTGCAGCCCCTATCTCCCCTCGACCGAGGTGCGTCATGAATCCGTCCGACCGCCCCTGTCCCGACTACGATGTCGCGCCGGTGAGCCGGCGACAGTTCCTCCGGGCCTCGGCCGCCGCGGCCGTGTCCGTTGGCACGCTCCCGCTTTTCGCTACCCCGAAAGCCGTTGCCGCCCCGAAGCCGGAGAGCCCGGCCGAGACGCTCGTCAAGAGACTGCACGATTCGCTGACGGACGACCAAAAGAAGAAAATCTGCTTTCCCTGGGACCACACCGAGACCGGGACGAATAACCGCGGTCTACTCCGGACGCACGTGTCGAACAACTGGCAGGTGACGCCGTACCGGATCTCCGGCGAGCGGAGCATCTACACGAAGGACCAACAGGCGATCGTCCAGGACATCTTCAAGAGCCTGACCAACCCGGAGTGGCACGACCGGTTCATGAAGCAGCTCAAGGACGACTCCGGCGGCAAGCCGTGGGGCGCCGAGCAGTCAGTCGCCATCTTCGGCACCCCGGGCACCGACAAGTTCGAGCTGGTGCTGACCGGCCGACACCAGACGCTCCGGGCCGACGGAAATACGGAGGGGCACGTCGCGTTCGGCGGGCCGATCTTCTACGGGCACGCGGGGCTGGCCCCGGCCGGGAGCCTGACCGAGAAGCCCGACCATCCCGAGAACGTGTTCTGGCCGCAGGCGCTGGCGGCAAATGGTGTGTACAAGATGCTCGACGGCAAGCAGCAGAAGGCCGCTCTCGTGCCGAAGAGCCCGCGCGAGTCGGCCATCGGGTTCCGGGGGACGAAAGTCGGCGAGGCCCCGGGGCTGCCGGTCGGCGAGATAAGCAAGGACCAGAAGGCGGAGCTCCAGAAGGTGCTGGCCAAGCTGATCGAACCGTTCCGGGTCGAAGACCGGGACGAAGCAGCGGCGTGCCTGACAGCCCAGGGCGGGCTCGACGCCTGTCGGCTGAGCTTCTACGCCGACGAGGACATGGGCGACGACGGGGTGTGGGACAACTGGCGGGTGGAAGGACCGGCTTTCGTCTGGTACTTCCGCGGTTCCCCGCACGTTCATGTCTGGGTTCACGTGGCCGACAGTCCGGACGTCAAGGCGAACGCCCGCGGATGACCAGGGGGTGCAAGTGGAGCTGGTCGACACCAGCTGGCGTCACGAACGCGGCCGGCCCCTGGGGCGTTTGCTGCTCCAGAGACACCCGGGTGCTTTGTCGAAATCCAAATCCTCGAGCGATCGGGGGATCCGGGATTTCAGCCTGAAAGGCTGGGACAGGATAGCCCCGGGCACCGCCCCGGGTCCCGGAGCCAGCGCCCTTCCTCTTCCGGCCCGCCCGGCCGCCCAGGGCGTTGCCCGGGGCTATGTTGTCCCACCCCGTCGGGGTGAAGACCGAGGCCGGACCGAGAATCTCGACAAAGCAACACCCGGTTTCTCTCGAGAGACCGGGTGTCACGCCGACGTTCTTGGCAGGTGTAAACCGCAACGCCCACCCGCTCTTAGCGGGTGGGCGTTGCGGTTCTCGAACGAGGTCGGAAAGGTTACCGCTTCGAGAACTGGGTGCCACGGCGGGCGCCCCGGAGACCGTACTTCTTCCGCTCTTTCATCCGGGCGTCCCGGGTCAGGTAGCCCGAGTCGCGGATCTTCTTGACCATCCCGCCGGCCGTGTCGGCCGGGGTTGGGGCAGCCCCGTCGGCGCTCGGGGCGGCGGCTGCCGTGGCCGGCGTCGGAGTCGGGGCGGCCTTCGCCCGTTCCCGGGCCTTCTTCTCGTCGTGCCGGGCCTTGATGATCGTGGTCTGGTGGAAGACGTGTCGCTTTTGCTCGTCGATCGGGGAGAACATCGTCTTGATCGCCCGCGCGAGGCCCTGGCTGACAGCCCCGGCCTGGCCGGTGATCCCGCCGCCCTTGGTCGAGACGATGACGTCAACCCGGCCGATCTGATCGGTCACCTTCAGCGGGCCGAGGACCGCCGCCCGGTCCTTTTCCTCGGTGAAGTACCCGTCGAGCGGGCGGCCGTTGATCGTGACCGCCCCCTTGCCCTCGGTCACCCGGACCCGGGCGACCGCGGTCTTCCGCCGGCCCGTCCCGATGTAGAAGGTCTTCGGCACCTTCGTCTGCTTCTTCTCGGCCATTTGTCGGTTCCCTCGACACGCCGTGCGTGCCCTACAAATTCCTGCGCGGGTTCGGGTGGTGGGATTCCAGCTCAACCGTTGAGTTTGAGTTCTTGCGGCAGCTGGGCCTGGTGCGGGTGCTGGTCGCCGGCGTAGATTCGCAGCTTGGTGAGCTGCTTGTACGCGAGCGGGCCGCGGGGCATCATCCGCTTGACCGCCCGGCGGATGATCTCCTCCGGCTTCCGCGCGAGCATCTCCCTGGCCGGGGTGATCTTCTGCCCGCCGGCGTAGTGGGAGTAGTCCTGGTAGCTCTTCTGGTCCCATTTCTTCCCGGTGAACTGGACCTTCTCGGCGTTCACCACGACCACGAAGTCGCCGGTGTCGCAGTGCGGGGTGTAGTCCACCTTGTGCTTGCCGCGGAGCACGTTCGCGATCAGGACGGCCAGCCGGCCGACAACCAGATCGGTCGCGTCAACCACGTACCACTTTTGCTGGACCGTTGCCCGGTTGGCCATGAACGTCGACATCGGCTGGTCCGCCCCGAATCGCCCGGGAAAAGTAGGTGCCGGAATGCTGGGACGATTCCGGAAGATTTTAATGGTACGCCGGCCGGACAGCACGTCAAGCCCTGCCCGGGCGAAAGCTTTTGCAGCTGGCTCCGAATTGCGTTATAGAGAATACCCATCCCGGAGACGAGCCATGAGCAGCCCGAACAACCCGTACGGCGACATCCGACACCCCTACGACCTCCCGATGGGGACGGTCCGCGGGTTCATGTCGGTACTGATCTGCATGTTCTTCTGGATCATTCTGCTTCTTCCGGACCAGAGGCCGCTGACCGCCCCGCTCGCCCACTTTTTCCTGCTCACCCTTGTATTCCTTGCGTTCGCCTCGCACCCCGTCCCACACGACAACGCCAAGTCCGAACTCCTCCCGTGGTTGATGCGGGTGTTGTTCGTCGGCGGGAGTGTCGCGGTCGTGGGGTTCGTGGCGTACAAGTACCCGAACCGGCTGGCCGAACGACTAACCCCCGACGCGGGCGAGATCGGGCAGTGGCCGGTCCTGCTGGGGACGCTCGCCGGGGGGTTCGGGACGGGTCTTTTCCTCCGGTTCGCGCTCGGCCGCAACAGCGAACTGTTCCAGACCATCCGGGGTTGGGTCGGGGTGATCGCCTCGCTCTTGCTGGTCGCCGAGACGGTGTTCCAGTTCGCCATCCGCCCGACTCTGGCCGAGGCCCCGGACCCGAACATGTTGAAGGTCTGGGAGTGTGTGATCATCGCGTTCGTCGCCGCCTATTTCGGCAGCCGGGCGTGATAGCGGGAATCAGCTGACGCTGGGAATGAGAAGCCGGGGGGCATGGCCGGTCCGGTGCCGGTTACGACCAGCTCATTTGGGCGTAACCGGCCGGGCCTGGGCGAGTGGCGTTGCCGCCTCATCAATGGTGCGACCGCCAAGAGCCCGGGCCGCGTTCTCTATCTATACAACCGTACAGTTAACGAGAGTTAACCACCGGCGGGTTCAGTCGTCCAAGCGGATGCGCGCCGGTCGGGAGCCAGAAAATCTTAACCAATCTTAACCAATTGCCTTCCGCATTTCGCCGGAAGGCGTGTTGGGCTCGGGGGTTCAGAAGCGGTTTTTGGGACGTGTACAAATGGTCTCAAGCGGTCAGGTGACTGGCCCGCGCAGCTGGTCCAGAGCGGCCCCGATGTCGGCCGCGCGCATGAGCGACTCTCCGACCAGAACTGCTCGCGCGCCGGCCGCCCGCAACCGTTTGAGGTCGGCGGGCGTCCTGATGCCGCTCTCGCTTACCACCACGCGATCGGCCGGGATCTTCGGCAACAGCTCCAGGGTGTGTTCGAGCCGGGTGAAAAACGTCCGCAGGTCGCGGTTGTTGATGCCGATGACCCGGGCGCCGCAATCGATTACCCGCGCCAGATCCTCGGCGCCGTGAAGCTCCACGAGCGTGTGAAGCCCGATCGCGGTCGCCTCCCGTTGTAGAGCGGCGAGACGATCGCCGGGGAGGCACTCGGCGATGAGTAGGGCGGCATCGGCACCCGCGACCCGGGCTTCGAGTAGCTGATACCGGTCGAGAATGAAGTCCTTCCGGAGCACCGGGCACCCAACTGCCCGCCGGATGGCCGAAAGGTATTCCAGACTCCCCTGAAAATACTCCACGTCCGTAAGAACGCTGATCGCCGCGGCCCCATGTCGCTCGTAGGTCGTAGCGATCGCGACCGGGTCGAAGTCGGGGCGAATGACCCCGGCCGACGGGGACGCCTTCTTCACTTCGGCAATGATGCGGATCTCGCCCGGCCGGCCGACCGCGGTGGTGAAGTCGCGGGTCGGGGGTAGCGACGTTATTCTCCGCGCCAGATCATCCTCGGTGACCGCCCGCCGCGCGGTCTCGATCTCCCGCCACTTCGTCTCGACGATTCGGTCCAGGATGGTCGACATCGTAAGGCCACCGGCCGAGGGTTCAGAGAGTCAAGGACGTATGGGACACGCCTGGGTCAGATTAGCGACGGTCAGCAGGGGTGTCGCTACACTCCCTTCACCCATCCGTTCCGGGACGGGCCGAACCGAGGACCCGACCCCGTGCCCGCCGACCTCCTGACCGACGCCGTGCGGATGGTTTGGTGCGGGCTGACGGTCGCGGCGGTTGCCGGCCCGGTCGGGCTGGTCGGATATATACTCGCCCGGCGGTCCGGGATACCGGTCCTGCCCCGCCCACGGCCGTGGCGGGTGCCGTGGACCGGGTTCGAGGTACTCGTCGGTTTCCTGATCCTGAACGCGGTCATCCCAGGGGTCGTATTCTCCAGCCTGCTGCAATCATCCTTTTTCCAGGAGGTTTATGGTCCGGACTTCCCGCCGCCAGTCGCTACCCCGCCGTTCGAAGCGTCTGCCGCGGTCGCCGGCGCCGTGGCCGCGCTGATGGCCCGCGACCATCAAGCCGAACTCGCCGCCGTGCGTGGGCTGTGGGTGGGCATCCTCTCCCTACCGCTACAAATCGGGCTACTGGTACTGGCCCGGTACGGACTTTACCCCACGTGGCGGTCGCCCGCCGACCCGCGCGCCATCCCCGCCCGGCTCGCCCTGGGTACGGTCGGCTGGGCTGTCATCACGCCGGTCGTCCTGGCCGTCCACACCGCGGTCACCATCGTGTTCGCGCGGTTTGACTTTCTCACCGAGGAACACCCGCTCTCGAAGCTCTCGGCGGCGAGGCCGGTGATCGATCACCTGTTGTTCTTCCTGCAAGCGGGGGTCGCGGCCCCGTTAATCGAAGAGGTCCTCTTCCGCGGGCTGCTCCTGGGCTGGTTGGTTGGCGGCCGGCCGCTCTTTCATCGCCCCGCAATCGCGTTCCCAAACCGCCCACGGGTGCTCGCCGATCGGCGGGTATGGCCGGTGCTGGTGATCGGTGTGGGGATGGCCGCTCTCACCGGCCGATACCCTGGTGAATTGTTCGCCGGGCCGGCACGGGGTCCGGTACTATTCGCGGCGGGTCTGCTGGTGGGGTGGGTGGTGCTCCGCACGGTTCTGAGGCGGAATCGCCGGACCGCCGGTGCGATTTATGCATCGGCGGCTCTATTCGCGGTCGTGCATTCCGGGGTGTGGCCGTCGCCGATCCCGCTATTCGTTCTCGGGCTCGGGCTCGGATGGCTCGCCGTGCGGACCCGTGGCGTGCTCACACCGGTGGTCGTCCACGGCCTGTTCAACGCCGTGTCGGTGCTCTTCGTGTTGCGGGGGGGGTGAGCGGCCGCCCGCTTCGTCCGTCCGCGGAAAACCTCTCCGCCGACACCGGGCGCGGTTACCATAACCCCAAAGGAACGCCCACCGGAGCTGCGCATGCTCACCCCCGTCGTTTCCGCGATCAACGAGGTCCGGGCGGAGGTCGCCGACGCCCGCCGGCTCGGGATGACCATCGCTCTCGTGCCCACCATGGGGGCCCTGCACGAGGGCCACGCCGCACTGGTTCGCGCGGCCGGGAACCCATCCTCGTTCGTGGTCGTATCAGTCTTCGTAAACCCGACCCAGTTCGGGCCGAAAGAGGACTTCGCCAAATACCCGCGGACTCTCGAAGCCGATCAACAGGTGTGTGCCGAGGCCGGAGCCAACCTGATCTTCGCCCCGACGGCTGAGGAAATGTACCCTACGAGCTCGGTCACCTTCGTGGAGGTCACGAAGCTCGAAGATACGCTTTGCGGCGGGTCACGGCCCGGGCACTTCCGCGGGGTGTGTACCGTCGTCCTGAAGCTGTTCAACATTGTCCGGCCGGATCTCGCCTATTTCGGAGCGAAAGACTACCAGCAGGCGCGGATCATCCGTCAAATGGTCCGGGACCTGAATGTGTCGGTGGAAGTGAAGGTCGAGCCGACGGTCCGCGAGGCCGACGGGCTGGCGCTGAGCTCCCGGAACCGCTACCTGACCCCGGAGCGGCGCGCAGATGCCCCGGGGATCTACCGGGCCTTGCAGGCGATCCGGAGGCGCGCGACCGCCGGGGAGTGGGACGTGGCCCGGCTGGAATCGGCCCTGGACGCGGACCTGGCCGCCATCCCCGGCGCGCGAGTCGATTACGCCCGCATCGTGGACGCCGATACCCTTCAGCCGATCGCCCGGCTCGACCGCCCGGCCGTCGCCGCGGTCGCGGTCTTCCTCGGCGACACCAGGCTGATCGACAACATCACGATCCCAGGAAGGTGAAGGTTCGAGTCGCAAGTCCGAAAGTCGCACGTCCGGCCGGACCCCGCCCGGAATTTGACCTGGGGCCTGTGACTTGAAGACTTGGGACAACCCTCATGCCGCACCCGCTTTTCACTCCCGAACTCCGGATCATGCTGGAGGAGCAGAACGCCGCTGGGATGCGGGAGTTCTGCGAATCCCTTCACCCGGCGACGGTGGCCGAAGCGCTCGCCGACGAACTCACCCCCGAGCAGGTTTGGGAGGTCATCAGCCACGCGAGCATCCGCACCCAGGCGTCGATCTTCGAATACCTGCCCCCCGACCGCCAGGTGGAGATGATCGAGCGGGCCCGCCCCCAGGTCGGCCAGCTGCTCGGGAAAATGTCGCACGACGACCGCGTCGACCTCATCAAGCGGCTGCCCGGACCCGTGGCCGAGACGCTGATGAGGCTGGTGGACGAGGCCGACCGGAAGGACATCGCGACCCTGTTCCAGTACGAGGAGAACACGGTCGGCGCGATGATGACGACCGACTACGCCTGGCTCCCCGGGACGCTCACCGCCGCCGAGGCGATCGACCAGCTCCGCCAGCAGGCCCCGGACCGCGAGACCATCTACTACATCTACATCCTCGACGAGGCGGCCCGCCGGCCGGATGGGAGCCTCTCTCCCCGCCGCCTCCTGGGAGTGGTTTCCCTCCGCGACCTGATCCTCGCCCCCCGGCACGCCCTGATCCGCGACCTGATGGAGAGCGAAATCGTCGCCCTGCGGTTCTACGAGGACCGGGAGGCGGTGGAGCGGGTGTTCACCCGGTACGATTTCATCGCCGTCCCCGTGGTCGACGACCGGTTCGGGCTGCTCGGGATCATCACCCACGACGACGTGCTGGACGTCGTCCAGCAGGAGGCGACGGAAGACCTCCAGCGGCAGGCCGCGGTCGGCCCCATCGAGGGCGATTACCTCCAGGCCAGCTTCGTGAAGGTATGGTGGAGCCGGGCGTTCTGGCTCTCCCTCCTCTTCGTCGCGGAACTGGCCACGTTCACGGTCATGTCGTTCTTCGAGGACGCGATCGCGGCGGTCGTGGTGCTGGCCCTGTTCGTCCCGCTGTGCATCTCGACCGGCGGAAACTCCGGGTCGCAAGCTGCCACCCTCGTCACCCGGGCGCTCGCCCTGGAGTACGTCCGCCCGCGGGACTGGAAACGGGTCTTGCGGCGAGAACTGCTGATGGGGTTGGCACTGGGAGCGACCCTCGGGGTGATCGCGTTCGCCCGCGGGGCGTTGACCCCGGCCGACACTCGGGGTGGGCCGGAGAAGAAGAAATCCCCCTTCACCGTGAGTGCGCCACCCGGGACCGAACTCACGCCCGTCCCCGTCCCGAAAGGCTGGTGGGACCGGGTGTTGGATCGAGCCGAGCGGTGGGACGTGCCGGTCGAGGCCGGGGCGGAGCAGACCGTAGTGGTGGAAAAAGACTCAAAGGTCCGCCTGCCCGAAGGCGTTCGCCATCTTGATCCGCCGGAAAAACGGGCGGACGGGTGGGTCTACCACTTCCCGGCCGAATGCGAGATCCGGACGGAACCCGTCAGCCCATGGGCGCTGGCCAAGGTCATCTCGCTGTCGGTGCTCTGCATCTGCCTCTGGGGCACCTTGATCGGGTGCATGCTACCTCTCTTTTTCCGCCAAGTCGGGATCGACCCGGCTCTCGCGTCGAGTGCCTTCGTCGCCACCTTCGTGGACGTGACCGGGATCGCTATCTTCTTCTCGATCGCCAAGTTCTATCTCCTGTAACCCCCTCCATCGCCGCCCTCGGCCTCCAGGAAAACGGGGCAAGGAGGCGGGTCAGGCTTCTCGGATCTCGTGTCCCCGCCTTCTTTGCATCGAATGTCACTTCCCGGGCATCGAATAATGGAGTGACGACGTGGCCGGGCTTCCGGCACCCGTCCGGAGGTGTCCCCGCGATGTTCAGCTCAATCAAGCTCGGAAAGCCTTTCGGCATCGACCTCTACGTCCACGGGACGTTCTGGCTGTTGCCGCTGTTCGTGTTCCTGAGTGGGGTGGTATCTGGGGACGTGGCCGGGGCGGCGTTCGACGTCGCGGTGTTGCTCGCCGTCTTCGGGTGCGTTGCCCTGCACGAGGTCGGGCACGCCCTGGCCGCAAAGTGGTACGGGATCGAAACCCGGGATATCACCCTCTACCCGCTCGGCGGGATGGCCCGCCTGGAGCGGATGCCCAGGCGGCCGTTGCACGAGATCGTTGTCGCACTTGCCGGCCCGGCGGTGAACGTCATGATCGTGATCGGGCTGCTGGCCGGAATCGTTCTCGGGAACATCACCTTCACGCAGGGGTGGGCGTCGGCCGGACTCGCCCCGGAGGAGATGTTCATTTCAAGACTGTTTTGGGCGAATGTGCTCTTGGCCGCGTTCAACCTGATCCCGGCATTCCCGATGGACGGCGGCCGCGTGCTGCGGGCTCTGCTCAGCATCGGAATGCCGCGCTTGGAGGCGACCCAGGCCGCGGTCACGGTTGGGAGTGTCCTGGCGATCGGTGGATTCTTATTCGGCTTTCACGAGAAGCAGATCATGTTGATGCTGGTCGCCGGGGTTGTGTTCATGCTCGGTCGGGCGGAACTGGCCGCGGTTCGGGCGGAAGAGGTCCGCAAACGTTGGCACGAGCGAACCGCCGATTTCTTCGACGGCCCGGCGGACCCGGACGACTCGCACCCGACGGCCCCGTTCACCGGATGGAGGTGGGACCCGGTCCGGCGGGTCTGGAGCGAGTGGCGGGCCGGGGCACTTGTGCGGGAAATCCCCGACGCTTGAAGGGCTCAGGTTGAATCCCGGTTTCTTGAGGGAAACCGGGGTTCTTTTTTGGCCCGATACCACATTGGCCGCAACCGTCGGCATACCCGTTGCCGATAGAATCGTTACGGACCGCGGAGCGCCGGCCGTTGTTCCCGTGCAAGAAAAGTTGGGCCCGATGTCCACGGCCATCCCAGTCTCGCCCGGCGACCACCTGCCTGCCGCCCCGGGGCCGGCCGACGTGCGGGGTGCCCCATCCCCCCCGACCGGGGACGATGACACTCTGCCGATCGGCGGACCGATCGCGATCGCGCTGCTCGGGCTCGGGGACTGGTCGTTGTTCGCGGCCCGGGCGATCACGGGCGCGGCCACCCGGGCGTTCGGCGGGCAGGAACTGCTCCGGGTGGCGGTCGAGGTGGGGGTGGGGAGTCTCTCGGTGGT
>JAQGHQ010000255.1 GCA_028288765.1 Gemmataceae bacterium | reverse complement strand
GTCGTCGGTCAGGGTGAGTGAGGTCAACGGTCGGCCAGCGGGCATGGGGCACCTCCTGACCGAACCTTACCTGGGGATCAGGGGTGGCGCAAGAAATAATCAACGAATTCGCAACTCGGGACACTAGACCCGCGAACCGTTACGTTTCCGTCTTGGCCATCCGGCGCGGTAATCCACCCCACGGGCTGGCAGAACGAACCGGTCGGGTTCGCGAGTCTGGCTTGGATCTCCCCATTTCAAAGTCCAGCTGGTCTTCGGACCGACACGTGGCTGACGTACACTGGAGGCAGTGCGATGGACGTGGTCCCGAGTCCCGGCTTCCGGTCCGATGGATGGCCCGATCTGGTCGTCGAGGTTCGCGCCACCAGGTCGAGCGGGCGGTGAGAATGCCGAAAGAGGAGTGGGCCGTAGGTTCGTGCGTCGACCGGGGGCGATTGTGCCAAACGAACCCAATCTACGCAGATCCTTCACAATCGAGGCCGACGGATTTGTGCCGAGTCCGTTTTGCCAAACGAACCCAATCCACGTCGGCCCTCCCCGGTGTGGGGCGATTGCCGGGTCGGGCAGGAGGTTGGTTCGGCGGAACGAACCCAATCCACACAATTCCTTCACAATCCGGCGCGGGCCGATGTACTCGTGCCCGGTCGGCTATGCGGAACGAACCCAATTCGCATCGGCCCCCCCGGTGAGGGTCGACCGACGGGCCGAGCCGAGGGTTGGTTTTGCCGAACGAACCCAATCCGGGGGAGTGGTTTCCACCCGGGGAGCTCCCTTGTGCGGAACGAACCCAATTGTTGTCGGCCGCTCCTGCTCCCCAGCGGTAGGTCGAAGCGTCGGGGCGCGATTGTGGGAAACGAACCCAATCGTCGTCGGCCGCTCCTGCTCTCTTGCAGATCGCCCACCTGGTACCGTTCGGGAAGGTCACGTGCCTGGTTGTCCGGCTCTGGGACTGCCAAATCCTGCCATTCCCTGCCACACGGCCCCCGGATGGCCGGCCCGCGGGCCGATTCTGCCGAACGAACCCAATTTCCGATGACGTTCTGCTACGTGTTATATAGACGGCGGGCCCCCGATCCGGTGTCGAGCCGACCGAATACAATTCGGGCGGGGCAGATCGACCCGTCACTCGAACCGGACCACCAAATCCCCGCCCTCGACCTGGGTCCCGGGGCGAACCAGCACTTCGGCCACCCTTCCCGGTCGTTCGGCGTACAGCGTTGTTTCCATCTTCATCGCCTCCATGCTCAGGAGCTTCTGCCCGGCGGCGACCTCCTCGCCGACCGCGACCGCGACCGTGACCACGGACCCGGGCATCGGGGCAGCGACGTGCTTCTGGTTCCCGACTTCCGCTTTCTGCCGTCCCTTGATCACACCCCCGTCGAGCGACCGGTCCGCGGTCAAGACTTCGCGGGGCTGGCCGTTCAACTCGAAGTACACCACCCGCCTGCCGTCCGGCTGCGGCTCGCCGATCGTCAAAAACTTGACGATCAACGTCTTGCCCGGCTCGATCTCGATGCTGACCTCCTCCCCCTTGTCCATCCCGTAAAAGAAGACGGGGGTCGGGAGGACGCTCAGGTCCGAGTACCGGGCTTCGGCGGCGACGAACTCGACGAAGACTTTCGGGTAGAGGAGGTACGAGATCACGTCGGCGTCGGTCGCGGGGCGGCCGATCTTGCCCTCGAGCTCCCGGCGGGCTTCGGCGAAGTCGACCGGCGGGAGGAGGGCCCCGGGCCGATCGGCCAGTGGTTTTCGCCCGCGCAGGACGCGGGCTTGAAGGTCGGCCGGGAACCCGCCCGGCGGCTGGCCGAGCTTCCCCTCGAAGAACTCGACCACCGACTCGGGGAATGCGACCTCCCGCTTCGGGTCGAGGACGTCGGCGGGGCCGAGGTTGTTCGCCAGCATGAACAGGGTCATGTCGCCGACCACCTTCGACGTCGGCGTGACCTTCACGATGTCGCCGAAGAGCTTGTTGACCTCGGCGTACATCCGCCCGACCTCGTGCCACCGGTCGCCGATCCCGAGCGAGTGGGCCTGCTGGTAGAGGTTCGCGTACTGCCCGCCCGGCATCTCGTGCAGGTACACCTCGGCCGAGCTGGCGAGCTGGCCGGTCTCGAAGGCGGAGTAGTAGGTGCGGACGTCCTCCCAGTACGCCGCGGTCGTCGCCAGGGCGGCGAAATCCAGTCCGGTGTCCCGGTCGGTGAACCGGACTGCCTCGGCGAGCGCGTTCAGGCTCGGCTGGGACGTCACCCCGGCGAGCGGCGCGAACGCACAGTCGACGACGTCGACCCCCTCCTCCGCCGCCATCATGTAAGCGGCGATCTGCCCCCCGGCCGAGTCGTGCGTGTGGAAGTGGATCGGGACCCCGACTTCGGCCCGGAGGGCCCGGACGAGCTGCTTCGCGGCGTACGGTTTCAGCAGCCCGGCCATGTCCTTGATCGCCAGGAAGTGTGTCCCGAGCCGTTCCAGCTGCTTCGCCAGGCCGACGTAATAGGTGAGCGAGTACTTGTCCCGCTTCGGGTTGAGGATGTCGCCGGTGTAACAGACCGCCGCCTCGCAGACGGCGCCCGTCGCCAGTGTCGCCTCGACCGCCATTTGCAGGTTCGGCAGCCAGTTGTTCGCGTCGAAGACGCGGAAGACGTCCATCCCGGCCGCGGCGGCCTGCTTCACGAACTCCCCGACAACGTTGTCCGGGTAGTTCGAATACCCGACCGCGTTCGCGGCCCGCAGGAGCATCTGGAACAGGATGTTCGGGACCTTTTCCCGCAGCCGGGCGAGCCGGTCCCACGGCGACTCTTTCAGGAACCGCATGCTCGTATCGAACGTCGCCCCGCCCCACATCTCGAGCGAAAAGAGGTCCGCGTGGGCGCGGGCGTACCGGGCCGCGACGCGGACCATGTCGTCCGTCCGCATCCGGGTCGCGAGGAGCGACTGGTGCGCGTCCCGCATGGTCGTGTCGGTGACGAACAGCTTCTTCTCAGCCCGGACCCACTTCGCGAACCCGGCCGGGCCGAGTTCCTTGAGCCGGTCGCGGGTGCCCGGCGGGTGGTCGGCCGGTCGGCCGCCCGCCTCGGGCGGCAGCGCCGCCGGGGTCGCCGCGATCCCGGTCGGCCGCCTTTTTCCCTTCACCTCCGGGTGGCCGTTCACGATCACGTCGGCGATGTACGCCAGGAGCTTCGTCGCCCGGTCCCGCCGGGTCGGGAGGTTGAACAGCCCCGGCGTTTCGTCCAGGAAGCGGGTCGTCACGTTCCCGGCCAGGAACTCCGGGTGGGTGATCAGGTTAAGGAGGAACGGGATGTTGGTCTTCACGCCGCGGACGCGGAACTCCTGAAGGCACCGTTCCATCCGGTTGGCGGCGTCCCCGAACCGGAGCCCGCTGGCCGTCACCTTCACGAGAAGGGAGTCGTAGAAGGGGGTGATCACGGCCCCGGGATTCGCCGTCCCGGCGTCGAGCCGGACGCCCGGGCCGCCGGTCGACCGGTACGCACTCAGGCGCCCGTAGTCGGGAACGAACCCGTTCGCCGGGTCTTCGGTCGTCACCCGGCACTGGATCGCGTACCCCCGGGTGGTGATCGCCCCCTGCTCCAGGCCGACCTCGGGGTGGGTCAGTGGGAGCCCGCTCGCGATGAGGATCTGTGACCGGACGATGTCGAACCCGGTGACCACCTCGGTGACCGTGTGCTCGACCTGGATGCGCGGGTTCACCTCGATGAAGTAAACCTTGTTCGCGTCGGTGTCGTACAGGAACTCGACCGTACTCGCGTTGTCGATGCCGGCCGCCTTCCCGACCGCGACCGCGGCGTCGAGGACGGTCGTCCGGACGGCGGCGGGGAGGTTCGGGGCCGGGGCGAGTTCGACCACCTTCTGGTGCCGCCGCTGGATCGAACAGTCCCGCTCGAACAGGTGGACCAGCCCGCCGTGGCGGTCGCCGATCAGCTGGACCTCGATGTGCTTCGCCCGCTCGACGAACTTTTCGAGGAAGACGTCCGGAATGCCGAACGCGGTCCCGGCCTCCCGTCGGGCGGACTCGACCGCCCCTTCCAGCTTGTCCGCGGAGTGGACCACCCGCATCCCGCGGCCGCCCCCGCCCATCGACGCCTTGATGATGACCGGGTAGCCGAGCCGGGCGGCGAGGGCCTTCGCCTCGTCAATCCCGGAGACCGGGTCGTCGCTCCCGGCCAGGATCGGGACCCCGGCCCGGCGGGCGATCTGGCGGGCCGTCACCTTGTCGCCGAGTTGGTCCAGGACCTCCGGCCGCGGGCCGACGAAGGTGATCCCGGCCCCGGCGCAGGCGCGGGCGAACTGCGAGTTTTCGGACAGGAACCCGTACCCGGGGTGGACGGCGTCGACACCGACGTCCCGGGCGAGCTTGACAATCCCGGGGATGTCCAGGTAGGCCCGGATCGGCTCCCCGGGCTTCCCGACCCGGTAAGCCTCGTCCGCCTTGAACCGGTGAAGGGCGAACCGGTCTTCGTGCGAGTAGATCGCGACCGTCCGGATGCCGAGCTCGTGTGCCGACCGGAAAACGCGGATCGCGATCTCACTGCGGTTGGCGACCAGCAGTTTTCGGAACGGGCGGGACGGCGAGTCCGACATGTCCGGCGCGACCTCGTGTAAAGCGGGCGGGCTGCGAAATAACTACGAACTCGCCGCCGGACTGCAAAGGGCAACCGGGCCGAGACCGCCCCGGAGACCGACTTCCCATGAATGGGCAAGACCCTTCCATGAGGAAGGGTCTTGGTGGGGCGTCGGGGCGACGGCCGCGGTCACGGGCCGATCACCTTCGCGGCGACCGGGATCACGACCTTCGGCTGTTCCTTGTTGTCGGTGACGATCTCGACGGTCCGGGCGAACCCGCCGATCAGCTTGGGGGTCGCGGACAGGGTGACGACGTGAACCGGCTTGGCGTCGGTGCTCTCGACCTTCACGTCGAGCTGCTCGTCCGCCCCCTTGACGCCGATGATTTTGAACGGCGTCCCGCTCTGGAGCACGACCCGCTTTTCCGACGGGTTCCCGAGGGCCAGGTCGCCGAACTGGACGGCCTCGGGGCTCACGGCCACCGGGGCGGTAATATTCACGGTCACCGGGATGCGGAGGTTCCCGACGGCGGCGTTCGAGGTCTTCAGGTTGACGTCGGAGGTCCAGTTCCCGGCCGGGCAGTCCTTGTCAAGTGTCGCGGTGATCTCGTACGTCACCATCCCCCCACTCCGGGAGTCGAGCTTGTGCTGGACGCCGACGTACCCGCCTGTGCTGCTGCTCTCGGTCACCTGCCAGTCCGGGTCGCTGGAGAAGGTGACCTTGGTGCTCACCTTCGCCCCCTGGCCCTTCCGCACGGTCCCGAACGCGAGAGTATCGGGAGACATCATCAGGTCGTCGCGGCAGACGGTCTGGACCCGGAGGGCGACCTCCTCCTGGATCTGGCCGTAGAACGGGACGTACACGATGACCGACTTCGTGACGTTCGGGGTCGGGATGCGGCGGGTGTCCATATACGCGATGACCGCCGCGGTTTCGCCCGGGGCGACCTGATTCTTGGACACGGCGGCCGACGTACAGCCGCACGACACCCGCGGCTGTCCGAGGGTCAGCGTCTGGCCGGTCGTGTTGGTGAAGCGGAAGTAGTGGACAAGGACCGGTCCCTTCGGCGTGATCCCGAAGTCCTTCACCTTCTCGGCGAAGAGGTCCGAAGGGCCCGCGAACGTCAGACCTGAGCTGACGAAGACCCCCGCCACGGCGAGTGCGACTCGATACATTGCCTCGTTCTCCCCAGATGCCGGACGGGCGTCATTTCCCCCGAAAGACGACCCGGCCGTATAACTGAATACCTATCAGATGGGGCTGCCGGACTTCATCATAACTTTGACCGCCGGCCCGACTGCACAGTCGGCCTCCGGTAGTGCGGTCCGTGCAACCCGGGCGGGCACTACCCTCGGTCGTGCTTGCTCTCTCGTGACTCACCGGTCCGACCGTTACGCCCGGGCCAGCACGGCGACGAGAACCGCGGCCGCTCCCGCCTCGCGGAAAACCCGGGCCGCTTCCCCCACCGTGCTGCCGGTGGTCATCACGTCGTCTACGAGAAGTACTGTCCGGGACGCCGGCCTTGCACGCCGACCGAGCCGGAACGCCCCGCGGATATTCTCTTGCCGGGCCGTCGCTGACGGTTGCGCGTGTTGTGGGGTTGCCTTCCGCCGCCGGAGCCAAGCTGGCTGACACGGCAGGCGGAGCGCCCCGGCCAGTTCCAGAGCCATAGCCTGCGCCTGGTTGTACCCCCGCCCCCACCGCCGACGCCAGTGAAGAGGGATCGGGACCACGACGTCCGGGGACGCGGCTTTGAACACGGCCGCTTTCTGCCCCGCAAAAATACGCCCCATCATCTCCGCAAGTGGCTCTCCGGGGGCGAGTTTCATTCGCAGAATCGCGTCTCTCAGTCGGCCCTCGTACGGCCCCAGGCGGATGGTGCGTGCGAACCCGAACGACCGTGGTCGACACGCCATACACCCCCCCGACACGTCCGTATGCGGACCGACCGTCGAGGCACAGCGGGGACAAACGTCGGACGAATCAGTTGTCACCGACAGGACGCATTCGGAGCACAGACCGTGCCGGAAAGTGGTCCCATCCGCCTCGGGACTGTCACAAATCAGACAGGCGTTGGGGTAGATCAGCTGGGCGACGCCGCGGGCGAGCTCCGCGAAACCCCGCAACCACATGACCGATACCTTGCGGGGATTGGAGTGACGACAACTTGAAGGTAACCGGGAGCCTACCGTGGGGCAACCGACGGAACGGAGACCGGTGGAGCACGCGTAGCACCTTCGGATGATCCGAGATGGGGGCGTGATCTCGGCGGAAATCTCGTTGGTGGCATGCCGGCGGCCGGAGGGTCAAACCGGTCGCCACCTAAACTCGGACGCCGAGACTGGGCGTCCCGAAGAGGTCTGCCCGCCCCGGCGGCGGCCCGTCCGGTCCTGGCGGGTGGCGTGTCCGCCTGGCCCGGTCACGCCGATTTCCGTTCGCCCCAGGGGATTTCGCTGGCGGCCCGGGGCGCGGTCATGACGAACCGGGTGGGGCCGTGTGGGGTGGGTTCGAAATACACGTCCCCGCCATTCTGGCGGGCGAGTTGCCACGCCGTGGGCAACCCGAGCCCCCGCCCCCGACCCGCGCTCCGACCACTGTAGAACGGGTCGAACGCGTGCTCGGCCGTCTCCGGCGTGAGCCCCGGGCCGCTGTCCTCGACGACCAGGCGGACAGTTGTGTCCGCGGGCTCGCACCCGAGACGGACCCAGCCGGTCGCCCGCGCCGCCTCGATCCCGTTACGAACCAGGGCGCCGAAGGCGTGGCGGAGTTGATTCGGGTCGACGGCGAGCCACACGTCGGCGGGGGCGTTAGCGAGGTCCACGCGGACACCCCGCTCGTCGGCGAGCGGGGTGAGGTCGGTGCGAACCCCGGTCATCAGGTCGGCCGCCGAGACACTCTGCTTCTCGGGTACCGGCGGGCGGGCGAACTGCATCAGGTCGCGGAGGATGCCGGCGATCCGCTGGGTCTGGCGGACGATCGACCGGAGGGATTCCCCGCGGTCCGGATCGGGTTCGGTCCGGAGCAGCCGCTGGGCTTGCCCGGAGATGACCGCGAGCGGGTTGTTGATCTCGTGGCCCGCCCCGGCGGCCAGTTCCGCGAGCCCGGCGAGCTTCGCGTCCCGCAGGCGGGCCCCCGTGGCTTCTCCCAGGTCCGCGAGCCCTGCCTGGAGTTCGTCGATCCGCTGTTCGAGCCGGACGACGAGTGACGCGCCGTTGCGCCGCCGGGCCTCGGCCGCCATCCGCAACAGCCCGCCGAGGAGCGGAACGCGGTACGGGTTCGGGTCGAGCCCGGGTGTCGGGGTCGGGGCTACGGTGGGCGGGAGGTGGCACAGCCGGTCCAAGTCGTCCGCGGACAGTGCCAGGTGGGCCTGGAGTTCCCGGTAATCGGCGGTCCGTGTCAGTCCCAGGTAAACCGTCCGGTCTTCCGCCTCACACACGGCCAGCTGAACCACGGCGAAGAAGTCGGGGTCGGCGACAACCTTGCGGGCGATCCGGAGCGGCAGGTTCAGGTTGCCCGGGATCGTCCCGGCCCACCCCGGCAGCCGCCAGCGTTCCGCGAGCCGGCGGGCGATCCCGTCGTGCTCGAGGCCCCAGAACCTCGCCTGCGCCTGGACCGGGTCGGGGGCGAAGTGGGGGTCGAACAGGGGCCGGGCCGCGGCGAGCGGGTCGACGGCCCCGACCGCGTACCATCCCAGCGGGGCGAGCTGGGCGGCGGCGGCGGCGGCCGTGCCGCACGGGCGGCGGGTGTGGGCGGCGATCCGGCTGGCGACCACGGCGGCCGTGGTGGCCACCGTCCGCGCTCGGTCCGCCGCGTGGGCGGATGGGATCTGCCAGCCTGATCGGGTGGCCCGGAGGTAAGCGGCGGCGGTTTCGAGGACGACGGGCGAGAGGAAACGGTTCGGCGCGAACGAGAACGACGCGGCGGTCACGTCCGGCCGGTCGGCCCGGAGGAGGAACAGGATGAGGGCGGGGTCGGCTGCTGCCAGCCGGGCGAGGTCGGCTGGCCGTTCGGCGAGCCCGACCAGGCTATCCGTGTTCGGGCAGAGCCACGGCAGATCGACCGCAGCCCGGCCCACTGCCTTCCCTGGCACCGTGAACTCCTTCATGGATCTAGCGGGTGGGGGGCGTGAGCCCCCTGTCTCCGGAGACAGGGGGCTCACG
>JAQGHQ010000415.1 GCA_028288765.1 Gemmataceae bacterium | reverse complement strand
AAAGTCTTCCCGCTCATGACGCGCCCTCGCACGATCGGACGGGCCGCATTGCTGAGCACAGGGCAAAATAAGTCGGGCGATACAAAGACCGAAACTGTATAGCATTCAGGCACGGAAGTGCCATTCGCCCAGGAGGCGCGTGCATGCCCGCTGGACGAGTGACTTGATGAACCGCTTCTCCTTTCCAGTGACGAACAGGGGACCAGTGGTACGCCCACCCGCCGCCTCGCTCAGGAATGGGCGGATGGGACCTGGGACGGTGATCGTCCACGGGCTGTACTTCGACTTCGGTGGACTGTGAATACGTCCCGAGCAATGAGTTCACGCACGGTGTCGTAATGAAGGCAGAGCATCTTCGCGGCCATTAGGGGGGGTAACCCGCAACGGCTGGATGGCATCGCTTCTATGCGACCTGGGCTGTGGTCGCGACGTCCGGAGATCAGTCACGGCGCGGTCAAGCCGAATTACCTCAACGTGGAGCGCCTGAATCTCCAGCAGGATCGTAGCCAAGTGGTTCGAGGGGTCGGGAATCGGGGCAGGTTCAGTGCTTGGTATATCTCGGTAGTATGACAGATTAAATGATATTTGTTCAATAACACAGACAAATTATCGTGGCAGCAAGCAAGTAGCGATCAAGGCGTGCGACCATGTGAATGAACGACTGCTCAAGGAGGGGCCTGGGCAGAATAACTCTCACCAGTCGCCGCCCAAGGCATCACCGGCCGACGGCGTAACAGTTGCCCAGTATGTTTTCGGCGAGATGCTGGCTCCGATCACCCGAACACTTCCGTCCACAAGGGCCGTCAACATCCCGCTGCGGTGGGGCGTCTGAGCCAGCCCGGGGATGCAGTCGGAAGGATGAGGTGCGGCCTGGAACGTCGCCTCTGGGACGTCGTACTCGCCCCCAGAAGGGAAGATACTCATGTCCAACACGTCGGCGAAAGTGGCTCGGTGTGGAATATCGCCAAAGCTAATACTGTCAAAGAAAGTGGAGAAGTACACTTGATGGCAGTCGAACGCATAGTGCTCGGCGAACGCAATCGTGTTCGACGTCCCATCGGAAAACGAGGCCGGGATATGTGCCCACGTCCGGAATGCGACGCCGTTGACCGCATAACTCGCTACATCTTCCTTGGCGGCCAATGCGGCTCCAGTGGTGGGATCGGCGGGGCTGAGATATACCTTGATGACCGTGTACGTGGAGCCCGCTGCTGCCAACTGTGTGTAGCTCGGCACGTCAACGTACGGAAGCAGGGCGGCGTGAAAGGAGAGTCCTGGGTTCGGCCCCCCACGAGATCCGTCGATGGTGGGGCAACCGTCGGAGTGGTCCGCCGCGAAGGCGTGAAGGGCGAGGGCAATTTGCCGCAGGTTGTTCTGGCTGCTCGCCCGCAGGGACGCCTCCCTCACCCTCTGGACGGCACACAGCAACAGGCCGATCAGGAGGGCCGTGATAGCGATCACCACGAGCGCCTCAATGAGCGTGGCAGCAGGGCGGCGTGACATCTTCGGCTCCGTCCGAAAAAAGGTGAGGTGGACACATAGCACGGGTCGATGGGCCAGACCGCCGCCCGCCCATCGACCCGAGTAGTATTATATCTGAAAAACACTCTCTGTACTATGGGGTTATCGTGGCCGCTGGCGTGGCCACGTTTTGCGGAGTCATCCCGGACTTCTGAGTGCATTGAACGGTGACCGTATAGTTAGTGCCGGCCGTAGCAAGGAACATGCCCGACCACTTGCCGGTCGTCGTGTCGACGGTGATCGTCACAACCCCGCCGGCTGTTGGCCAGTAGCTGACGAGCCCACCACCCGTGATCCTCCATCCGGCAGTCGGTGTGAATGTCCCATCGACGAGAACCGAGCCTGCCATCGCGCCTTTCTTCGGGTAAGTGGCCGTCCACGTATTCGTCTGGGCGGAGGCCGTCGAAGGGAGCAGGAAATATAGTGCTACCACGCAGATGCCGATACCCATGCGATTCATCGGTGTCTCTCCCTGAAGGGTCTTCCAGTGATCCGTAATCGTATGCGTGTTTGAACTTAAAGATTCGTCGCCCTATTTAGGGCGGCGTATTGAGGCAACAACGAGTTGCTCAAAACCAATTAGTGGCTGTGAGAGGACGCGAGAGGGAGAGAACTCGCTACTACACTTAACTTCCGGGATGTTGCTGTCTTCCAGGCGACGAGTCAAGCCGAAAAAAATGGCGCCAAATACTGCTCGATACATGATAAATCGTTATTGTAAAATGAACGCTATAGTAAATATGAATATTGCTTAGCCACGTCTTTGGTAGGTCGGGAGTGTAAAGAAGGGCAAAGCAAGGCCCGGATATGTCGCTATTCGAATGAGCGTGGGTATTTCTTTCTCGCCATAAACTCCTGTGCCAAACCATTTCCGCACCGTTCTGGCAATATTCACCCCGGGTTGGCTGGGAAGGGGGCGGGAGACGGCGAATACCGACAAAGCACCCCCGACCATTTGGGGTGCTTCCCGCCGGCCGATCCCCACCGGGCCGAGGGTAAGGGTGGGTATGACGGGAGAGGGCAGGCGGTTGCCATGTTGGAAGGAGCCGGCGCCCACTCTATCGCCACTTTACGCCATAGACGTAAGTGACACCCGTAGACGGGACGACTCACCGAATGCCCCGTTTTCTCGACTCCGTAGACACCCATCTACGCGCATGGACACCGAGGCTCCCGTACGTGCATAACGGGAGACCCCACGGGCCGGACGGGCGGGTCCAGAGGATGACAATGAACTTGTTGAAGAGATGGGCAAGAGACTAATGCACCGGACCGCCGGCGTAGGGCTGCACGGGTCGGGCCGCACGGGGCTGGAGACCGACTCCGGGAAGCCGATCGCCCGGATCCCGGCCACCCCGCGGGGGTTCGGGGGCGGGGTCAGCCCTCCGCGCGCTCGGGCAGGTCGATGCCGCAGCTGAGGGCCTCCGGCCGCACGACCGCGTCCCAGCAGTCCGGGCAGACACCGTGGCTGAACCGGGCCTCGGAATGGGCGTGGATGTAGTGCTCCACCTGGTGCCAGTAGTTCCGGTCGTCCCGGACCTTCTTGCAGTACGAGCAGATCGGCAGGAGCCCCTGGAGCTGCTTCACCTGCCCGAGGGCGGCCTCCAGCTCCCGGACCCGGGCCGCCAGCTCGGCCTGCAACTGGACGACCTGCGCCGCCACGTGGAGCCGGGCCTGCAGCTCGTCCGGGTCGAACGGCTTGGTGATGTAGTCGTTCGCCCCCGCCCGCAGCCCCTCCAGGAGGTCATCCTTGCCGCCCCGGCTGGTCAGCAGGATGACGTACAACCCGCGGAGGCCCGGGACCGCCCGCGCCCGGCGGCAGACCTCGACCCCGTCGAGCCCGGGCATCATCCAGTCGAGGATGGCCAGCCCCGGCCCGTCCGGGGCCTGGAGCGCCTGCCACGCCTCGTCGCCGTCCGCGGTGCTCACCACCTCGTGCCCCCGTCGGGCCAGCGCGGCCCCCAGGGCCAGCCGGGTCACGTCATCGTCGTCGGCGATCAAGATTCTCATCCCGTCGTTCCCTCCACGAGTTCCGCCAGGGCCCGGCGGAGGTCCGTCACGTCCCGTTCCAGCCCGTCCAGGGCCCCGTCCGCGCCGGCGAAGTCGCCCGCCCGGCCCATCGCTTCCAGCCGTGCCGCCGACTCCGAGGCCGGCCGGGCGCCGAACGTGCCGGCCGACCCCTTGAGCTTGTGGGCGGCCCGCTCCAGCTTCTTGCCGTTGCGGCCCTCGGCGGCGGTCCGGATGTCCGCGAGGAGCTTCCCGGATTGGGCGGTGAAGTGACCGACGAGCTGCCGCAACAGCGCCGCGTCCCCCTCGACCCGGGCCAGGGCCGCGGCCCGGTCGAACACCCCGTCCGCCGGTGCCGCGGCGGGGACCAGCCGGGCCAGGGTCTCGACCAGCTCCGCGGACTTGAGGGGCTTGGACAGGTAGGCGTCCATCCCGGCCGCCAGGCACCGCTCGCGGTCCCCCTTCATGACGCGGGCGGTCAGGGCGACGATCGGCGTGCGGCGGTTGGTCCCCCGCTCCCGCGAGCGAATCGCGGCCGCCGCCTCCAGCCCGTCCATCTCCGGCATCTGCACGTCCATCAATATCAGGTCGAACCGCCGGGCGTCCAGGGCGGCCACGGCCTGCCCGCCGTCCCCGACCACCGTGACCGCGTGGCCCCGCTTCTCCAGGATCCGGACCGCGAGCACCTGGTTGACCTCGTTGTCCTCGGCCAGCAGCACCCGGAGGGGCCGCCCCGTGGCCGGGGGGCGGGGGACGTCCGGTCCGGGCGTCGACGCCCCCAGCGCCTCCGCACCCAGGGCCAGCAGGATCGCGTCGAGCAGTTCGGACTGCTTGATCGGCTTGATCAGGTAAACGGCGATCCCGAGATCCCGGCAGCGGGCGACGTCCCCGGCCCGGTCGGCCGAGGACAGCATCATGATCGTCGCCCCGGCCAGCTCGGGCGCGTTTTGGATCTGCTCGGCGACGGCGAAGCCGTCCATCCCGGGCATCAGGGCGTCGAGCAGGACCAGCGGGAACGGTTCGCCGACGGCCGCCGCCCGCCGCAGCGCCGCAACCGCGGCGGCCCCGCCGTCGGCGGCCGTCGGCCGCATCCGCCAGTGGGTCAGGACCTCGGCGAGGACGGTGCGGTTGTTGGAGTTGTCGTCGACCACCAGGACCGGCAGCCCCTCCAGGTCCACCCGCCAGGCCTCGGACCGGGCCGGCGCGGGGGCCGGGGCGAACCGGGCGGTCACGTGGAACGTACTCCCCCGGCCGGTCTCGCTCTCGGCCCAGACCCGGCCCCCCATCAGGGCGGCCAGGCGCGAGGAGATCGTCAGGCCCAGCCCGGTGCCGCCGAACCGACGGGTGGAGGAGCTGTCGACCTGGCTGAACGCCTCGAACACGGCCGCCAGCCGGTCCGCCGGAATGCCGATCCCGGTGTCGGTCACCGTCAGGTGCAGGCCGATCTCGCCGGCGGCCCGGGAGTCGATCCCGACCCGGACCACCACCTCACCCGTGTCGGTGAACTTGATGGCGTTGCCGACCAGGTTGACGAGGATCTGGCGGAGCCGGTGCGGGTCGCCGACCAGGTCGTCGGGCACGTCCGGGGCAACGTGGCAGACCAGCTCCAGCCCCTTGGCGTGGGCCCCCAGGCAGAGCGCCTTCATCGCGTCCCCGACGCACTCCCGGAGGCCGAACGGGGCGGCGTCCAGGTCGAGCTTGCCGGCCTCGATCTTGGAGAAGTCGAGGACGTCGTCGATCACCCGCAGCAGCGACTCGGCCGACGCCTTGACCGTCCCCATGTACTCCCGCTGGTCCGGGGTCAGGTCGGTGTCGAGGGCCAGCTCGGTGAACCCGAGGACGCCGTTCATCGGGGTGCGGATCTCGTGGCTCATGTTCGCCAGGAACTCGCTCTTCGCCCGGGTCGCGGCCTCCGCCGCCTCCTTCGCCGCCAGCAGCTCGGCCTCCGCCCGCTTCCGGTCCGTGATGTCCTGGATCTGGACGACGAAGTGGACCGCGTCCCCGGCCTCGTCCCGGACCACGGACACGCTCAGGAGGACCCAGACCGGGTGCCCGTCCTTGCGGACGTACCGCTTCTCCGTGTGGTAGCCGGGGAAATCCCCGGCCAGGACCTGGGCGGCGAGCCCGAGGCCGGCGGCCAGGTCGTCCGGGTGAGTGACGTCGTGGAAGGTCAGGCCGAGCAACTCGGCCTCGGTGTACCCGAGGATCCCGCACAGGGCCCGGTTCACGCGGAGCCACCGGCCGTCGGGGCCGACCAGGGCCATCCCGGTCGCGGCGAGGGTAACCGCCCGGCGGAACTGGTCCTCGCTCCGGACCAGCTCCCGGGTCCGGTCGGCGACCTGCCGCTCGACGGTCGTGCGGGCCACCTCCAGGGCGGCCTCCCGCTCGGCGGCCAGGGTGATGTCCCGGGCGCCGTGCCAGCAGATGTAGGCGAGAAAGGCGTCCTCGAACGCGACCCACCCGGTGTGCTCCACCCACCGCCACGTGGCCCCGGTCGCCGTCCCGTATACCGACTCCGGCCACACCAGCCCGCGGACGATGTGGTCGGCGGCGACGACGGCGGACGCGGTCCCGAGGACCCGCCAGTCGCGGTAGAAGGCGAGGACGGCGAGCGACCCGAACACGTGAAAGTGGGATTCGATCCGCCCCCCGGTCAGGTGGATGAGGAGGGCCGACATGAGCATCTGTCCGGCCGCGATCGCGTGCCGGGTGGACGCCCGGCCGGGCCGGGCCAGGGCGAGAGTGAGCGGCAGGCTGATCACGGCGAGGCCGAGCACGAGGGCGGCCCACACGTGCGGGTGGGTGCGGGCCGCCGGCCCATCCCACGTCAGGGGGGTGATCCAGACGGCCAGGACCAGGCCGGCGACCCACTCGAACGCGAGTAGCCCGGCGAACAGGCGGTCGGCCCGCCGGTACACCCCGTTCCGCCCGGCGGCGGCCAGTTCGCGCACGCGGGCCGCCGTCTGCGCCCGCCAGTCCGTTACCTCCGGCACGACTCACCTCCGGTGCCGTCACACCCGGCGGCCGCGAATAGCGGACACCCGAAGACCGGCAGTTCCCGTTCCGCCGTCTCGTCCCCGTGGAGCAGCGCGAGGATCGCCCGCCGGCCGGGGTTGTCCCCGGCCCGACCCCGCGCCCGGGTGATCCCGCCCCGGAACGCGACGCGCCCGTCCGGGGCGGTGAGGACGACGCAGCCCGAGGTCGTGGCGCCGGCCCGGCGGGCGGCGGCCCCGCCGCCGTCCACCCGGACCCGGACCCCGGCCATCCGGGTTGCCGAGTCCCAGGACTGCCCCCTCTCCCACATGGCCGGAACGGTGGGCGGGCAGACGAACGCGATCTCCGTCACCACCCCGGTCGGGGCCCCGGGCACGATCTCTGCCAGCTCGGCGAGGGACGCCCGGCTACACGGGCAGTGCGGGTGGACGAACAGCACGAGCTCCCATTCGCCGCGATTCGGACCGGCGGGATTCCCCGGGCGTCCCCCGGCGCCGGGCGTCACCTCGTAGGAGTGCCACCCGGCGAACCCGATCCCGACCGCACCGAGCCAGACGGCCACACCCAGCCAGATAGTCCTTTCGCGCCTCACGAATCGACCCCCGCCCGGGTTGAGCCGGCTGACGAATCAGGACCGACATTCGCCGGATCCTTGGCCATCTGGACAATACCCTGCCCCGTCCGAATACAATCTCTGGGCGAGGAGAAAACGTACGTTTCGGTGAACACGTATAAAAGTCTCTAGCTCACGCCGAACCAAAAGTGAAGCACTTTCAATGCTCGGGCTGATTAAACCGCGTGCGGCCAAACATTTCTATGGCCCTACTGATACTATTTTGACCAATTTTCGTTCATTATTTACTCATTAAGCTGTGGTTCGCGGCCTTCCTTGTTCTCCTTCTTCGGCCCGCGGATCCAGATCCGGGCCTCCGCCGCGCAAGTCGATCGCAAGCTTGAAGTGCTCAGGAGTTCAAAATCCACGGGCTGTTTTTCTATGCCGCCGAGCCTGTCTGATGTGCCAGCCCCTCCGGTCTATCGAGGCAGGTGGCGGGATCCTGACGGAAGTGGCGGGTGGGGTGAATCGCGTGTTCGTGCCGGGGTGGGTCGAGATCCGGGTCGAGAAGGACTGAGGGGCAGGTGCCTGTATCCCCTCCGCCGGTGGACCGAACCCGACCCGGACACCCCGCTCCCGGGCGAAGGCGAAGGTGCGACGGGCGAAGCTGCCGGATGTGCTGGCGCGTGCCGTGTTGAAAAGCTCGCGTGGCGCGGGCCGCCAGCTTAGTGAACGTCCGCCCCGATACTCGGGGGTAGGCTGACTCCCCGATCGGTATCGGACCGGACAAATCCGGACACCTGAAAAAGGGCCGGGGTGATCGGGAGGGGGTGACGGGTGCCGGGGCACCGGGGTCACCCCCCGCCCGGCTTACCCGACATAGATCCCGTCGGCCAGGGTGGCCCCGCCGAACACGGTCAGGTCCTGGAACGTGCCCGGCTCACCGGTCCCGACGAAGTTCTTGCCCAGGTACACCCGGGCCCGGGCCGGGGTCTCGGAACCGCTCCCCGCCACAACATCCGCCTTGTTGTCCCCGTCGGCGTCGGTCGCGGCCACCCGGACCCCGCCCCGGTCGGCCGAGTTGCCTGCGACGAAGAAGTTGGCGACTGGCGAGTTGTACGCGGTCTGGATGGTCCCGGCCGCGACGAGCTGACCGGACAGGATGAACACCCGGGGAGCGCCGCCCGGCCCGCCGCCGGAGATCAGGTCCGCGAACCCGTCCCCGTTCACGTCCCCGGCGGCCACGAACGCCCCGTTCCGGAGGTTGACCGAGTCGGTCCCGGGGAACGCGAAGAAGTCGTTCAGCAACCGGGTCGGGGTGCCGGACAGGACGGTCTTGCCGTCGAACAGGGCGATCCTGGGGCCGCCCCCGAACCCGGCCGCCACCGCCAGGTCGGGCACCCCGTCGCCGTTCACGTCCCCGGCCGCGGCCCGGGCCCCGCCGCGGAAGTTCGGGTCGTCGATCCCGAAGAAGTTCGCCTTCGTCACCAGCCCGGTCGGGGTCAGGGCGAAGATGCTCACCCGCGGGCCCCCGCCCTGGTCCGGGGTCACCACGAACATGGCCCGGCCGCTGGTGTCGAAGTCGCCCGCGGCGACGAACCCGCCGCCGGTGAAGTCCCCGCCGAACGGGTCGAACGCGGGGACGAGGACGGTGGTGTTGTCCTTCCCGGAGACGACCGTGACCCGGATCGGCACCCCCGGGCCGGTGACCAGGATGGAGTCCGGGAAGCCGTCCCCGTTCACATCCCCGGCCGCCACCCGGGAGTTCGTGGTGGTCGTCCCGAACGCGGTGACGGTGGCCGTCGGGGTGACCGGGTACTGTCCGGTCGCCCGGGTCGGGGTGAACACCTGGGAGCGCCCGTCCGTGCTCCCCCCGACCACCAGAGAGGTTCCCTTCTCGACCGTCCCGATCAGCCGGGCGGCCCGCACCCCGCCGACGGTCGAGTCCGTCCCGGCGATCACGATCCGCCCCTCGGGGGTGGCGACCGAAGCGCCGACGAAGTTGGCCGCGACGGTCCCGAAGTCGAAGCGGTTGATCCCCGGGGTGGGGCCGGTCGGGTTGAACCCCGGGTCCAGCGTCCCGGACGGGGTCAGCTGGAGGGCGAAGAAGTCGAAGCCCGTGACGGATACCTGGGCGGTCCCGGTGAGGACCACCCGGCCGCTCGTCTGGACGGCGATGCCGTCCCCTTCGGAAAACGCCGTCCCGACCTGTTGGATGAAGATCCCGCCGGTCCCGAACGTCGGGTCCAGATCGCCGGCGGGGGTCAACTTCGCGACTCCGGCCAAGCTGACCGCACCGCCGATTCCGCCAAGGTAGATGTTCCCCGCCGCGTCCACGGTCGCCGCGAACGCGGTCGAGTCGGTCCCGGGGACGAGGCTGAACGACACCACCGACCCGCCGGCGAACGCCGGGTCGAAGTTCCCGTTCGCGGTGAGCCGGACGGCCGCGAACTGGTTCACCGCCCCGGGCGCGCCGTTGTTGGTCCGCCCGCCGATCACGATGTTCGACCCGCTCAGGACGACCGACTCACCGAGGTTGTCGCTCCCCACGCCGAACTGGAAGGCGATCAGCTTGATCGTCCCGCCGTTGAACGTCGGGTCGACCGCCGACCCGTCCGGGGTCAGCCGGACCACCATCAGCGAGTTCTTCAGCCCGGCGCTGAGCGAGTTGCCGGTGGCAACGATCCCCCCGTCGGGGGCGACGAGCACGTCATTCGACGCGATGTTGTTGAACCCGGCGGACGGGGCGAACACCTTCGTCCCGGTCCCGCCGCCGCCGAACGTGGTGTCGAGCGACCCGTCGGCCGCCTTCAGCCGGACGAACCCCATCATGTTGCCGGCCGCGCCCGTCGTCCCGGTGACCACGACGTTCCCGGCCGCGTCGGTCGCCACCCCGCGGGCGGCGTCGTCGCCCCCGGCAATGTCGATGACGGCCTTGCCGCCGACCCCGAACGAGTTGTCGAGCGTCCCGTTCGGGTTGAGCCGAATGACGAGAAAGTCGGACCCGCCCGGCCCGGGGATGCTTCCGGCGAGGACGGTCCGGCCGGCGACGTCGACGGCCACCCCGCCGATCGTGCTGGCGGTCGGAAACGCGGCGAACTTCCCGCCGGTGCCGAACGACGGGTCCAGCCCGCCGACCACCGCCGGTACGTCCCGGGCCTCCAGGTTCTCCAGGCGGAGCCGCCCCCCGGATCGACGAGCACCCGAACACCCCATCGAACGCATGCCCATGATGCTACTCCTGGTGGGTATCGGCCGGATCCCGGCTCGGCCGTAGACCGGCCCCGACCGGACGGAAAGCCCGGGTCCGAGGGCTTCATCAGCATAACCCATAGGAACGTAATTTTCAGTCCGCATCAGAGATTTCTATCAGGCCCCATTAGAAATGTCCTCTTTGGGGACCGCGCTGGTGGAGAGTGTGGCCGGACCAACTCGATGTCCAACTCGCGCGGAGCCCGGCCGAACCGGGTTTCCGCGTCGGGATCGGCCACCGGCTGACCCTTCTCGGGCGGGTCGAGGATACTGTGCCGGTCCGTGTACACTGCAAGCGGGCGACACCGTGACCGAGCCCCGGGCCGGCTGCATCCCCCCCGGCACAGTTCGCCCGGCGGAGGTGTCGGACACCGGGAAGGGGGGATGACGGCCGAGGTGAAGAAGCACCTGTTCGAGCCGACCCTCACCACCAAGGATGTGGGCAAGGGGACGGGGCTCGGTCTAGCTGTCGTCCGCGGGGTAGTCGGGCAGAGTGGTGGGCTGATCGAGGTCGAGAGTGAGGTCGGTCGGGGGACAACCTTCCGCGTCTACCTGTCGCGGGTTGTGCCGGCCGGCCGAGCCGAGAAGGGCCGGTCCGGAGTCCACACCCTCCCGCGAGAGACGGAGACGATCCTCTTTGTGGTGGACGGGGTCGGGGTGCGGGTACGCCGTGCTGGAGGCGGCCGACGGGATCGAGGCGTTGACCGGGTTGAAGCCGACGGGTGAGCCGGGAGTGGAACGGACGCCAGCCCAATGGGATCAGGGCGGGCCAACGGGCCCGCCCTGTGCGCTGCCGAACATCCGACGGCGGTGTCAGTAGTCGTTCGGGTTCGGGAACCCGTCGTTCACCCATAGCAGGAGCTGGATCACGGTCAGCCCCCCGGCCACCGCGGTCGTCGAGGTGGTGTTCTTGACCGTCCGGACCGACCCGTCGGCGAACAGGGTGTTCATCATCCCCGTGTGGGAAGACCCGAACGTGTGAGCCCCCTGGCCACACCCGGTGGAAGAGGTCAGGTCGGCCTGGACACCGCCCAGACCGTTGTTCGTCATGGCCGTGTTGTCCCAGTTCCCGGAGCCGCCAAAGTCCAGCCCCCACGAGTACCCGGCGTTGTCGACCGAATCGTTACCGCTGTTCAGGAGGGGGAGGCAAACGTTCTTCTCGCCGACGGCAATCGTGTTGCTCGTCCCGTCGCTGATCCCGAGCATGGTCAGCCGGCCGAAGTTGTACGGCCGGAACAGCCCGTTCCCCTGGCTGCTTCCATAGCAGTTAGCCGCGTTCCCGTAGTAGTCGAACCCGGACAGCCCGTTCCCGAGCGTGCTCGGGGATCGACGGGACGGGCAGAAATAGATCGGGATCGGAGAGCTGACGATGATCGCCGCGCTGGTCGAGCTATAGACGTTCCCCTGCTCGGCGTACGGGAGGAGCTGGAAGGCCCATCCGCCGCTGCCGTAGTCGTTGTACGGGGGGGGGGACCCGGAGACGGCGTTGTTGGGAACACTCAGCGTCTGCATCCGGTAAGGTTGGTAGTTTAAGCCACCGCCCGGGAAGGCCCCGTTGGCGTCGTGGAAGCCGTGCAGGGCGATGCCGATCTGCTTGAGGTTGTTCTGGCACTTGGCCCGGGCGGCGGCCTCGCGGACCTTCTGGACGGCGGGCAGGAGCAGGCCGATCAGGATGGCGATGATCGCCATGACGACCAGCAGCTCGATCAGCGTGAACGCCCCGCGCCGCAGACGACGCTGCTTCATGATCCTCTCCCTCGTAATTTCTGGCCGATGACCCCGGCGATGGCGATAAGCACTGACTGATACGAACGGCCGACTGGACGGGACCTGAGACACCGGCTCGCTCC
>JAQGHQ010000248.1 GCA_028288765.1 Gemmataceae bacterium | reverse complement strand
TGAGACAACAGAACCGGCTCAGGTCGTCCATGACCGATCCCACCCAGCGCGTGGAAAATCCCAGCCGAGAGATGTAATTCCTTACCACACATCGGTCAAGGCGTGCAAGAGAGAGCGGACACTACCCGGAATTCCGTGCGGTCGAAAACGGACGTGGCGATGGTTAAGCAATCGCTCTGCAACCTGCTCGCCCACAACCTCTGTGTCCTGATCCAGGAGGAACACGAGCTGGGGATCGAGTCGATATTCTGGAAGGGTGTTACGGAAAAGAACACGCTGTTGCGAAATTCAGCCTATTTGGTCTAAAGCGTAGCAAAGCCAGACCAGAAGATTTGTCACCGCCGGTTGAGCTGCCCGAGGCGCGTGCCCAGTTCGGCAACCTGAGAATCTTAACCAACCTTAACCTTTCCACTTGATAATTGCTGCTGGAAGGCGTGTGTGGGTCGGGAGTTGCGGAGTCACATTTTGAGACGTGCGAAAAGGGTCTCGGGCGGGTGGTATTGCCGCCCGGTTGGGACGTCACGACCGTCACCGAGTTCCGGGGAAACGGACCACCCGACCGGGTACGCCCGTGGAATTTGGCAATCTCTCACCGGGGTCTACTCGTCGTGAGTGAGGGGAAAAACGCGGCCCCGTTGCGCCTTCACCGACTCGCGAGACCGGGGACAAGGGGCGTCGCCAAATCCGCCCAAACTCCCAAGCCCGGTTGCTGTTGTGTCGTCCAATGCCACACTCCTGATGCCCGACACCCCCCCTCTCACCGAGCTGTTGACCGGCGTCGGCGTCCTCCCGGCTGATCGGGCGGCCGAAGCCGCCAGGGTCGAACAACTCATCCCGGACTGCCGCACCTTCGTCACCGAACTGCTTCGGCTGGGAATGCTCACCCGCCTCCAGGCCAAACAGGTCGGTCGCGGCCGAGCCCACCATCTTGCCGTCGGGCGGTACGTCCTCCTCGATCGGCTCGGGGCCGGGGGGATGGGCCGAGTGTTCCTCGCCCGGCACCGGGACTCCAACCAACTCGTCGCCATCAAGCTCGCCCGACTGGACCGCCGGCACTGCCCGAAGACCCGGGCCCGGTTCCTGCGGGAGGTCCGACTGGTCGGGCGGTTGAACCACCTTCACGTCGTCCACGCTCTCGACGCCGGCTTCGCGCACGGCATGTTCTACCTCGCCCTGGAGTACGTCCACGGGCCCGATCTCGGGCGGGTCGTCGGGACGGAAGGTCCCCTGGTCCCCGGCCGGGCGTGCGAGTACGTCAGGCAGGCGGCCCTCGGGCTGGGACACATCCACCGACAGGGGATCATCCACCGGGACGTCAAGCCGTCGAATCTGGGACTGGCCGCCGGGGGGCGGGTGGTGAAGGTACTCGACGTGGGGCTCGCCCGATCGGACGAAGACGGAGGGCTGTCCGTGGCGGGTCGACTGCTCGGGTCGGCCGACTACACCGCCCCGGAGCAGGTCGCGGACCCGCGCCGGGTCGACCCCCGGGCAGACATCTACGCACTCGGGTGCAGCCTGTACAACCTGTTGGCCGGAGAGGTCCCCTTCCCGGGCGGGTCCGTCGTCCAGAAGGCGCTGCGGCACCGGTCCGATACCCCCCGGCCGGTCGAAGACCTGCGGGAAGACCTGCCGGCCGGGCTGGGGGAAGTGGTCCGCCGGATGATGGCCAGGCGGCGGCGGGACCGGGTCCAGACCGCGGACGAGGTGGCAGACATCCTGGCCCGGTTTGCGACGCCTGTAGGTCTTCCGGCCCCGCCCGCGGACACGATTCCAGGTCCCCCCACCACGGCCGACCTGCCGACACTGACCGAGCTCGGGTGAGTGAGGAACCGCCGGGACGAAGGACACGCCCCGGGTATCAACGGTGACTGGTCTGTTCGCCGCCGAACAGCGGGAATCGGCGGGCGGTCAATCCTGTCTTCCCGTCACACCTCCTCTTCACCCCACGACCATGACGACCCGGAAGCCGATGGTGTCGGCGCGGGTGTCGGGGGCATAGGGCCGGCGGGCGGCGCTGCGGCAGTCGCTCGGGAGCATGCCCCAGCACCCGCCCCGGGCCACCTTCAGGACCCCCCGCCCGGGCCCGTTCGGGTTCTCCTTCGGGCAGTCGAAGTAGTAGTACTCCTCGTACCAGTCGTTCACCCACTCCTGCACATTCCCGTGCATATCGGAGAGCCCGAACGCATTCACCAGGCCCGACCCGACCGGGCCCGTGCTCTTCCCCCCGTACTTCCCGCCCGCCGCGGCCGTCACTCCCTCCTGGGGGGTCAGCTTGTCCGCGTTCGCGAACGCGGTCGTCGACCCGGCCCGGCAGGCGTACTCCCATTCCGCCTCGGTCGGCAGCCGGTAGCTCCGGTTATGCACTTCCTCGTCGGGCAGCTGGGCCAGGTGGAGGCAGAACGCCTCCGCCTCCTTCCACGTCACCGACTCCACCGGGTGGTCCGGGCTGCCCCCGCGGGCCTTCGTGAACTTCGCCGGGTTTTTCCCCATCACCCGTTCGTACTGGGCCTGGGTGACCGGGGTGATGGACAGGTAGAAGGCGTGAGTGAGCTTTACCTCGTGGGGCGGCCCCTCGTGCGCACGGTGCCCGTGTTCGGTGTCCGCCGAGCCCATCACGAACGTCCCCGCCGGGATCCGGGCGAAGGTCATCCCGATCGTGTTCTTGACGAGCCTGACCGTGCTGGTGGTCGAGAGCGGCCCGCCGGCCGCGATCGGCCCGCCCCCGATGGCCGCGAGCATGGCCGCCGCCTGGTTCGACGCCGCCGCGGCGTCGAACGCCTTCCCCCGGGCGGTCGTGCTCACCGGGGTGTGAGTGGGCGTACTCGGGGTCTTCAGCGAGATCAGCTTCGACCCGTCCGGCGAGTCGCCCGCGGCCGGGCCGACGGTCACCTGGCCGAGCTGTTCGGCCAGGTGGGCGGCGGTCCGGGGCCGCTTGTCCGGGCGGGTGGCCAGGCACGACTGGAGGACCCGGGCCTGGGAGTCGGTGAACCCGTGCGGGCGGAACTCCTCGACCCACTCGGTCCCGACCGGGGCCGCCGCGGCCGGGTCCCGCTTCAACAGCTGATACCAGATCACCCCGAGGGCGTGGACGTCGTCGGGCTGGGTCGGCGGCTCCTTCTTCGCCTGCTGCGGGGACGCGTACAGCACGGTCGCGGCCCCCCGGTAGGCGAGCCGCTGGTTCTCCCCTTTGGCCCCGAGCTTGGCCAACTCCAGCGACCGGACCGACTCGATCTGCCCCCACCCGAAGTCGGTCACCCACATGGTGAACTTCCCGCCCTCGGTCGGGTGCAGGAGGACGTTGCTCGGCTTCAGGTCGCGGTGGACGACCCCCTTGGCGTGGGCCGCGGCCACGATCGCGGCCAGCCGGCGGATGAGCTTCAGGGCGGCCTCGGGCTTGGGCGTGTCGTACCGCCACCTCCACTCGCACATCAGCCCGGCGAGATCGTACCCGTAGACGAACGGGGCTTCGAGACACGGCGGGTCGGTCTCGAGGTAGACGGACCGGAGGGGGAGGATGCCGGGCACCTCGTTCAGCGGGAACACGTTCGTGAACAGCTCGGTCCCGCCCTTCACCCGGTCGCGGGTTTCGGGGTCGATCGCGAACTTGAGGGCGGCCGGCGATTCGTCCGGCCGGGCCGGGTCCTCGCCCCGCCAGACTTCGGAGCACTCGCCGAGGCCGCGGAGTTCGGTCAGCACCCACCCGTCGAGCCCCTCCGGCTTGTCCCCCGGGCGGAATCGGGGCGGCCGGGGGGGGAGAAACGGGAGGAACTCATCGGCCTTGTAGAAGGACATCTTCTCCGGGGTGGTGCGGCCTTCCGGGTCGGACGGCCGGCGGAGCACCTGGCGGGCGGTCGGGGGGAACGCCCGGAGGTAGTCGGCGAGCGCCTCGGCGGGGACGGAGTGGGTCTGGCTCAGGTCGGCGATCAGGTCGCCGACCCGCCGGTCGTACTCGTGGGCGGGGCAGGCGGCGAGGTCGGCGAGGGCGAGCCGGAGGTCCGGGCCGGGGAGTTTACGGTGGACCAGATCGAAGGCGGCCTGGGCGACGTCGTGGAGCAGATCGGCGTACGGCCACTGCCGGCGGAGGGCCTTCCGGCCCTTCTCGCACAAAGCCTGGCCGACGCATTCGAGCAGAGCCTGGAGCCTGGGCATGGGCGCGGACCTCCGCATCGGAAGAAAAGCGAGCGGCGGCAGCGAAATGTGGCGCGGGAACGCGAGTCATTGAAGTGTACGCGGAAAAAAAGAGCGACGCAAGGCCGATGGTTTGAAGCCGGAGTCCAGCTGCCTCCCTCGCGACGGTCGTCGGGGGGCGGGCGCCCCGCGGGAGCGTAGGAGCTCGACGCCCGGCGCTCCGCCCCGGATGAATCCGAACACGATCCGACTTCACTCTTGCACCCGCCCGCCGGGTGAGCGACAATCCAGACACTGCCGGATTGTACCTACCGTGTCCGTGCTCCCACCTGCCGTCACCCCTTCCGAGGGTCTCTTCAATGCCGACGACGCGTGCCCGCCTCCTGGCGGCCTTGCTCGCCGCAATCGGGCTTCTCGCCTCCACCTGCCCGCTCGCCGCCCAGGACACTCCGCTCCCGAAGCCCGCCGACGTGAAGGCCCTCGCCGTCCACCCGGCGAAGGTGTCTCTGACCGGGTCCGACGACGCCGCCCAGGTGGTCATCACCGCGACCCTCGCCGACGGCCGATTGCAGGACCTGACCCACGACGTCCAGTACGCCGTCGCCGACGGGAAGACGGCCTCGGTCACCCCGGCCGGGCGGGTGCTGCCGCGGGCCAACGGGGCCACCGAGATCGTTGCCGCGTTCGGCGACAAGACCGTCCGGGTCCCGCTGGAGGCGAAGAACGTCGGCGACAACCTGCCGCTCAACTTCGGCAACCAGGTGGTGCCCGTGTTCACCAAACTCGGGTGCAACAGCGGCGGGTGCCACGGGAAGGCGAGCGGCCAGAACGGGTTCAAGCTCTCCCTGCTCGGGTTCGAGCCGGAACTCGACTACCAGACGCTCGTGAAGGAAGGGCGGGGCCGCCGGTTGTTCCCGGCCAACCCGGACGCCAGCCTGTTCCTGATGAAGGCGACCGGGAAGACCCCGCACGGCGGCGGCAAGAAGATGGATCCGGACTCCGACGAGTACAAACTGGTCCGCCGGTGGATCGCGGCCGGGGCGCCGTGGGGTAACGAGAAGGACCCGGTGGTCACGAAGATCAGCGTCTTCCCCCCGCACCGCATCCTGACCCGCCACAACAAGCAGCAGTTCGCGGTCTACGCCCACTACACGGACGGCGTGGTCGAGGACATCACCCGCCGGGCCCAGTACGAGAGCAACGACGCCGAGATCGCGTCGGTGACCGAGGGCGGGCTGGTCCGGACGCTCGGGATGAGCGGCGAGGCGGCGATCATGGCCCGCTTCCAGGGGATGGTCGCCGTCTTCCGGGCGACCGTCCCGCTCGGCACCAAGGTCCCCGACTGGCAGTTCGCCGAGAAGACGGTGGTCGACAAGTTCACCTCGAAGAAGTGGCGGGAACTCGGCCTGGTCCCGGCGGACCTGTGTACCGACGAGGTATTCATCCGGCGGGTGTACCTCGACCTCACCGGCACCCTCCCGACCCCGAAGCAGGTGACCGCCTTCGCGGCGGACACGGACGCCGCGAAGCGGGACAAACTGGTCGACCGGCTGCTCGACTCGCCGGAATACGCCTACTACTTCGCCAACAAGTGGGCCGACATCCTCCGGGTGAAGCGGCGGGGCGAGCAGGGCCGGGCGGCCGGGACGTTCGCGTTCCACGAATGGATCCGCGTTCAGGTCGCGGCCGACACCCCGTACAGCGAGTTCGTCCGGTCGATCCTCACCGCCAGCGGGGACGAGCGGAAGAACCCGACGACCGTGTGGTACAAGGAGCTCGAAAAGCCCGAGAACTTCGTGGACGACGTCGGGCAGGTGTTCCTGGGGCAGCGGCTGGCGTGTGCGAACTGCCATCACCACCCGTACGAGAAGTGGAGCCAGGACGATTACTGGGGCCTCGCCGCGTTCTTCGGCCGGGTGGCCCGGAAGAACGTGGTCGTCCCCGGGTTCGACCCGGCCCGCGGCTCGCTCCAGGTCCAGGTCGTGTTCTCCCGGCCGACCGGCGGGGTGACCAACAAGCGGACGAACAAGCCGGCCGACGTGAAGCCGCTCGACGCCGCGCCGATGGACCCGGCCGCCGAGGAAGACCCGCGGCAGAAGCTGGTCGACTGGATGGTCGACCCCAAGAACCCGTTCTTCGCGAAGGCCGTGGCGAACCGGTACTGGGCGCACTTCTTCAACCGCGGGATCGTCGACCCGCTGGACGACATGCGGGTGACCAACCCGCCGTCGAACCCTGAGCTCCTCGACGCCCTGGCCGCGACCCTGGTCGAGAACAAGTACAGCCTGAAGGCGCTGGTCAAGACGATCTGCAAGAGCCGGACGTACCAGCTGGCGAGCACGCCGAACGAGTTCAACAAGCACGACAAGCAGACGTACGCCCGGTACTACCCGAAGCGGATGGGGGCGGAGGTGCTCCTGGACGCGGTCTGCCAGGTGACCGACAGCCCGACGGCCTTCAACGGGCTGCCGCGGGACAAGAACGCCCCGGCCCGGGCGATCATGCTCCCGGACGAGTCATTCAGCTCCTACTTCCTGGACGTGTTCGGCCGCCCGCAGCGGATCAGTGCGTGCGAGTGCGAGCGGGTGAACGAGGCGAACCTGGCCCAGGCACTCCACCTGCTCAACAGTGACGAGGTGCAGGGCAAGGTGACCCGCCAGGGCGGCCGGGCCGACGTGCTGGCGAACGCGAAGGACGCCCGCCCGGACGAGGAGAAGGTGACCGAGCTGTTCCTGTGGGCGTTCGCCCGCAAGCCCTCGAAGGACGACCTGGCCGCGGCCCTGGACCACATCAAGAAGATGGAGGCGAAGTACGCGGCGGCCGGGAAGAAGACCGCCTACGAGAACATCCTCTGGGCGCTGCTGAACACCAAGGAGTTCGTGTTCAACCAGTAGCGAGGGAAGAGGAACGAACCACAGAGTCACAGAGACCACAGAGCAACGACACACAGAGGGAATGAGAGAGATAAAGGGATAACCAATCGTCCCCTCAGGGTTCCGGGTACGCGACGCCAGTGCCCGGGACTATTGTTTGGGGATCCCTTCGGGGGGCAAACCCCGACACGCCCGATGGGTGTTCTCTTTTTTGTTCTCACTCCCTCTGTGTGTCCGTGCTCTGTGGTCTCTGTGACTCTGTGGTTCGTTCCTCTTCGGGTTTCACTTCCCCGCCTTCATCTCCACCCACTTCGTCTTCACGTTCTTGCCGGTCGGGATCGCCCACGGCTGCTCGCCCGCCGCACCGGTGAAGCGGTGAGTCGCGGTGTGGTCGCCGGTATCATCCGCCCAGACGAAGGTCACGTCCGTCGAGTCGGTCATTGGTACGCGGTAGACCAGATGCACTTCCGCCCGGGCGTACGCCTTCCCGCCGTCGTTGCGGAACCGGACCCGCACCGTCGACACCGGCTCCCGCCTTTCCACCGCGGCGTTCCCCCAACAGAAACTCTGCGACCAGAAGTCCGCCGGCTCGGAGCCCTGGCGGTTGATCGTCCAGTCCTTCACCACGGGCAGCCACGACTTCCCGCCGTCGGTGGACATCTCGATCTGGTACTTTACCGCCGGGTCGGGCGGGCTGCTCGATCGCGCGTGCGCCGCGGCGAACACCTGGGTCACAGCTTCGCCCCGAGGGGTTCGCAGTTCCAGGGTGACGGAGGGGCTGCCGAACTTGCCGTCCACGACATGTGCGGCCGCCTGCGGGACGTTCGGCCCGGCCGACACCACCGCCCGCCCGCTCGCCTCGAACCGCACCACACTCCCGCCGTCTTTCAACCGCGGCATCACGGAGCCGTTCGCCTGGCATACCGTCGTGATCGTCAACCCACCGGCGGCGAGTTGGTCGGCTCCGGCGTGTAGCTTCAGCCAGTATTGCCGGTGCCCCTTCACCGCGTCCGTCAGGTCCGGGGTGTCGGTCAGCTTTCCGCCGGCGACCCAGGTCTTCCCACGGTCGACCGACACCGACACCTTGCACCCCGTCTTGCCACTGACCACGAGCCCGTTCTTGCCCCCGACGTCGTAAATGCCCCACTCCTTCGCGTTCGGCGGCGTCGTGCCGATGACGTAAGGCGTCTGGAACTCGAACGTCACTTGCCCGCTATCCTCCGAGACCACGGCTTCCTTGTAATCGCCGCTCGTGAAGTCCGGGGTGTAGGAGAACACAGCGTTCGCGAACCGGGCCTGGCCAGGCTTGTAGCCCGCGCCGGTCTTGGAGCCGAACATCGCGTCAGGCTGATTCACCCAGGTGTGCGACCGCTCCGGCCCGGGGATGCCGGTGGTGTAGTAGTTCCGGCCCCAGAACACGAACGTCTTCCCGTCCTCCAGGCCCGGTTGCAAGTACCGCCGCAGCACCTCGCCGCGACGCAGATGGACGACCGGGGGCGGGCCGGCGTACCCCGCCAGGTAGTCCGCGGCGTCGAACCCGGCGTAGCTGCCGTTGTCGGCCGGGTGTAGGCCGCAGATCAGCCAGCCGTGTTGGCGGTCGGGCTTGAACCCGCGGTCGGTCAGCTGCTTCCAGTCGGCCGAGATCTCTTTCATTCCCAGGAGGCGTTTCCCGGCCGGGTCGTACACCACGGTTGATAGATCGTGGTCGAGCAGCACCCACCGGCCATCGCCGTACGCCCCGCCCTTCAGAAAGACCTCGAACGCTGTGTGCCCATTCGCCCCGACCGCCCGGCCGCGGCCGTGTCCGAGCCGGGCCTCCATCTCCGCGACCCATTGACAGTGGGTCGTGCCGCACAAGCCATAACCGTGGGCGAACAGCCCGGTCCAGTATTCCCGCCCGCGGGTATCGAGTCCTTTCCGAAAGCCCTGCCCCCACAGGTCTTCCGCCCCTTCCTCGCCGTGCCAGTAATGGGTGTTCCGCCACAGCCACGCGGCGAGGACCTTGTCCTCGTCGGTGACGCAGGCGCGGCCGGTCACCCGCTTGTAGACCTCGGCCTGGGTGGCGAAGAGCCGGTCGAACGTGGAACAGGCGAGTTCGCCCGGGTACCACGGGTGATCGGTCGCGATCTGCGGGTCGCCCACGCCGGCGATCGCGGGTGACGTGAAGAGCAGGAGAACGAAGAGGGCATGAACGCGGGGCATGGGAGTGCTCGGAGAAAAGCTCGGTGCGGTTCTTTGGAAACAGTATCCGGCGGGAATGCTTGCCGCAACCGAACCCAAATTGCCGAATTGCAGCCCCGGGCTACGACGGGTAAAGTTGATGGACTCTCCCTCCGGCTTGCTCCTACTTTGGCTTCACCTTCTTATCCCGCCATGCCCCACCCGCACCCCCACACTTTCGGCTTCCTCAACGCCCTCGACCGTGAGGGACTCACCCTGTCCCGCCGGAACCTACTCAAGGCCGGGCTGGCCGGGTTCGGCGGGCTCACCCTGCCAGGTCTGTTGCGAGCCCGGGACGGGACATCACGCCCCAAGGACAAGAGCGTCATCCTGCTGTGGATGACCGGCGGGCCGAGCCAGATCGACACCCTCGACCCGAAGCCGGCCCGCCCGCCCGAGAACCGCGGACCGTTCGGCGTGACGCAGACGAGGCTGCCCGGCGTCCTCGTCTGCGAACACCTGCCGAAGCTCGCCGGGATGCTCGACAAGTTCAGCGTCATCCGGTCGGTGGACTGCCGGCACAGCAACCACGAGCCGAACACGGTGATGCAGACGGCGAACCTGCTCGCCGAGCCACGAACTAACCCCGAGGCCCGCCACTACCCGGCGATCGCATCACTCGTGGCGAAGTTGCGCGGCCCGAATCACCCGACCGTCCCGCCGTACGTTACGTTCATGCGGTCGCGGACCCATCTCGCCTTCGGCGGCTATCTCGGCAAGCAGTACGACCCGTTCGTCGCCAACGAGGCGGCGAAACTTCCGCTCTACGACCTCGTCGGCACCGATACCGGCCAGCTCTCCGGCGGGAAGATGTTCGAACTCCCTGCCGACGTACCCGCCGGCCGGATGGGCGACCGGCAGACCCTGTTGCGGAGCTTCGACCGGCTCCGGGTCGATCTCGACACGTCCGGGTCGATGGCCGCGCTCGACAAGTACGAGCAACAGGCGGTCGGGATGCTGACCGGCGGGCGGGTCCGGGCCGCGCTCGACCTGAGCCGGGAGCCGGCCCCGACGCGCGAGAAGTACGGTAAACACCTGTGGTGCCAGCAGGCCCTTCTGGCCCGCCGGCTCGTGGAAGCGGGTGTGGCCTTCGTCACGCTCGATCTGAGCTACCACACCGCGTCGGGGACGTGGGACACGCACGGCGACAACATCCCGCCTTATGGCGGGATCAAGAAAGGTCTCGGCCCGCTCCTCCCGCTGTTCGACCAGCTGGTGACCACGCTCGTCTCGGACCTCGACCAGCGGGGGCTACTCGATCAGGTCCTCGTGATCGCGATGGGCGAGTTCGGCCGCACCCCCCAGCTCGGGACCCAGGGCAGCACCGACGGGCGGAACCACTGGCCGTACGTCATGTCGATGCTCCTCGCCGGCGGCGGGCTCCGGCACGCCCAGGTGATCGGGAGCTCGGATAAAGAGGGCGGGCAAATCCAGGAACGGCCGGTCACCCCGGGCGACCTCGCGGCGACCATCTACCGGTACTTCGGGGTGCCGCTCGACTCGACCTACACCGACGTGTTCGGGCGGGTACTCAACCTGCTTCCGAACGGCGGGGAGCCGGTGAAGGAATTGTTCTGACAGGACGGCGGGGCGCGGCCCCCTCGCTTCGGGTGGACATCGGGGACCCATGCCCCCGCTCGCTTCGAGGGAATAGCAGGGGGCTTCCGCCCCCCTCGTCCCGAGCCACTACGCCAGATCGAACAGCAGAACTTCACCATTCTGCTCGCCGGTCACTTCGATGACGGGCTCGTTCTCCACCGCCACCCCGTCCCCGGCGGTCAGGTTCCGACCGTTCACCGTGGCCACGCCTTTGGAAACATGCAAGTACGCGCCGCGGCCGGGCTTCAACTCGTGCCGCACCGTCTGACCCGGGGCGGGCTGGGTGAGGTAGAGCCGGGCGTCCTGGTGGATGACCAGCGACCCGTCCGCCCCGTCCGGTGACGCCACGAGCAGCCACCGCCCGAACTTCTCCGCGTCCGGAAACTGCCGCTGCTGGTAACCCGGGGTGAGCCCGCGCCGGTCCGGGAAGATCCAGATCTGGAGGAGGTGGACCCCCTCCGCGTCCGACGGGTTGAACTCGCTGTGCAGGAGGCCCGTCCCGGCGGTCATCGCCTGCCACTCGCCGGCCCGGATCACCTCGCCGTTGTTCATGCTGTCGCGGTGCTCCAGCTGCCCGGACAGTACGTAGGTCAGGATCTCCATGTCCCGGTGGGCGTGGGTGCCAAACCCCCCGCCGGGGCCGATCCGGTCGTCGTTGATCACCCGCAACGTGCGGAACCGGTGGTGCAGCGGGTCGTTGTACTCGCCGAACGAAAACGTGTGCCGGCTGTCGAGCCAGGCGAGGCGGGTCGTCCCGCGCTCGGCACTCGATCGAATCGTGAACATCTCGGTACTCACTGTAGCGTCACCGGAGTCGGTCGGTGACACCAGGGAGTACCTCCCGGCGGGAGCGGCATTACACTGACCCCGGTCCGTGCGTTACTTCGGGCTGTCCGGCTCGGTCCCGATCTTTTCCAGGGCCCGGCTCGCGTGACTGCGAACCCGGGCGTCGGGGTCGTGTGCCTTGAGGTCTCCCAGTGTCGGACCCGCTTCCTTCGCCCGCGGTCCGAACTTCATTAGCGCCAGGATCACCTCGCACCGCACCTTCGGGTCGGCGTCCCGGATCGCCCCGACCACGGCGGGGTACGCGGCGGGGTCGGCCGGCCCGACGTTCCCGAGCTTGAACACGGCCTCCTTCCGCACCTGGGGGTCCGGATTGCGGAGGGCCTCGACCCAGTAGTCCACCGGCTTGCCGCCGGCCTGGGTCGGTTTGGTCCGGGCACAGCCGCCCAGGGCGGCGACCAGCACGGCCCCGAGCAACACGCGCTTCATGTGAGGTGCTCCCGGTTGGTGGCAGCGTGGGTCGGTTGACTACCCACGACCGGTTCGGTTCCGGGTGTCAGTAGTCGAGCCCCTGGATCACCTCGCCGCCCGCCCGGGTACCCATCGCCTGGAAGGCGAGACTGTCCCGGGTAAAGCTCCCGTCCGCGTTGTCCCCCGGGACGCTGCGGACGAAACTGACGTGCCCGTCCCCGAACAAGATGTTCGACCCCCCGGTGTGCCTGCTGGAGAAGTCGTCCAGGCCGCCGTCCGTGTCCGTGAGGGCGTTGTTCAGGTGGCTGTGGGCCAGGCCCAGGGTGGAGGCCGGGTAAGATCCGGCCCCGGACCCCGGGCACGGGTTCTGCTGGCCCCGCTTGCAAACCCCGTTCGGGACCGCCCCCGCCCACACCCCGTTCGCGTTCGCCCAGGCCCGCTCCCCGATCAGGATGGTGCCGCTCGTCCCGTCCGTGATGTCGGTCAGACGGGTCCGGCTGTTGCGGTAGAAAACCCCCTGGCCCATGGCGTCCTTGGTGTCCGACTCGTCCCCGCCGACGCAGGCGGCGTAGCTGGCCGGGGCGGCCGTCATCACGGGATTGCCGAACCCGTCCGGGACCGAAAAGGCTGCTCCCGGGGTGAGGTCGGACGGACACAGGTACACCTTGAGGAGGGTCGCGGCGACCGCGGGGGAGTTCGTGATCGGCTGGCTCAGGTTGATCTGCCGGAATAGCGCGTCCTGCTCGACGTAGGGGAGCAGGAAGGCCGCCCATCCCCAGCCGGGCGTGGTATCGGTCGCCCCGTCCGTGTATGGCACGGTGGCGAGGTAGCCGGGTGGGAGGGTCAGCTGCCCGTCGTGATAGCCCTGCGCCGCCAGCCCGATCTGCTTCAGGTTGTTGACACATTGGGTCCGGGCGGCGGCCTCGCGGACCTTCTGGACGGCGGGGAGGAGGAGGCCGATCAGGATCGCGATGATCGCGATCACCACCAGCAGCTCGATCAGCGTGAACGCGGCGATGCGAGAATGACGCACGTGGTGCCCTCCGGTTCGGGTGAAGAACATGCAGGGCGAGCCGCGTTGCGACGGCAGGTGAGCACCTCGGCCGGCCATCCGGAGATTGGCATCTCCTGAAATAGGCCCGAGCTGCATCCCGAACGGTGGCTGAGCGTACTCGGCAGGCGGGCGGGCTCATGAGCCTGACCCGATCTTGATGAGACTAAATCTCAACAAGACGTCTTTACTATAAGCCCGCTTCGGATACTGTCAATGACGAGGCAGCAAAAAAGTGCTCCAGATCAGTACGCTTTTCGGATTCGGGATGGCCGTGACGATTCCTGTAAATGACACCCCGTCTCATCGGCGGGTCGCGATGAGGTCCGGTCATGAGCGACGATGTACCGATTGAACAGACGTCGGAGCAGATGGATGACCCGCCAGCCCGGGTGGTCCGGGCGGAGGATCTTTTCGGCGGCCAGCGGGAAGTGTGGATCGAACTCGACGGAGTCCGTTACCGCCTCCGGATCACCCGCCGGGGGAAACTCATCCTTCAGAAGTGAGTCAAGAGATCAGCTTCCTTGCAGCCGTTCTGTCCTATCCCGGATGTCTCACCGCGGAGTCCGCAGAGATCGCAGAGGAAAGGCCGGATAGGAGTTCGGATCCGAGCGTCTGATCCGTCGTGCGGAGGAGCCCGGCCCCCCGTCCTTCGAACTCCGGTCCGGGTTCCCCTTTGCGTTCTCCGCGCTCTCCGCGGTGAGAAATCCGTCCTATCTCTTTTTCGCGCATACGACTCGCGGCAGGCCGGCGGCGTCTTTCAGGATCTTCCCGACTTCGAGCTCCGGCCGCTCCGCGAAGAGCGCGCGCACGGTCTGGTCCTGGGTGGCCCCGATCTCGACCAACACCCAGCCCCCCGGCTTCAAGAACGGTCCCACCCCGGCCGCGATCCGGCGGTAGAATGCGAGCCCGTCCGGGCCGCCGTCGAGCGCCAGCCGGGGCTCGTGGTCCCGGACGTCCGGGGCCAGGGCGGCCAGTTCCGCCGGCGTGACGTACGGCGGGTTACTCACCACCAGGTCGAACACGGTTCCCGCCGGGACGGCCGCGAACAGGTCGCCTTGCAGGAACCGCACCCGGCCGGCCACCCCGTGCCGTTCGGCGTTCCGGCTCGCCACATCGAGGGCGTCGGGCGAAATGTCAACGGCCGTCGCCCGGGCGTCCTTCTTCTGGTGGGCGATGCTCACCGCGATGCACCCCGACCCGGTCCCCAGGTCGAGGACCGCCGGGCCGGCCACCGGTTTGAGCAGCCGGAGGGCTTCGGCGACGAGCGTTTCGGTTTCCGGCCGCGGGACCAGCACCGCCGGGGACACCTCGAACGGGAGCAGGTAAAACTCGCGGGACCCGACGAGGTACGCGACCGGCCACCCGTCCACCCGGCGCTTGATCAGGCCGCGGTACTCGGCCCGCTCGGCGTCCGTCGGCAGCTCGTCGTACCGCACCAGCAGGTCGACCTTCTTGCACTTCAGGACGTGGGCGAGCAGGACCTGGGCTTCGAGCCTCGCCGTCGCCGCCGGCATTCCCTTCGTGGCCAGGTAGTTCGTGGTCCAGCTGAGAAGGGCCCGAATCGTCCAGACGGTCGGGGGCGGGGTGTGCGGGGGAGGTGCGGGTTCCGGCGGCATGAGTCCGTCCGTGGGAAAATGACTTCCGAATGGCGAGGGGAAGGTGCCGAGTGCAGGGGCCGATACCGGCAGCCGTTCAGCCTCATCCCGTGCATGGCGACTGATCGGCCTTGCTCACGACTCGGCACCCGTGACCCGGGCACGAAAATGTTACTTCGACCCGACCGCCGCGAGTTTCTGTTTCTTGGCGTGGGCCAAGAGCGGGCCGACGAGCTCGTCCACTTCGCCATTGCCGACGATCGCGTCGAGCTTGTACACGCTCAGCTCGATCCGGTGGTCGGTCACCCGGTTCTGCGGAAAGTTGTACGTGCGGATCCGCTCGTTCCGGTCCCCCGAGCCGATCTGGTTCTTCCGCATGTCGGCCCGTTCCTGGTGCAGTCTCTGCTGCTGCTTTTCGAAGATCCGGGTGCGGATGATCCGCATCGCCCGCTCGCGGTTCTTGTGCTGGCTCCTCTCGTCCTGGCACTTCACCTCGAGCTCGTCCGGGGTACCCTTCCGGTACCAGATCCGGACGGCCGACTCGGTCTTGTTCACGTGCTGGCCGCCGGCCCCGCCGGCCCGCATCGTCTCCCACTCGATGTCGCCCGGGTTGATCGTCACCTGGACGTCGTCCGGCTCGGGGAGCACCGCCACCGTGGCGAGCGAGGTGTGAATCCGCCCCTGGGTTTCGGTCTTCGGCACCCGCTGGACCCGGTGCCCGCCCGACTCGTACCGCAGGACCTGGAAGACCCCGTCGCCCTCGATCCCGAACGTGACCTCCTTGAACCCGCCGGCCTCGCCCGGGCTGTACGCGATCTCCTCGACGGTCCACCCCTTCGTCCGGGCGTACCGGGAGTACATCTCGTACAGGTCGCCGGCAAACAGGGCGGCCTCATCCCCGCCGGTCCCGGCCCGGATTTCGACGATCAGCTTCGAGAAGTCTTCCGCCGGGTCGACGAGGAGACTGTCCTCGACTTTCGCGTGCAGGGCGTCACGCTTCGGCCACAACTGGGCCAGCTCTTCTTCGGCGAGCGCTTTCATCTCGGGATCGCCCCCGAGAAGCGACTCGGCGTCCGCGATAGACTGTTCGAGCTGCCGGTATTCGATGTACGGCTTGACCAGTTTCGCGAGGGCGCCGTGCTCCTTGGCGGCGACGGAGAACCTGGTGTGATCGCCGGCGACCGCGGGGTCGGAGAGTTGTTCTTCCAGCTCGCGGAATCGCGCGAGCTTCTGTTCCATGACCGGCCACATCTGGGAAACCTCACGAATCCGAATGTCGAAGCACGAAATCCGAAACACGACAGAGGCACGAACGCCAGACACTCACCTCGCCGGCTCGCTAATGGCGGTGCGCATCAGCCGGGAGCACCCGGCATTGTTTCGAGAATCGCATTTCGGGTTTCGACATCGTTTCGGATTTCGAGTTTCCGTGGGGCGGTGTTACTTCTTCTCGTCCCCTTCGGGTTTGCCGGCCTCGCCGCCCTTCTTGGCCCCGTACCCGGTCTTCTGATACTTCTTCTGGAACTTCTCGACCCGGCCGGTGGTGTCCACGAACTTCATTTTACCGGTGAAGAACGGGTGACTGGCGCTCGAAATGTCGAGTTTGTAGAGCGGGTACTCGTTCCCGTCCTCCCACTTGATCGTCTCGTCGGAGTCGACACACGACTGGGTGAGGAAGGCGAAGTTGGCCGCGACGTCCTGGAAGACGACCGGCCGGTAGTTCGGGTGAATGCCCTTTTTCATAGCGCACGGCTCCGTGAATAGCAATGAGGCTGGTTATCGTAGGAGATGCCGGGCGGGGCGACAACGGCGGTCCGCCGGCCGGTCCGTCGGGGTGAATTACGAAGCCGCCACCATCTCCACCACGAGCAGTTGTAGGGTGGGCACCGCCCACCTCTTGCCTTCAGGTCTTGGTGGGCGGTGCCCACCCTATATGGGAACCGTCCGGTATCGGGAGGCGAACCCGTCCGTCGGGGTGAACTACGAAGCCGCCACCATCTCCACCGCGAGCAGAGTAAAGTCGTCCGGGTGTCGGACGTGGGGCAACAGGTCCCGGGCGACCGCGTCCAGAAACGCCTGTCCCGAAAGCCCGCGGTGGCGGCCCGCGGCGTCGCCCAGCTGGTCCGTCGCGGGACCGCTGTCGGGGCGGGCGCCGTCGCTGCCGGCCACCAGTTTGTCACCCGCCGACAGTGTCCCGCGGATCAGCTGGTAGGTCGTGTCGGCGGTACCCAGGAACGGCCCGGGGGCTGTCCAGATCAGGGGGTCGCCGGCGCCCGGGACGTATACCGGGGCGGGGAGCCCCGCCCGCGCGACCGACACCTCCCCGTCCCGGACGTTCAGCGTACCCACGAGCAAGGCCACTAGCGGCGGGTCGTCGAGTCCGAGCCCGATCAGCTCCCGGTTCAACCCGACCAGCACCTCGTCCGGCGGTACCAGTCGGTATCGATTCCCGGTTATCTCTTTCAGGTTCATCATCTGATTCACGAAGACCCCGAGCAGGCTGCCGGCCGCCGCGCCGCGGCCGACCACATCGCCCAGGAAGAACCCGACATGATCCTCGTCCAGCCGGCGGACGTCGTAGAAATCTCCGCCGGCCCGGCTCCGCGGGCGGTGGCAGGCGGCGAACCGGGCTCCCCCGACATCCGGGAGCGACCGCGGGAGGAACGTCCGGTGGACCCGCCGGGCCATTTCCAATTCGTGGTCGAGTTGGGCGTATGCCTTGCGGAGCTGGTCGCCGAGCAACCGGGTCTCACCCGCCTTCGTCCAGAGCCGGGCGGCGGACGCGTGGCACCTGGCCATCGCCTTGACCTGGGCCGTAAAGACGGGCGGGTCGAACGGGCGGGCCAGACATGCATCCGCCCCGGCGTCGAGTCCCTGCGTGGCGACCCCGGCCGACCCGGCCGGTATCACCCAGAGTATGGGCACGACCTGATCCCCGAGTTCGACCCGCCACCGGCGGGTCTGGGCCGCGGCCGGCTCGATCTGGTTCCCGACCTCGACCACGGCTGCCACTAACGGCCCGAAATCGACGGACGGGGGCGACCCGAGCGAGTGGTCGGCGACAACGTACCCGGCCGTTGGAAGGAGGCGGCGGAGATCGTCGGCCGGGGCCTGCGGGGTCGCGCTCAGCAGGACTGTGGCGGGGGTGGGCATTGATCACCGGGTGAAAAGTGTAAAATGAAAAGTGCAAAATGACTACCCCGGCCCGCCGTACCGGTCATTCCATTTTGCACTTTTCATTTGTTCACCTTGCATTGTACCCGGAGGCCATGCCGTGCCGGTCCAAATGGAGCTCCGCCGCATCATCATCAGCGAGGTGGACGACCACCAGGTGATCATCCTGAAAGAGGTCGAGGGGGACAGGAGTTTCCCGATCGTGATCGGGATCTTCGAGGCGACCAGCATCGACCGACGGGTGAAGGGGATGCAGGCGCCCCGGCCACTCACCCACGACCTGATCACCTCCGTGGTCGAGCAGATGGGCGGGGAGATCCAGGACATCGTGATCAGCGACCTGAAGGAGCACACGTACTTCGCCAAGCTCCGCATCCGCAACGAGGGCGAGCTGGTCGAGGTGGACTGCCGGCCGAGCGACGCCATCGCCCTGGCGGTTACCGCCCGGGTACCGATCTACGTGAGCGAGGATGTGCTGGGGGAAGCGCTGGACGAAGAATAGAGGACGGGGTGCTTTGTTGAAAGGCGCGGGCGGCCCCGACCGGACCGAGGTTATAGGGGCCGCCCTCCGTGGCGGCCCGCCAGCGACTCGGGGGCAGGTTGCCAGGTCTGTCTACCCCCGATCGCTTCGCCGATTACCTACTTCTTCAGTCGGTTCCGGATCTGATCGGCCTTGTCGACGGCCCGCTGGCGGGTGCCGGGGTCGTTGGTCGTGCGAGCGACTTCGAGCAAGGCGGCGACCGCTTCCGACCCGCCGACCTTCTCGTTCCCGAGGATGTCGATCGCGGTCAGCCGGATGCCCTGTTCCTCGTTCCGCAGTAACGGGATGACGGCCCGCTCGGCGACCGGCCCGCCGAGCTCGACCAGTGCGTCCTGGGCGGAGGTGGTTTCCCTCCCGGGCCGTCCGACCCGCTCCGCGAGCGCCCGGGCGACGTACTCGTCCTTCCACCGGGGGAGCAGTCGCAGCGCCATCAACCGCTCCTCCCGGTTCGCCGACCGGCTCGCCTCCAGACACAGCCCGCGGGCGTCGTCGCCCCCCCACGCCGCGAAGGCGGCCATCCCCTCGACCTTCACCCCCGCATCCGTGTGCCCGCACAGGGCCTTGAGCTCGGCCGCCAGTTCGACCCGGTTCTTCGCCTCGTCCGAATACCGCGGGTCGGTCCGGGCGAGCGTCCGGAGCAGCTCGATGAGGGCGTCGTACTCACGCTTGTCGCGGTAGTGCCGGAGCTGGGCCACCTTCGACTGGGTGGTGATGTCGGGGGGGGTGGTGGTCGTTGCGGGGTCGTCATTGACGCCCGCCCAGCTCCGGGTGTGCGGCAGGACGTAGGTCGCGGTCGCGGCGATCCCCATCAGGACAGCCCCGGTCGCCACGGACCGGAGCGGCCGGTACTTCGCGTATTTCCACTGGGCCAGATACCAGAGGGTGATCGGGGGAATGGCACAGACGAGCCCCCGCTGCCAGTCGCGGCGGAATGCCAGACTCACGACCCAAAGGTATCCGGCCGCGATTTGGCCGGCCCCGATGTATAACACCACGTCGCTGAAGTCGTTCGCGGAGATCAGGGTGAGGAGCAGCAGGGCGATCGCCACCCCGGTGGCCAGGATCCACAGCGCGGTGGACGGCTTCAGGTCACGGGGCGGCTTGGGTGGCGGCTTCATCCGGGTGCTCAGGGCGGCGGTCAGGTCGACCGCGATGTCCATCTGGGTGCGGAGACGGAGCGGTTCGTCCATCGTGACCGTGCTCCCGTTGTCTGTCGAACCGGCCGGAGATGCGCTGACCATCCGCCGCGACCGGGGGCCGCTCCTGCTGCCCGCGCCGGCCCAGCCGGTGTCGTTCTCGCCGCCCACCAATACGGACGCGCCGAACGGCCGGTCACCCGCGGTGCCGCGCCTTAAGGGCGGCGGTGTCGGGATGGGCGGGCGGGATGAGGGCGTCGGGGACGGTGGCTTCGGTTCCGAAGGCAGGGCCGCCAGAGTGCGGGGGTCGGGTTCAGGCGGGAGCGGGTGGCGGGGAACCGACCGGGGCAAGGGGGTCGGGTGGCGGGGGGGCGCAGGGGTGGCCCCCGGGGCCGGTTCCGGATCGCTCGGGGCATGCGGTGTCTCGGCCGCCGGGGCCTTCGGCTCCGGTTGGGATGCCGGGCCGGTGGGCTGAGGCGGGCTCGGAAGGAGGACGGATGCCTCGTCCGCAGACGCGAGCTGGGGTGCGGATACAAGTTTGGGCGGGTGGGTCGGTTTCCGGGCGACAAGCGGTTCGGGTGCGATCCCAGGGTCGGGTTTCGGTGCCGGACGGGGCAGGAGCGGACGGGACGCGGAGACCGACTCGGATGGTAGGTTCAGGTCGATGTCGGCCGTGGGAGAAATCGCCCCCAGGAAGATCGCCCCCAGCACGTCGTTATCGGCTTCCCCAGAGGGGGCGTTTTCTTCGATCGGCGGTCGAACAACCGGAGGCGGGGTGACGGCGGGGAGAGGGATGAAGAGAGTGGGTGACGTGAGGAGAGGTTCACCCTTTTCGTTAAGCCATTCCGACTTATCAGCAGGTATCGTAAGGGGTTGTGAGCACTTGGAGCAAACAGTTGTCTTGCCCGCGCGGATTTCGGGCGCTTGGAGGATCTGGGTACACTGGGGGCAACGGTACCGGAACATCGGCGTCCCTCGGGGCGTTATCTCGCAACGGCACGTAGCGCTATCGGCCGCGAGAACATCCGTCCGCCAGCAAAGGTAGCTTATGCTCCGGGCTGAAGTCGTGCAAACCGACTCGAAACCGTTATCCCCCCTCAATCCCCGTGCTTTCGGCGCAACCGCGGTGATAGCCGCAGGATCCACTGCACCCGTTCGAACTCATCCAGCCAGTTTTGTACGGCCTGGACCTGAACGGGATCGGAACTTCGGACGAGGCCCGTCGCGCACGACTCGCCGGTCAGCTGTTCGACCATCTGGCGGTAGCGGGCGAGGGTGCGTTCGCCGTACCGGGCGACCTCGTACCCGTCTTCGGAGAAGAATACGACGACCGGGACACGGTCTCCGCCGTTGATCTGGAGTTCCTTCTGGGCATCGGGGTGATCGTCGCGGTCGAGGTAGCGGACCTTCACTACCGGGGCGGCTTCGGCGAACCGGTCGAACGTCGGGCACTGGGCGACGCAGTCCCCGCACCATGCCCCGGCGAGGACGAGGACGTTCATCTCGCGGGTGAACTTGCCGAGGAGCTGGCGCTGGGCGTCGGTGAGCTGGGTTGCGGCGAGGGCGCTATCCCACCGGGCGCGGTCGGTCGCCGTGCCGTACTTGGCGAGGAATTGAGAGAGCGGAAGGGCGGCGGCAAACTTCGCGAAGAGGTTCATGGAAGACTCGTAAGGCTTTGGGGCGGGCCTGACCTTCTCCGGCCCGCCCGCCATTTTTGGAGAGCGAGGGGGGGTGAGAATATTCGCCCCCCCAGAATATTCGCCCCCCCCAAATATTCGCCCCCCCCACGAGAGGATACCCGTG
>JAQGHQ010000213.1 GCA_028288765.1 Gemmataceae bacterium | reverse complement strand
GAATTGGGTTCGGTCGGCAGAATCGGTCCGCGGACCGGCGGGAGCCCGGGTGGCGGTAGCGGGTGGCAGGGAATGGCAGGAGTTGGCAGTCCCAAGACACGAGCGACCGATCTCGTGACCTCCGAGTCGGGACCGGGCTGGCAAACCGCTGGGGAGCATGACCGGGTGATGCGGATTGGGTTCGTTCCGCACAAGAGACCTCCCACCGGGTGGGCACCGGCCCCCGGATTGGGTTCGTTCCGCAAAAACAACCCCCCGACCGCTCCGGTGGTCGACCCAAACCGGGCGGACCGAGGCGGGTTGGGTTCGTTCTGCAAAACCGCCCCTGCCCGGATGGGTCTGGTCGGCCCGAAGCGTGAAGGAAATGTGTCGATTGGGTTCGTTCTGCAAAATCGACCCCCCCGACCTCCGGCCAAACCCTCCCCCCGTTCGGAGTCCACAGGCCACGCGGTCGGTCCTTCCAACAGGGGTGCATACCGCCCCCCCGGACGTGGCCGCTTGCCACACCGGAGTCGAGGTCAGGGACCCACGTCCGCCGCACTACCTCCACTGTACCTCGGCGACGTGCCGGCCCGAAGGCGAGCTGGACGTTGAAGCGGGGAGTTCCGGGTCGGGCTCGCGAGCCCGACCGGTTACGCCCAAATAAAAGAGTTTTTGGCCTTCACCGGCCCGGGATGTTCACCACATTCCCGTCCGCGACCGAGATCAAGAACCGCATGTTCTGCTCGTCGATCTGGCCGCGGCGGAAAGTGCGGACGCTCCCGTCGCCGAACCCGGCGACGTACACCCCTCCCGGGCCGCCGAGCTTCGGCAGCGGCAACACTCCGTCGTAGGGCAGGTCGTCCGGCTTCGCCCACGGCACGGCCTCCGCCGCCTCGACCACCAGCCAGGTGTTCGAGGTGCCGTCCGGAAAAGCGGCCGGGAACGCGGGCCCCTTGCTCTCCCCCTCGACCAGCCACGGCCGGTGCTCCGGTTTCACCCCCTTCGGCCCGACGAACGCCCGGAAGTAGGTCTCCCACGGCTGCCCGGCCGGCCGGCCCGGAACCTGGAACACCTTCACCACGATCTGGCTGAGCGGCTTATTGTTGTCGCTGTCCCACGGCTCATCGAGCTTGAACTGCTGGTACACGTTGCTCTGCTCGATATACGGGAGGATTTGGACCCGCCAGCTTAAAAGCGGCTTCCCGTCCTTGTCGTAACTGTTCGACGGCATCCGGTTGTTCGCGTCGGAGTAGCTGATGACCCCGAGCAGGATCTGCTTCATGTTGTTTTCGGCGGCAGACGACCCCCGCGGGGCCAGCGCCGCGTCCGGCGCGGCCGAAACCAGCCGCGACACCATCTCGTCAAGCTTCACATCGGCCGTCGCGACCACGGCCTTGCCGTCGGTCCGCACCTTCACCGCCTTCAGCGTCTTCGCGATCCAATCCAGCAGGGGGGCCGGGTAGCTCGTCCCTTCCTGACCGCGCTCCACCACCCGCTTCTCCTGGGCTGCGGCCCACACCGAGAGCTCGTCGAGTTTGGCCTTGAGGAGGGGGGCGGCTGTCTTGGCCTTCTCGGCGGTCGTGAACGCCAGCCGCAGTTCCGCCTTACCGGTACTTTCACCCGTCAGGTCGGCGGTCAGGACGGCGGTGTCAGCTTCGAGCAGCGGCCCGCTGATCGGCAGGGGGAGCTTTGCCGCCTTCACGTCGAGCCCGACGGTCAGGGTGTGCCGGCCCGCGGACTCGACCGCCGCCCCGAGCGGCCCGGCCCGCCCCGCCAGTTTCTCCAGGCCCGACGGGTCGGAGGACTTGGGGGCGAGCAGCACCGTTTTCGCATCGACCGGGAGCAGGTACGGGAACTCGGCCCCGGGGGCGACCAGGACCTTCCCGCCGGGCACCGGCTTCGGGGCCGCCGCCCCCGCCCGGGTCAGGGTCTTGACCATCGCGGCCGGGTCGACCGGCTTGCGACCGGTGACCAGGACGAACGGCGCGTCCGGGGAGGGCGGGTGCCAGAACGCGGTCAGGCGGTCGATCTCCCCCGGGGGGAGGCCGACCAGGGCCTGCACCGCCCAGGCGAACTCCACCTGCCCGCGGGCCTCGCGGACCGGCCCGAACGCCTTGTGGTCCCAGACCGCCGAGACTTTGAGGGACACGAACGCGGTGGCATCGCCGGGGACCACGCCGGCCAGTTGGTCGGGGGCGGGAGGGGCCTTGTTCGTTCCGTCGGGCTGGGCGGGGGTGAGGGCGGCGAGCCCGACCAACAGTGCGGCCGGAAGCGCGAACCGGACGTGTGTGAGCATGGGAGCGCTCCGCGAAGGAGATATGAACGGGCGTCGGTCTCCGCGCCAGCGATGATACGCGGCGGAGGAGGCCAGAGCAACGGACCGGCGAGGGTAAGACGACGGGCAGGGGGATGGGATTTCAGGCGGCGCTCCGGTGTGCGACCGCCGATGGATCAGTAGGCGTGTTTCTGCTTCTGGAAGAGCATCCGCCAGACGGTCAGGAACAGGATGCGGATGTCGAAGAGCGGGTTCCAGTGGGTGATGTAGTACAGGTCGAACTGGACCCGTTTGCGGAGCGACGAGTTCCCCCGCCACCCGTTCACCTGGGCCCACCCGGTCATTCCGGCCTTGACCGCGTGCCGGGCCATGTAGTTGGGGATCGACTTGGAGAACTTCTTCACGAACACCGGCCGCTCCGGCCGCGGCCCGACCAGGCTCATGTCGCCCATCAGGACGTTGAACAGCTGCGGCAGCTCGTCCAGGTTCGTCACCCGCAGGAACGCCCCGAACCACGTCCGCCGGGGGTCGTTCACCGCCGTCATCTGGGGGCCGTTCGCCTCGGCGTCGGCCCGGAGCGACCGGAACTTCAGCATCATGAACGTCCGGCCGTTGAGCCCGCACCGCTCCTGCCGGTACAGCACCGGTCCCGGGCTGGTCAGCTTGACCAGCCCCGCGATCGCCGCCAGGAGCGGGGCGATGACGACGATCCCGACCAGCGCGAGGACGACGTCCATCGCCCGCTTCACCACCACGTTGAGCCCGTAGTGCGGGCTCTCCCGCAGCCCGATGATCGTCATCCCGTGCAGGGTGGTCGTGGTCAGCGACAGCCCGGACAGGGCCCGGACGTCGGCGATCAGCCTGACGTCAACCGTCGTCTGCGACAGGGCGTCGAACACCCGTCGGGCGTCGGCGTAGCGGTTCAGCGGCAGGGCGATGAAGACGTGCTCGACGTGGTACTTCTCGACCAGTTCGGGAAGCTCGGCGATCGTCCCCACCACGGGCAAGCCGGTCGGGCACTTCCCCGGGCCGTCCTCGACGTACCCGACCGTCCGGATTCCCGTCCAGGACACCTGCCGGAGCGTCCGACCGGCCTGCCGGGCGAGCCGGCCGGTCCCCACGATCAGGGCGTGGCTCTGGTTCACCCCCCGGCTGCGGAGCTTGCGGACCGCCGACCAGCTGATCCGGCGGGCGACGACCACTGCCACGAACACCCCGCCGGTGAACAGGATCATCACCCCGCGGGACTCGTAGTGGGCCTGCCGGACGAAGCTGGTGGCCATGACCACCAGGGCCAAAAGCCCCGTCCCGCGGGCCACGGCGACCAGTTCTTCGCGGAACCGCCGGAGGCGGTGGACCTCGTACATCCCGGCCAGCCGGTACGAGACGAAGGCCAGGAGAACGACGAGCGGGAGGTTCCCGACATATTGACTGAAGTCCGGGACTTCCCGCCGGTAGAGCGGGAATACATCCGCCCGGAAGCGAACCCAGTACGCGCCCAGCCAGCCGGCCGCGGTCAGGCCGAGGTCCCACAAGAGGAACCACGCGGTCAACGGTTGACTGGTACGGTTGATCATGGACGAGCTCGCCGCTCCGCGATCCGTGCGGAGTTGGGGCGGGAGGCTAACACCAGGGGACGGAGAGTGTCAAGCTGGTTAAGATTATCGGCCGGAAGAGTTACGAAACCTGAGCTGATGGGGGACCGCGACGTGTTGAACGCCGACCAGCTGCTCGCAAAACTGAACGATCTGCGGAAGGACTACGCCGACGACCCGGAGGATGAAACCGCGCAGGCCCTGTATCACGCCTTTCTGTTCATCTCGTACAACATGGGCGCGTTCAAGGACTACGTGAAACGGGAGGCTGAAAAAGCCGCGGGATCGGAATCGAAGTGACCGGCACGGGCCACACCGCGCCGCCCGCTCAGAACCCCAGCTCGCCCCACCTGCCCCAGTCCCGGAGAACGCCGTGACGCTGTTCTACCTCGGTCTACCCCTCGCGCTCGTGCCCGCCGCGATCGTCCTCGCAAGGCCGCCCGAGTCCGCCGTGATCGCCGCGATGGACGAGATCACGTTCGCTTCTCCGAAGGAGAAGGGCAAGGCCGAACTGGTCGAGGGGAAGGTCGGGAAGGCGGTCCGGTTTGCGTTCGAGAAGGACGCCCGGGGCACGTTTTTCACCAGCCCCATCCACGGCACCCCGGCCTGGGATCAGGCGGCGGGCTTTTCGTTCTGGGTGAAAGGCAACGGCATCGACCAGTTCGCGGGGCTCGAACTCATCCACGACAACGACTACGCCGTGCGGTACGACCTGTGTTTCCCCGTGAAGGGCACCGCCTGGACGAAGGTCACGGTCGCGTGGGGCGACCTGATCCCGGTCCTCCCCGGCCCGAAGGCGAAACCGCTGGGGCCCGGCGGGAACCCGCCGTCGAAGGTGAGTGGCGTCTGGATCGGGAAGTGGTGGTACTGGGGCGACTACCCGGCCGGGACGTTCACCATAGACGAGATCCGGCTGGAACAGAAAATTGACCGCGACCCGAACGACACCGAGCCCGTCGGCCCGCCGCTCGGGCGGGTCCGGGAGAAGCTGAAGGCCGGGAAGCCGATCACCGTGGTCACGATGGGCGACTCGCTCACCGACACCCGGCACTGGGCCAACCGGAAGGTCGTGTGGCCCGCACTTTTCGCCGACGCCGTCAAGACGAAATACAAGTCGGCGGTGACCGTCCACAACCCGGCGATCGGCGGAACGCAGCTGCGCCAGAACCTCGTGCTGATCCCGCGGTGGCTCGACAAGATGCCCGAACCGGACCTCGTCACGGTGTTCTTCGGGGCCAACGACTGGGAGGCCGGGATGCGGGGCGAAGAGTTCACCGCCGCCTGCGAGGCGGCCGTCGACCGCATCCGCCGGGCGACGAAGGGGAAGGCCGACGTGCTCCTCCTGACCACCAACCCGACCGCCGAGAAGTGGGAGACGATGGCGGAGCTGGGGGCGGCGTGTCGGGCGGCGGCGAAGAGCCGGGGTACGGGCCTCGCCGACACTGAGAAGGCATTTCACAACGCAGGGAAGGACGACCGGAACAAGCTGTACGTGGACGACCGCGTTCACCTGAGCCCGGCCGGACACGCGGTCGTCGCCGAGACGGTGCTGAAGGCGATCGAGGATAGCGGGAAGTGATGGGAGAAGCTCACGCAAAGCCGCAAGGTCGAGACGAGAGACGCCATCCTGGATGTTACTCGAGATTTCAGCCTGCAAGGCTGGGACAGCATAGCCCAGGGCACCGCCCTGGGCGGCCTGAAGAGCCTGGGTCGCAATGCCACTCCCAGACACCGCCTACCCGCCCAGGGCGTTGCCCTGGGCTATGCTGTCCCACCCCTTCGGGGTGAAGACTCCGCCCCGGCTTAACCTGATCGACGGGTTCGATCGAGCATTACGATACCAAACGGAATGAACCCACCCATGATGCGCCCGGCTGTCGCGGTCCTGTTGCTGACCGCGGGGACCGCCTTTGCAGAACCGCCGGCGCTTCTGCCGGGAACCAAGCCGTTGACGGCTGAGGGTGATCTGTCGCGCAAAATGCTCGACGGCGCCCACCGCTTCGCCGAGCGGGCGATCGAGCGGTCAGTCCAATCCCGTGCCAAACTGTGGAACCGCGATCCGTCTTCCCGCGCGGCGTATGAACGGTCCGTTCAGGCCAACCGAGAGCGGTTCCAAAAGATGATCGGGGTGGTCGACCGGCGGGTGCCGGCCGCGATGGAGCGGTTCGGCGACGACGATAACCCGGCTCTTGTCGCGGAGACCGGTTCGTTCCGGGTATACCAGGTGCGCTGGCCGGTGCTGGATGGGGTCCGCGGCGAAGGGCTCCTGCTGGAGCCGACCGGCCCGGTTCTCGGCCACGTCGTCGCTCTTCCCGATGCGGACCAGCTTTCGGAGCAGATCGCCGGCCTCCGCCCGGGTGTCCCCCCCGTCTCCCAGTTCGCCCGCCGGTTGGCGGCCAACGGCTTCCGCGTCATCGTCCCCACTCCGGTTAGCCGGGGGATCGACTTCTCCGGCCACCCGCACATCGCCCTGACCAACCAGCCTCACCGGGAATGGATCTACCGGCAGGCGTACCACATGGGCCGGCACGTCATCGGGTACGAGGTGCAGGTAGCCCTCGCCGCGGTCGACTGGCTGAGGAGTCGGGCCGGCGCGGACGCCCGGGTCGGCGTCGCCGGGTACGGGGAAGGCGGGCTGGTAGCCTTCTACGCGGCGGCGGCCGATACCCGGATCGACGCGGTCCTGGTCACCGGCTATTTCGACTCCCGGCAGCGGGTGTGGGAGGAACCGATCTACCGGAACGTCTGGGGGCTGCTCTCCGAGTTCGGGGACGCCGAGATCGCGACCCTGATCGCCCCCCGGGGGCTGGTTGTGGAGTACAGCGTGGGACCGCAGGTGGCTGGGCCGCCTGCGGTGCCGAAAGGGCGCCGGGGCGGGGCAGCCGTGGGCCGGCTCGGGACCCCAGGCCTGGAGAGCGTCCTCGGCGAGTGGAAACGGCTCGATGAGATCCTCCCCGCGGGCTTTCAGAGCCGCACCCTCATTCGTGACGGGGATGGGCCGGTTCAAGACTTTGGCGGCCGGGCGGCGGTCCGCGAGTTCGCAGGAATACTCGGTGTGAAAGGGGCGCTGGAGCTGCCAGCGGAGTTGCCCGCCGACCGGCGGAAGACGTTCGACCCGGCCGAGCGGCAGCGGCGCCGGGTGCGGGAGCTGGAAGGTCACGTCCAACAGCTGATCCAGGCCGGGGACGTAACGCGACGCGCCTTCCTCCGCGACAAGACGACCCTGATCCGCACGCTCGCCCCGCGGGGCGAGCGACCGGCGGACGTGTTCGCGCGAGAGGTCGCACCCTTCCGGAAAGTCCTCGAAGAAGACGTGATCGGCCGGATCGACGACCCGGTCCTCCCCGCGAACCCGCGGTCGCGGGTCGTCTACGACAACCCGAAATGGACCGGGTACGAGGTGGTCCTCGACGTGTACCCGGACGTCTTCGCCTGGGGGGTGTTGTTGGTCCCGAAGGGGATCAAGCCCGGGGAGAAGCGGCCGGTGGTGGTCTGCCAGCACGGACGAAACGGTCTACCGAAGGACGTGATCGAGGGGGACGTCCCGGCCTACCACGACTTCGCGGCCAAGCTGGCGGAACGGGGGTTCGTCACCTTCGCCCCGCACAACCTGTACCGGGGTGAAGACCTCTACCGGATGCTGAACCGAAAGGGGAACCCGGTCAAGCTGACGATGTTCTCGTTCATCACCGCCCAGCACCGGCAAATCCTCTCGTGGCTCGGCACCCTCCCGTTCGTGGACGATAAGCGGATCGCCTTCTACGGCCTGAGCTACGGAGGCGAGACCGCCGTCCGGGTGCCGGCGCTGGTCGACGGGTACGGCCTGTCGATCTGCTCCGGGGATTTCAACGACTGGGCCCGGAAGGTCGCGGCCACCGACAGCGATTACAGTTTCATGTACACGATCGAGTGGGAAATGCCGTACTTCAACATGGGGAGCATGTTCAACTACGCCGAGCTGGCGTACCTGATCGCCCCGCGGCCGTTCATGGTGGAGCGGGGCCACCACGACGGGGTCGCCCCGGACGAGTGGGTGTCGGCCGAGTACGCGAAGGTCCGCTGGGCGTACGCCAACCTCGGGCTGGCCGGTCGGACCGAGATCGAGTTCTTCAACGGCGGCCACACGATCAACGGCCGCGGGACGTTCGACTTCCTGCACCGATACCTGAACTGGCCGAAGACCGAACAAGGCCGGTGATCGGGACGGCGTCGAGCCCGCCACGAAGCCCAGGGCGGGAGCCCTGGCAACCCGCTCTCAATCCCGCCGAACGACCGCCACCCCGTCCGCCGGGGCCCGCCAGTCCAGCGGAGCCGGGGTCTTTCCGAGGCGGTCGTGGTCGATCTTGCCCGTCAGCTCGTCGTACACGTGTTTCACGTTGTCCTTGTTGTCCTTGGCCGCCACCCCGGTCCATTCCTTGTACCACGGCAGGTCGAGTCCGATGGTGATCTCCTCCAGCGACTTCTTCGCGTCGATGCCCTTCTTCACCTCGGCGCGAAGGTCCACGAAGTACCGCTTCTGGGTCTCGAGCAGGTCCTTTCGGGCGACCTTTCCGTGTCCCGGGCAGATCAGCTCGACGTTCAGCTTCTGCATTCCTTCGAGACACTTGACCCACGACCCCGAGTTCGAGTGGCCCATGTAGTTGAACGACCCGTTCACGCACGCGTCGCCGGTACACAGGATCTTGTGGTGCGGCAGGTACGCGACCGCGTCGCCGGCGGTGTGCGAGTGGCCGAACTGGAGGAACTCGACCCGCTGGGTGCCGTCGTCGAGCACATACTTGTCCTCGAACACGACGTCCGCCTGCTTCAGCTCGGTCTTGCGGAGGTCCTCGCGGTCCTTGCTCGCGTCCTCCCACTGCTTCGGGCCGTTGGTCTTCAATAGCCGGGCGGCGTTCTTGGAGGCGACGATCTGGGCCCCCGCCTTGGACCACACACTGTTCCCGTAGGCGTGGTCGCCGTGGTGGTGGGTGTCGAGTACGTACCGGATCGGCTTGTTCGTCGTCTTCTTGATGGCGGCCACGACGTCGCCGGCTTCCTTCGGGAAGTTCGCGTCGACCACGACTACGTAGTCCTTGAACACGACCCAGGTGTGGTTCGACCCGCCGAACGGGATGGTCTTGTCGGTCGCGCTGATCGACGAGTAGCGGAAGAACACCCCGGGGGCGAGCTCCTTCACGTCGTTGAACTTCATTTCCGGGAGCGGTTTCTCGGCAGGCGCGGCCGCCGGCTTGTCGGCAGCGGCGTACACGGCGATTACAAACGCGCCGGCGACGGCGGCGATCAGGACAAGACGGTTGAACATTTGTCTGTATCCGGTCGAAGGCGAACGGCGGGCAGCTGAGAGGCTTGTTCAGGGGAGCGTACCCGGCCGGCGGGCGAGCGGCAAGCGGAATTGCAGCCCGGACGGGGTGGTGGGGTGGTGAGGTAGCGGGGTGGAGGGGTGGCGGGGGCGTGAGGTGGCGACCCGGTCCCCGAACCTACCCCCGGCCGTATCATGTCCAGACCGTGGGGCGGCGGTTCACCGCGAGCTGATCCGACCCCATCTCTCAGGTCACCGCGGGGCCCAGACCAAGGGCTTCGCCAGGAGGGTTCGACGATGCCCACCAGAATCGACATGGCCCGGTTCGCCAAGTTCTGCAAGGACATGGGGTTCATCTACCAGTCCTCGGAAATCTACGGCGGGATCAACGGGTTCTGGGACTACGGCCCCCTCGGGGTCGAGCTCAAGCGGAACGTCAAGGAGGCATGGTGGCAGGACATGGTCCGCAACCCGCCCCCCGGCCCGGACGGCCAGGAAATCCGCATGGTCGGGCTCGACTGCTCGATCATCATGAACCCGAAGGTCTGGGTCGCCAGCGGGCACGTCGGCGGGTTCTCGGACCCGATGGTCGACTGCAAGACGAGCAAGAAGCGGTACCGCGCCGATCAGCTCGAACTGCTCACGGCCGATGCGGGCGGGAAGGCGATCTACTTCGCGTACCCCAAGGGGGATGAGGACGCCCAGAAGGCGGCCGGGAAGAAGGCGAAAAAGGCGAACGCCAAGCCCGGGGCCGCGGTCGCCCTGATGGCGCTCCCGAACCTCGCTGCCGTATTACCGGTGATCGTTGCCCCGGACGTGGACGAGCCCGGAACGCTCACCGAGCCCCGCGCCTTCAACCTGATGTTCGAGAGCCACGCCGGGCCCATCGCGTCAGACGAGAACAAGGTCTACCTCCGGCCGGAGACGGCCCAGGGGATCTTCGCCAACTACCGGAACGTCCTCGACTCGTCCCGGGTCAAGCTCCCGTTCGGGATCGCGCAGGTCGGGAAGGCGTTCCGCAACGAGATCAACCCGCGGAACTTCACCTTCCGGTCCCGCGAGTTCGAGCAGATGGAGATCGAATTCTTCTGCCACCCGGCCGAGTCGATGAAGTGGTACGAGTACTGGCGGGACCTCCGCAAGAAGTGGTACAGCACCCTCGGCATCAAGAGCGACAACCTCAAGCCCCGCGAGCAGGGCAAGGACGAGCTCGCCCACTACTCGATCGGCACCACCGACATCGAGTACCTGTTCCCGTTCTCCGAGGAGCCGCAGGAACTCGAAGGGGTCGCCCACCGCGGGGCGTTCGACCTGTCGGCCCACGCCGCTCCCCCACCCAAAGGTAGCGGGATGGGCGACAAGCTGATGTACTTCGACGAGGACCGGTGGAACGCCGACGCCGGAACCCGGACCACCAACTCGTTCAAGGAGTGGATGAAGACGAACCCGCCGCCGGCGGAGGTCGAGAAGTACCAGTTCACCCCGCACGTGATCGAGCCGAGCGCGGGGGCGGACCGGTTTACCCTCGCCGTGCTGTGCGAGGCGTACACCGAGGACAAGGTGCCGGACGCGAAAGGGAACGAGGAAACCCGGGTGGTGATGCGATTCCACCCCCGCCTCGCCCCGATCAAGGCCGCGGTTTTCCCGCTCGTGAACAAGGACGGGATGCCGGAAAAGGCGATGAAGCTCTACCGCGAGCTGAAGCCGCACTTCAACGTCTTTTTCGACGACAAGGGGGCGGTCGGCCGGCGGTACCGGCGGCAGGACGAGGCCGGCACCCCGTTCTGCATCACCATCGACGGCCAAACCATGCAGGACGACACGGTCACGATCCGCGACCGCGACACGCTCAAGCAGGAGCGGGTGCCGATGGCCCAGGTGCGGGCGGCGATTGAGAAGGCGATCTTGCCGGCATGACCTCTCGGACGAACGACCGCGGGCCATGTGGCCCGCGGTCGTTCGTCTTCGGCATCGAGGGGCCGCGTATGACCGCTGTCGCACCCGGTCGGGCGCGAGGCCGTGGACCCGCCATCACTCGAAACGAGGCCCGGCGATGAGTACGGGCGAGCCCCTCACGCTTTACTCCGACATCCTGGACACCGCTTACGCCGAGGCAATTACCGGCCTCGCCGAGGGTGGTGTTCCCGTCGGGGCAGCGCTATTCAGCTCGACCGGCCGGCTGCTCGGTCGCGGGCACAATCGCCGGGTGCAGGAAAACGACCCGTCGATCCACGGCGAGACGGACGCCTTCCGGAAAGCCGGCCGGGTGGCGGGCGGTTACCGCGACAAGATCATGGTCACGACGCTGGCCCCCTGCTGGTTCTGCAGCGGGCTGATCCGTCAGTTCAACATCGGCACCGTGGTCGTCGGCGAGTCGGTCAATTTTGCGGGAGGGATCGACTGGCTCCGCGAGAACGGGTTCGACGTGATCGACCTCCGGTCGGAGAAGTGCATCGAGATGATGAGGAACTTTATCCGTGACAAGCCCCAGCTGTGGGACGAAGACATCGGACAAGGGTGATGCCCGCCAGCGGCGGGGCAGGTCGTCAGGCGGCCAGCCGCCAGGGCGGTTCGATAACCGGGGCCGTCATTACACGGACACGGTCGCCGCGGAACGCCCGGACCAGGACGAACGTCAGCCCACCGACGGCCAGCACGACTCCGAGACCTTCGAGGGGTCGGAGGAGAACGTACCGGCCTACCATCGAGACCACGGCGAGTGGGTCGCCGCCCAGCATCCCTCCCACGCAATGTCGATAGACTCCGAGCAAGAGTAGGTTCCAGCCCACGAGCACACCGCCGGCTGCCGCCAACACACGGGCAGAGCCGGGGTTTGCGCGGGCGAAGAGGGCCGCAGCCCCCGGGGCCAGGAGGACACATGTCTCGGTCAAAAAGCGGAACCCGAACGACCACCCGAGGTACGCCTCGCCCCCAAGGAGCGCCGCGACAGTGTAAATCTGAACCCCGACGGCCGCGGCCAGAATCGCCCCGGGCACCGCCCGCGGACCGCCCGGCCGGGCCACGTAGATCAGCCCGACCAGGGCCGGGAAGGTGACGGGGGTCCAGTAGAACAAGCCGCGGTCGGTGGACGCGAGGACCGCCCAGAGAGAGGGGTCGAGCCAGTTCTGGGCCGTCCTATGAAGGCCCCCGAGCGGACTTCCGTAAACGATCTGTTTGACCGCGACCTGGGGGAGGAACGCGACCCAGGACGCGACGCCGGCGGCTACCAGTTCCGCCGCCACCCTGACCCGGGGCATCCACCCGTCGGCCCGAAACACCAGCCAGACTGCTTCCAGTACCGGTAAGACGGCGAACGTCGCCAGCTGCCAGCGCATAAGGCACGACAGCCCGAGTAAGCCGCCGACCCCGACCCAGCGGACCAATCGGGTGCTCGCGAACGTCCGGAGCCAGACGAACACGTACGTCGCGAGGGTCGCGGTTGCCGGCCCGTGTGCGATGCTCACCTCGACCGTCCCGTACGCCACGATCGGCGTTCCGAGCACGACCACGGCCGCTGCCGCCGCTGCCGCCGCGGGGCCGGCGAACCGTCGCCCAATCCGATAGGTCAGTCCGAGCGTGAGCAGGGCCAGCCCGAGCGTGGTCCCCCCGACGGCAAGTTGGTAGGGCGGGGAATACCCATCGGCCGGCCAGGGCGAATGCCCGCCGAGGCCGGTCAGGGCCAGATGGGCCGCGCCCACGGCCGGAGCCCAGACGATCGCGGGCCCGACCGGCCAGGGGTTGGCCCGGTGGCCGGTCGGGGTCATGCGGAGCGCGACATCGCTACCCGGCACGCTGGCGAACGTCGGGGCGAATTCGTCGTCGAAATGGAAGTCCCCGTCGATCAGCGCCGACCGGAGCCAGGCGTAGTACCCCATGCAGTCGGAGCCCTTCACCAACGGCCCGGTCCCGTCCGCCGGGGTGACCGGCCGCGGCGCGGCGAGGGCGGCGAGAATCCCCCGCGATTCGAGGGCGAACATGGCGACGAGGATTGCCGCCGCGACGGCCATGATCAACCGGGCCGGGCGGGCGGACTCTGTCGTGGCGGGGAGCGGTTCCATCCCTGGGCTCGCGAGACCAAGGGCCGGGATTCGGTCGAGCTACATACCATCGACCGTGTCGGGATAGGGTCTTTCAAAGTTCGGTCCGGAAAGCAGTCTACTCGCTCCGCGACCGGTCGTTTCTTCCTCCCAGGCCGTCAGAAACGACCGGTCGCGGAGCGAGCGGGCTAGTTTGAACGACCTGGTGGGGCAGGATGATACGGCGAGAATAGTGGGGTACCGGGAAACGACCCGCGCGTCCGGGCGAATCAGTCTGCGCGGGCCGCCGTTTATTTGTCGCCCCCGGCCAGTCTTTTCAGCACAAAGAGGTGCTGGCCCTTTTCCTTGGTCTTGAATTCGGCCGGAACGGGGGCCCCGGGCAGGGAGTAGATGATCGTCAACGTGTCCCCGTCCTTCTTGATCAGCCCGGTGGCGTCCCCTTCCTTCGGCTTGGTGCTTTTCATGTTGATCACCCACGGCTTCTTGCTCGTGTCGAGGGTGTACTTGGCGGCGAAGACTTCTTTCTTCTCCTTGTCAGTACTGACGATCTCGTCCCGGGTAAACCGGACGACGCCGCCCTTGATGTGCTCGGCCGGGACCGGCTTCCCGTCCTCCTCCCCGGACACGATCGTGTAGCCGCCTTCCAGCTTCGCCACGGCCTTCTTCTCGTCGGCCCCGAGGCCGGAGGTCAGGGCGGCGACCCCGCAGAATAGCACGGCACACGACAACAGCTTTCGCATGGCTGGCTCCTCGTCGGTGATGTGACCGGCGGCACCGGGCCGCCGGCACTGGTGAGGAGCAACCCGGGTGCCGCCTACGACAGCCGGGCGGTCCGGGCGCGGAGCAGGTGGTCGACGAGGACCAGGGCGATCATCGCCTCGCCCATCGGCACGAACCGCGGGAGCAGGCACGGGTCGTGGCGCCCTTTGACGAGGATCTCCGTCGGGTCCCCGGCCCGGGTGACGGTCCGCTGCGCCCGCGGGATCGAGCTGGTCGGCTTGATCGCCACCCGGCAGACGATCGGCTCCCCGCTGGAGATACCTCCGAGCATCCCGCCGTGGCGGTTGGTTTCGGTCCGGATCGCCGGCGAGTGGGGGGCGTGCCCCCCCCGCGTCTTGATACCCTCGGGGGGCTCACGCCCCCCGCTCGCCGGGGCCGGGACGAACACGTCGTTGTTCTCGCTCCCGCGCATCCCGGCGACGGCGAACCCGGCCCCGTACTCGAACCCCAGGACCGCCGGCAGCGACAGCAGCGCCTTCCCCAGGTCCGCCTTTAGCTTGTCGAACACCGGCTCGCCGAGCCCCGGTGGCACACCGATCGCCGCCAGTTCACACACCCCGCCGATCGAGTCGCGGTCCTTCCGGACCTCGTCGATCAGCTCTTCCATCCGCCTGGCCGCCTCGGGCACCGGGCACCGGACCGGGTTCGCCTCGACCTGGTCGAGGGTCACAGCCGCCGGGTCGGAGACCTCGGCCGCCACGTTCCCCACCCGCGTGACGTACCCGAGGACGCGGATACCCTCCCGGGCCAAAAGCTTCTTTGCCACCGCCCCGGCCGCGACCCGGCAAACAGTCTCCCGCGCGCTGCTCCGCCCGCCCCCCCGGTAGTCTCGGAACCCGTACTTGGAGTCGAACGTGTAATCGGCGTGTCCCGGGCGGTACTTGTCCTTGATGTCGCCGTAGTCGCCGCTCCGCTGGTCCGCGTTGCGGAACAGGATGCCGATCGGGGTCCCGTCGGTCTTCCCCTCGAAGACCCCGGACCAGATCTCGGGCGTATCGGCCTCGTCCCGCTGGGTGGTCAGCTTGGACTGCCCCGGCCGGCGGCGGCGGAGATCGGGGAGGAGGTCCTCGACCGAGAGCTCGAGCCCGGCGGGACACCCGTCGACGATGCACAGGTAACCCGGGCCGTGGCTGACCCCGGCGGTGGTGACGCGGAACAGCTTGCCGAACGTGTTGCCTGCCATGTTGTCCAGTATATCGGACCGCGGTGGAGCCCGGCCGGGGGAGTCGGTACATTACCCGCAGTGCCGTTCCCGTGCCACGGAGGCCCACTCATGCGATGTGTGTTCGCGCTCGCCGGCCTGCTCGGGGCCGCCGCCCTCGCCCCGTCCCAGGAGAAGCCGAAGACGGCGGACGACGTCCGGCCCCGGTTCGGGCTCGCGTTCCGGCCGAAGGCGTACGCGCAAGCCACCCCGAAGCAGGCACTGGAATCGGCCATCACCGCGGCCGACAAGGGCGAGTTCAACTACCTCGTCGCCCACCTGCTCGACCCGGCGTTCGTCGACGCCCGGGTCGGCGTCCGGGCCAGGCAGTTCGAGCCGGCGATCGAGGCCGACCTGGCCCGACTGCGGGAGTTCCAGCAACAAAACCTCGACAAGGTCTCCCGGGAGGACCGGGTACCGGTCGACCCGACGGCATTCCGGGAGCGAGTCGCCGGCGAGGCGCGGGTGGCCGCGTTCCGCCAGATCGTCCGCGACGTGCAGGAGAAACTAACCGACGACCCGGAGGTGCTCAAGGACCTCCGCCGGTTCAACCGTCAGGGCACGTTCCCCGACCCCGGTGCGGCCGGCGAGACCGCCAAGGTCGGGCTCCCGGACGTGAAGGACCGGGCCGTGTATCTCAAGAAGATCGGAGAGAGGTGGTACGTCGAGAACCGGCAGACGGACGAGAAAACACCGGAACCCAAGAAAGAGTAAGGGGTAGTGGGGTGGTGAGGTGGTGGGGTAGTGAGGTAGTGGGGTGGTGAAGGAGCCTAACCGCCCGGCCCCCTTCCCTGAACAGGAAAGGGGTAGAAGATGCCAACCACCGGCGGCTTCCTCCTCTCCCTTCTTTGGGGAGGGTTTCCAGGGCCAGCCCACCAACCTCAGCACCCCACCACCCCACCACCTCGCGAGCCCACTACCTCACCACCCCACCACCCCATCACATCAAACATGATCGACCTCCGCAGCGACACCGTCACCAAACCCACCCCGGGGATGCTCGCGGCCATGATGGCCGCGGCCGTCGGGGACGACGTGTACGGCGAGGACCCGACGGTCAACGACCTCGAACGGCGGGTGGCGGATTACTTCGGGATGGAGGCGGCGGTGTTCGTCCCGACCGGGACGATGGGGAACCAGATCGCCGTCCGGATCCACTGCCGGCCGCAGGACGAGGTCCTGCTCGAAAGCACCAGCCACGTTTACCTGTGGGAGGCCGGCGCGCCGGCGGCCCTGAGCGGGGTCACCCTCCGCACCATCGACGGCCGGTTCGGCGTCCTCGACGTGGCCCAACTCGAGGACCAGATCCACCCGGACGACATGCACTCGGTCCGGACCCGGCTCGTCTGCCTGGAGAACACGCACAACCGCGGCGGGGGTGTCGTGTACCCCCTCGATAAGGTGAAGGCGATCTCGGCGTGGGCCCGCGCGCACGGGCTGGGGATGCACCTCGATGGGGCCCGCATCTGGAACGCGGTCGTGGCGTCCGGGGTCGGGCCGCGGGAGTGGGCCCGGCTCTTCGACACCATCTCGGTCTGTTTCAGCAAGGGGCTGGGCGCACCCGTCGGGTCCGCGGTGGCCGGGCCCCGCGATTTGATCGCCCACGCGCGGCGGGCGCGGAAGCTTTTCGGCGGGGCGATGCGCCAGGCCGGGTACCTCGCCGCCGCATGCCTGTACGCCATGGACCGGCACGTCGACCGGCTGGCCGACGACCACGCGAACGCGAAGCTCCTGGCCGCCGCCGTGGCGGACGTACCGGGGTTGAAACTGATCCCGCCGCAGGTCGAAACGAACCTCGTGTGGTTCGAAGTGGGGCCGGCCCTGGGGACGGCGCGGGACGTGGCGAACCGTCTGAAGGAGGGGGGCGTACTGGTCGCCCCCCTGGGGAAGAACGTGGTCCGGGCGGTGACCCACCTGGATGTGGCACGCGAACAGTGCGAACGAGCCGCCGCGGTGATCCGAGAACTGAAGCCGCGGGGCTGAGCCCCGCGGTGCAGTGCTACTCCGATTTGATGCGCAGGAACGATTCCTTTTTCCCTTTCGCGCTCTCCCCTTCGATGAGATGGTCGGTCAGTTTGGTGATCGTGACCATTTCGGTCACGTCGGAGCCACCGACCTTGAACGACATCATCAGCTTGTTGCCGTCGAGCTTGTAGGTCCCTGCCATTTTGAACTCTTTACTACCACCGGCGGAGCAAATATTCAATTTGCCGTCCTTGGTGAACTCGACCGTCAGTTTTGTATCCCTCTTGGCGTCCTTCGGTTCCCACCGGCCGAGCAGTTTCTTGCCGTCGACTTCCGCGGGCTTATCGTCGGCGCCGGCGGAACCCGCGAGGGTCAAGACCACCGCCCACCCCAGGATCGTCCTCATCGTCACCCCTCCTGGTTCCCGCGCCCGGAACGGCACAAGGCGAGGATTCTCCTAGCAGCTCGCGTGCCGCGGCCGGTTACTTCTTGTCCTTGATCCGCTTGAGCGTCTCCTTCTTCCCTTTCTCGTCCACGGTGACCATTTCGTCGTCGGTCAGCTTGTCGACGGTCATCGTCTCCGAGTCGTCCTTGCCGTCGACCTTCCGGGTCAGGGTGAGCTTGTTCCCGTCGACCTTGTACGTACCCTCGACCGAGTCTTTCTTGTCGCCGAATTCGAAGCTCATCTTCGCCTTCCCGTCCTTGGTCAGTTCGATCACGATCGTCGCCCCCTTCGGGGCGTTGGCCGGCTCCCACTTGCCGACGAGCTTCTTGGCATCGATCTTCTCGGCCTTTTTCTCGTCCGCCGCGGCCCCGGTAGTGACCGCCAGGACGAGACCCAGTGCGCAGCCCAGAATCGCACGCATCGCGTTACCCCTCGTTGGTGATCCGGAACAGAAACCGGGAGCCCGCGACGGTCGCGGGCCCGGCAATCGGCGGGGTCAGTTGTCCCCCTTGAGCCTCCGCCACGATTCCTTCTTGCCCTTCACGTCTTCCGTCTCCAGATCGGCGTCGGTCAGTCTCAGGAGCGTGACGTCCTCCTTTACCTCCGTGTCCTTGAGCTTCATCACGATCCCGAGCTTGTTCCCGTTCACCTTGTACGTGCCGTCGTACTTCTCGGTCTTTCCGGCGGCCTCGGCGGAAATGATCAGTTTTCCGTCCTTGGTGAATTCGATGACGATCTTCCCATCCTTCTTGGCCTCTTTCGGCTCCCACTTCCCGATCAGCTTCTTGCCGTCGATGGGCGTGTCCTTGTCCTCGGCCGCCCCCCCGGCCGCGACCGCGAGTACGACAGCCAGCGCGAACCCCGGCACGGTACGCATCGTCCGACTCCTTCCCGGTGACGGCCCGACATCCCGACGGCCCCGAGTTCGGGCGGGCCGACCGGGAGTCGGGTGCAACTCTCGCGCCCGCGCCCGCACGGGAGCAGCGGTCTGTGACCGCAAAAGAGAGGTTACGAGCCGGCGGTCGGACCGTCGACCAGCTCCCCGGGCGGGGCCGTCACGCCGAGCCAGCGGATTACCAGCGGGAGCGTCAGCCCCTGCCCGACCAGGGTGGCGAAGATGACCCAAAACGTCACGAACTGAATCAGGTCCCGGCCGGGGAACGGTTTTCCGTCGGCGGTCGTCAGCGGCAGGGCGAGTGCCGCGGCGAGCGACACCACCCCCCGCATCCCCGTCCAGCCGACGACGAACACGCCCCGCCACGACGGGTACGGGCTCGGGATACCGAGCACCTTTCGGTCGAGCCATCGGGGGAGGTACGCCCCGGGGAACACCCACACCAGCCGGGCGAGAATGACCACCACACTCACCCCCGCGGCGTAGCCCATCAGCTGGTCCAGAGCGAGCCCGCCGTCGAGCCCGTTCAGGACGTGCCGGAGCATCAGCCCGATCAGGATGAAGATCAGGCTGTTCAAAAGAAACTCGATCCACTCCCAGACCGCCCGGGCTTCTTCGTACAGATCCGTCGTGAACAGCTGTTCGCACCGGGCCCCGACCCAGAGCCCGGCGGCCACCGCGGCCAGCACCCCCGAGACGTGCAGGTGTTCGGCCGGGAGGTAGACCGCGTACGGGGTGAGCAGGGTAAACGTGATGGTGAGCTTCTCGTCGAGGAGGTCGCCCCGGCTGAGCCAGGTGAGCAGCCGGACGGACAGCCACCCGCCGGCCAGCCCGATCCCGACCCCGCCGGCGCTCACCACGAGGAACTCCGCCCCGGCCTCCCAGAGCGAGACCGCGCCGGCGGTCACCGCCCCGATCGCGACCCGGAGCACGACCAGGGCCGAGGCATCGTTCACCAGGCTTTCGCCCTCCAGCAGCGTGTTGATGATCCTGGGTATCCGAACCCGCCGGGTGACCGCGATCGCGGCGACCGCGTCCGGCGGGGACACGATGGCCCCGAGGACGAACGCGCTCGCCCACGGCAGGCCGATCCAGTAGTGCCCCACGGCCGCGACCAGGGTGGCGGAGAACAGCACGAGCCCGACGGCCAGCAGGGTAATCGCCCGGATTTGCTCGCGGAACTCCGGCCAGTTCGTCCGGAACGCCCCGGCGTACAGGAGCGGGGGGAGGAACAGGAGGAAGACGACCGGCGGGTCGAGGGTGATGTCCGGGCCCCACGGCTGGAGGCCGAGCACGAGCCCGCCCACCACCAGCAGGATCGGGTACGGGAGACGGAGCTGGCGGGCCAGGACGCCGAGCCCGACCGCCACGGCCAACAGTGCCAGGATCAGCTCGAACGGGTGGAACAAGGTCGTCCTCCGGTAGGCCCATCCCCACCCCGTAACGGGTTTGGGGCGGCCGGCCCGAGACAACTTACCGGCAAGTCGTTGACAGTCCCACCCCGATCGGCATACCCTTCACCCCGCCCCCCGTTCCCCCGACTCCGGACCCACCATGAACCGATCCCTGACCATCTGTGTCCTTCTCCTCTCGGGCGCTGTCGCGCGGGCCGACAAGCTAGTCCTCGTCGCAGGCGGGGGGGATGACCCCGACGGATCGCCCGCCGAGCGGGCGAAACTTTTCTCGCCCTTCGCTGTCGATTTCGGCCTCGACGGAACGACGTACATCGTAGAGATGGTGAAGGGCGAGCGGCTCCGGGCCGTGAACGCGAAGGGAGAGCTGGTCACGCTCGCCGGCACGGCCGGGCAGAAGGGGGACGCTGGGGACGGTGGACCGGGTGCGAAAGCCCTCTTCAACGGGATGCACCATCTCGCCGTCGGCCCGGACGGGGCCGTTTACCTCGCGGATACGTTCAACAACCGCGTGCGAAAGTTCGACCCGAAGACAGGGACCGTCTCGGCATTCGCGGGTACGGGCGAGAAGGGATTTGATGGGGATGGCGGGCCAGCGGTAAAGGCCAAGTTCGGCGGGTGCTACTGCCTTTCGTTCGACGCCGCCGGCAAGAATTGTTTCGTCACTGACCTCGATAACAGACGGATTCGCAAGGTAGCCTTGGCAACCGGGGTGGTCAGTACGGTTGCCGGGAACGGCAGCCGGGGAGTGCCAAAGGACGGCGAGCCTGCGACGAATCAACCACTGGTCGACCCGCGGGCACACGCCGTCGACGCGAAGGGGAACCTTTACATCCTGGAGCGGGGCGGGCATGCACTGCGGGTGATCGATCCGGACGGAAAGATCCGCACCGTGGCCGGAACCGGAAAGCCCGGAATGGGTTCGGGCAAGTCACTGGAGGCGGCCATGAACGGCCCGAAACACTTGTGCATCGACAAGGACGGGTCGGTGCTGATCGCCGACACGGAGAACCACCGGATCGTGCGGTACGTGCCGGGTGAGGAACAGCTGGTCTTGGTGGCCGGGACGGGGAAGAAGGGTACTGCCGGAGTGGGTGGTGACCCGCTCAAGGCGGAACTCGCCCAGCCACACGGGGTGATCGTCCACCCGAAGACGGGCGAGATCTACATCGCCGACTCGACCAACGGCCGTGTACTGAAGATCGTGCGGGAGTAGGGGGAGGGGCCTCGCCGCGCTCTTCGGTAACGAGTTTGCAACAATCTCTATCAGCATTTGTTAACCACCCCCCCGTTAACGTCTCTTTAGGTAAGAGGGGGCCGACAAACGGCCCCTCGGGGGGTCTCATCATGCGTTCCATACTCGCCGTCATCTGCCCACCTCTCGCCGTCCTCGCGTCCGGAACCCGTTCGCAGGCTGCCGCGAACACCGGCCTCACACTCCTCTTTTACGTCCCCGGGCTGGTACACGCCCTCGGGATCGTGGACAAGTACAACGTCGAACGCCGGTACGAGTCCGTGTTCCGGGTGCTGGCGGCCCGCGCCGCGTAGTGGCGGATGTGGCGGCAGCCCGGGCGACCCGCTCGGCCGAAGCCCTGGACCCAGGGCTGACGCCCTGGGCTACTGTCCGCCGCCCCGTTGAGGGTGTGAAAAAATTGGCTCGGTCTGTCAGTTGTTTT
>JAQGHQ010000208.1 GCA_028288765.1 Gemmataceae bacterium | reverse complement strand
TCCCGCCCTCTCCGATTTGCGTGTACGGCAGCCGGCCCGCGTTCATCAGCCGGTACGCCGCCGTCCGGCTGATCCCGAACTCCTTCGCCAAACCGGCCAGCGTGACCGTGCCTTGGGCGAAGAGGGTATCGGGTGTCAGCGGGATGGTGGGGGGCATGGATCAGGCTCCGAAGGGTGCCGTGTGAGTCCCCGTGCCCGGGTGGCTCGGCCGGGTGGCGGGGTCAGTTCACTCTCAGCTCGGCCATCCGCTTCCGGAGCCGGTCGCCCGCGGCTTTGCCCGCCTTCTCTCTCGCCGCCGGGCTCCGCGTGACCACCGGGGCATCCGGCCCTCTCGTCGCCGCGAAGAACCTCTCCAGGGCTTCCTCGCTGGTCACCACCTGTCCGCCGAACTTGCACGTTTCGAGGACCACCCGGGCCTTGCCAACCTTGATCCCCAGGGCTTTCCAGACGTACAGTCGCTTGACCCGGAACGGCTTCCCGCCGATTGCCGGGAGGCTCGCCGCCGCTTGGGTGAGGGTGAGGACGGTTTCGGCGAGGATGGGGTGGGCGGGCATGGCGGTCAGGCTCCGACAGCAGCCAACATGAAAAGGAACCGGGCCGGGCTTATATCTCGCCCCGACCGCGTCCTGCCGGAGTCTCGGGAACGTCCCGATTCCCGGCCCGGTTCCGTGGCAGGGGTATCGGTTCGGGTCCGGGGGGTTCTCTGCCCCGCTTCTGCTCTTCCTCGATCCTGATAACTGGCTATGCCGGCACGACCGCCCCGGTCACGTCTTCCCCAAAACCCCCGCACGTACGGCCCCGTCACCCCGGCAATGGGCGAGCATGGAGCGATTCGGTACCCGACGTCTTGAACTGAGGGAGACAGGATCGGCATCAGACCCCGGCTCCGGAATTCTACTCTCGCCTGAGCCCGCGAGGAGCCGCCCGACACCGAGGTGACCCGCCGGACCGCCCGATTCTGGCTACGGGCTCAGAAAATTCCGGTCTCACATAAGCCGGCCGCAAGAAAATTGAAATAGACGCCATTCCATTTGGCATCCGGTTTTTCTGGTCTAAGGGTATTAACAAGCCCGGGGATTCTCACGGATTATTAATCTATTCCCATAAAGGGAAGAGTCATGCGCATTCACCGCTCGACTCGGACCTCGCGTCGCGGGACAGCGGCCATCGAACTGGCGACGGTTCTCCCGCTCCTGTTCTTCATCGCCCTGGTGACCACCGACTTCGGCCGGTTCGCCAAGTACAAGATTACGGTCGAGAACGCCGCCCGGAGCGGGGCCTTGTACGGCTCCTCGTGGAGCAAGTTCAACGCGATTTCCAACCAGACTGATTCGACCGGCATCTACAACGCCGCCTATGCCGACATCACGAATAACCTGGAAAACCTCCAACCGGGCGATGTGGCGATCACGCCGACCCCGATGACGGACGCCGAGGGGTACGCCGCGGTGAACGTCCAGGTGACGGTGACGTTCCGCCCGCTCTTCCAGTTCACCAGCTTCGTGTTCAACTACTCGGGGAGCCCGGTGGCCCTGACCGACACCTGCACGATGCGCGTCCGGCCCCGGCAATGATGCTCGTTCCCGGTTCGTATCCGCCCGCGTTCGGACACCGGCAAAGGTAGACTTATGAGACTTAGTCGCGGGAAAGGACGGTCCGGGGTTACCACGGTCGAGATGGCGATCGTCGGCCCCATCGCCCTCATCCTGATCATCGGGATCATGGACATCGGCCTGGCGGTCTGGTCTTACAACAACATCTCCGAGGCGGTGCGGGAAGGAGGACGGTACGCCCAGATCCACGGGTCCAAGTACGCGGCCTGGGCCGCGACCCAGCCGGCCGGCACGACCCCGGCGTCCGGCCCGGCCGCCAACGACGCCAACGTGGACAAGGTGGTCCGCAGTTACTCGTTCGTGAGCCAGTCCAACCTGACCGTGACGTCCTCGTGGCCCAACGGGGACAATCACCCCAACAGCCCGGTCACCATCGACGCCACGTATACCTACTCGCCCACGCTCATTTTCGGGCTCGGCACGTTAACGTTGAAAACGAGCTCCACCATGTACATCAACTATTAGGAGCGACTTCCCATGACTCACCCGCGCTCCCGGGTCCGCCGCGAGGGGGCCATCGTCCCGCTGGTGGCGATCTCCCTGGTCGCCCTCCTGGCAGTGACCGGGCTGGTCGTCGACGGCGGCCTTCTGATGGCCGAGCGGCGGCGCGCCCAGAACGTGGCCGACGGCGCCGCCTTGGCTGCCGCCGTGGACCTGCTCAACGTCCGGGGCCTCCCGCAGGCGGTCAAGAGCGGGTACGAGTACGCCGACCTCAGCGGCTACCACACCGACAGCAGGAGCTGGACGTTCGCCACGTCCGGCAACCCCCCGGCCGTCGCCGCCACCCTGACCCAAGGGGACACGACGGTCGTGGTGAACATCCCGCCAGTGTCCGGGCCCCGGGCCGGCAACTCTGATTTCGTGGAGGTGATCGCTTACCAGCGGCTGAAGCCGTTCTTCATCCAGGTGGTCGGGAGCGGGGCCACCCAGGTCGGCGCGCGGGCGGTGGCCGGCGTGATCCGCCAGCCCCCCATCCCGTACGGCATGGTCGCGCTGAACCGGAACGGGAACGGGGTCGAGATCACCGGCACCGGCGGATTCACCATCCAGGCCCCCGTGCTGACCCTGTCCACCGACCCCACCAGCTTGCTGTTGGGCGGCTCGCCGACCGCCAAGTCGACCGGCCCGCTCGCCGGGTGGTACACCAACGGCGGCTACAAGTCGGTCGCTTACCAGTCGTGGACGGACGGGACCTGGATCTCGGCGGGCGGGAGCTTCAGCCCCACGCCCAAGCCGATCCCCCCCTCGACGCCCATCGTGGACCCCCTGATCAACCTGCCCCCGCCGTCCCGGGCCGGTTTGCAAACCTACCCCGCGGTCGTCCTGTCGGCGGGGCGGTCGGCCACCCTCAACCCGGGCATTTACACGGGGGGGATCAAGGTCACCGGGAACAGCCACGTCACGCTCAACCCGGGGCTCTACTACATCGACGGGGGCGGGGTCCAGATCGGTTCCTACGATGTCAACGGCCGGCCCGTCAGTACCGACAGCTCGTACATGATCGCCAACAAGGTGACGTTCTACAACACGGGCACCCCGACCACCTTCGGGGGGTTCCAGCTTTCCTATTACGGCAGCCAGACGACCGTGACCCCGCCCCCCCAGCTGGCCGCGGGGACGAGCCTCGACTGGACCAAGGGTTACCCGGGCATGGCCCTGTTCCAGGACCGGGCCAACACCAAGCCCGTCGACATGGTCAACCAGGTGACCCCGCTCCAGGGGACGTTCTACGCCTCCGCGGCGACGCTCACGTTCAACGGCCAGGGGGTGAACCCGGCCGCGCCCGTGCAGCTCGTCGCCGGCCGGATCGTGGTCAACACGGACACGCCGAACGGCAACGCGGAAACCGACGTTCCTTACGACGCCAAGGTCTTCGCCCCGCCCCCGGAGATCTACCTGGTGGAGTGACCCGCCCGGGGGCGCCGGCGGGTTTCTTGCCGGCCGCGGGCGACGCCATAAAGGGCGAAGTTACCTCGCGTCGAGTCTGGGGAAATTCCCGCCATCCCAGCGTCTCACGAGCACATCGGGCATCGGCGGGACCAGGACATTGTCCGACCCGCCTTCCCGGACAGACGGAGCGGGTCCGCGGATGCGGCGGAGCTATGCTGGCGACGGCGGTCGGCTAAACCCTCCCCGCCCCGCGCCAATCACCCCGGGCCTCCTCCCCGATCGAACTGATCGATTCCCCCGTACTGTCCGCCCCAGCCGGAGCTTTGCACATTTACCTCCCCCTGCACAAAAACCCCCCGGGGCTGCACGTAAACCCGAAAGTGGGCGGGGCGGGTGGGTTTGGCGCGGGAGTTCGTCAATTCTTCCCCAGCACCAGATCCACCACCCAACACCCCGCACATGCGGCCCCGAGCTGCGGCAGTGGTCCAGGACGGCCTGCTCGTCGCACCCGGCGTCCTGGAGGGCGTCGGCGAGGATCGGGAGGCGGTCGAAGGCGCGGTCGGTGTAGATGCCCAGGGCAAGGGAGAGGACGGTAGGGGTGAGCCGGCGGGGGTCGAGGGAGATGGGGCGGAAGGGGTTGCCGGAAATGTCGTAAACGAGTGCTACTTGGCGAGGGTGGTCTGGTGCAAGCGTGAGTTCTGCTTCATCCTCCGGGAACAGCCCACCGTCATAATGCGGCCTAAACGCACTCTCCGCAGCCGCATCGGCAGGCCATCCAATTGTCGAGCCGGGGTAGGGGTCGGCTGCGTGTAAGATGAGTCTCGCTGCGTGACACTCCGGCTGCACCTTCGCATCGTACACATTCCAGAGGGCTTGTGCGTTCTCCTCCAGTTCCATCAGGGAAACCTGTGCGTCGGCATGTCGTTCGGCGACCTCAATCCCCTGACGGTACTTGTTTAGCGGGTCAAACCGTTGAAATCATGGTGTTTTCGCGGCCTTACTGGCTCAAAATCGCCTTTCCAGCCACATATTTTGAAAAGACCCGCTGCCGACCTCGAGCAAAACCGCCTTGT
>JAQGHQ010000197.1 GCA_028288765.1 Gemmataceae bacterium | reverse complement strand
CCGGAGCGAGATTCCCCGACCCCGGGTGCGCGAAGCGCGACCCTGGGCTGTGGACTACAACCCCTCCGGGGTAAAGACACCTCCGATCCGACGTCTGCGGATGTGGGTAATGCATAGCGCTCTGCGTGGGAATGCCGTCTTCGACGCTCTGCGTCGTGGCGAAGACAAACCGGGCTCGCTCTCGAGAGATTCGTCAGACGTCGTCGAGGTGAGTCGGCTCGCCCGCGGAGCGGGGAAGACCCGTTCCCACGCAGAGCGTGGGAACGAGGGGAGAGAGTGCCTTGGTTGAGGCTCGAGAGTCTTTTGTTTCACCCAATCCCGTCCACCTAACATGATTCTTCTGTTCCCCGACCTCGACACCCTCCGCCTCGCGCTGACGAGCAGCGTCGTCCCGTCGGACGTCACCCTCACCTCGGCCGCGGTCAGTTTCGACGAGCAAGGGCGGATTTACGTCGAGCCGGCCACCTCCCTCTCGCGGACGACCACCAAGAACCTCGACCGGATCGGGGTCAAGGGGTCGAAGCGGCACGGGTCGGACGCGCCGGAGGCGGTCGGGAGCTGGCTCCAGATTATGCCGGTGACGAAGGACCCGGCCACCCCCAACCTGTCGTCCCAGGCGGCGGTGCTGTTCGAACTCGGCAACGCGGACGACCTGCCGACGCTCGTGACGGAGATGCTCCGGCTCGGCAACGACCGCCTGGGGTTCCGCTGGTTCGCCGCCCCGGACGAGCCGGAGGCCAGGCGCGTCCTCCTCCGGGTGGTCGGGCCGCCGTACTACACCCTGTTGCGCGCGTTGGACAAGACGGCGGCCGGGACGACCGGCGGGGTGCGGGCGTATCTCGAACGCGCGCCGCGGGTCTGGGTCGAGATCGGGTACACCCACCCGCTCGCCGCCCAGCTCCAGGCCCCCGACAACCAGATCGTCCTCGTCCGCTCGCCGCGGGTCTGGCTGTTCCTGGAAGAAGCCCCGTTCCAGGACGTGTACGACATCATGCAGTTCAAGCTCCCCGCCGCCCCGGTCGGGTGGAGCGAAGCCAAGGCCCCGAAGAAGATGACGGTCCCGCTCCGGCTGACCGCCGGGAACGCGGCCGACACGCCGGAACTCTGGGTCATCCGCGAGGACGCCGTCGTCCAGCTCGACACGCTGGTGCGGGACGCCGACGACCGCCTCACCCAGCGGCTGATGTTCGCAGTCGCCACCGACCCGAAGGGGGCCCGGACGGTCGTACTCCGGACGCGGCCGTCGAAGCTCACCCCGCCCGTCCTCCCGCTGGAGAACGCGCTCGGGTTCAAGCCGTTCTGGAAGCTCCCGAACCTGTTCCTGCCGGTCGGCAAGCGCCTCCACCCGACGCTCCGCCGGGACGCGGTCCGCCGGCTCCTCGCCGACGACGCGGACCAGGTGGTCTGGCTGTTCCCGGACGGCCGCGGCGGGTTCACCCCGGAGACCATTCCGGACGCGGCGTTCCGGTCGCTCGAAGACTGGGTGGACTACGTCATCGAGGCCGAGCAGAACCCGCTCGCCGCCTGGATCGAGGCCACCCGGTTCGACTTCGACCACTTCGTATGTCAGGACCAGGGCGGCCCGAAGCCGAAACCGGACAAGGGGGACAAGGACCCGAAGGACACCGAGGACGCGGACGACGGAAGGGGTGCGAGGCCGTTGGCCGGCACGGGGAAGGTCGGGGCGAAGGGAAAAGCGGGGGGCCGGCCGATCGGCCCGGCGGACTTCCTTCCCCCGCCCCCGGAGGCCAAACCCCCGAGCGAATGGAAGATCAGGCGGGAGGAAATGGAGCGGCAGTTCATGGCCGTCGAGGGGCCGCTGGACGCCGCCGAGCGGCAGGCCCTGTGGCCGGAACTGGCCGTCGCGAACGCGGGAGAAGGGGTTCAGACCGAGGCCGCCCTGTGCTGGCTGAACGCGCTCTGGGAAACCGACCCGATGCCGGCCAACTGGCTCGCCGGGTGGGCGCGGAGTGAGTACCCGGCCGCCGCGGGGGCGGTCCGGGCCGACGACCTCGACCGGCGGCTGAACAGCACGACCCAGTCGATGGAGGATTACCGGGCCGTGATCGCGGGGTTCCTCTGGCTCGCGAGCCAAACCCCCGTCCCGGCGTGGCTGATCTCGCGCCTGCCGGTTATCCAGAAGTACATCGAACAACACGAGGGCTCGCTGCCGGTCCGGGCGGTCTGGCTGGCCGGCTACCGGTTGGCCCAGCTCGCCGGGTCCGACGTGCTCGGCCTCGCCCGGGTCCGGGACCGCCTGCTCCAGCGCCTGCTGACCGAAGGGCTCAGCGCCGAGAAGGACCTCCCGGGCTTCCTCCGGTACGCCGGGCTCCGCGACGCCGAGCGGCTCCGGGTCGTCCGGGACAAGGCCCTCGATCTGCACCAGACGGTTCGGAAGTGGACCGAGCACATCCCGGTCAACCTGCCGTATGTCGACCTGCTCTTCGCCTACGCCCTCGGTAAGCTCGGGGAATCGACCCCGGCCAAAAAGTTGCTCGAGAACGCGCGGCGGGAGATGGAAGTCCCCATCCCGGCCTCCTGGCAGGATAACAAGTATTTCGAGGCGGTCGTCTCCGCCGTCTCGCGGAACTTCTTGTACAAGTCCTTCCGGTATCGGATCGAACTGGTCATGGCCGGGAAGCCGGCCGGCGGTCAGTTGTCGGCCGAGCTCATGGAGGAACTGGACGGGATCAAGAACAAGGGTCGGACCGAGGGGACGAATAACCCGTTCGGCCGGGCCGAATACGTGATCAGTCGACTGCGTCAACAGTCGCGGATCCTGGAGCCCCAGGAGCGGATCGACCCGTACAGCCCCTGGACGCACGGCTCGGACCCGCTCAAGAAGGAACTCGCGGACCTCCATTCGGTCCGCGATCCGGCCAAGTTCGCGGACCGGGTGCGCCGCCTGTACCGGGACGGGGTGCAGTCCAAGACCCTGAAGGAAGTGCAGTTCTACCTCCTGCACGAGGCCCTCCCACTCTCCCCGCGGGCGGGGGAGTCGTTCACCGCGGAACTTCTTAACCTCGTCCCGGGTGCCCTGGTCGACGCGGGCGGGGTGGGGAATCCCATTGCGCCGGGTGAGCTGCCCAGTAAGCAAGGGGAACTGCTGGAACGAGCCTTGTTCCTGGCGGGCCACTTCGACCGCCGGGACCTGGTCCAGAAACTGGTCGGGCAGTTCGCCGACCTCGTTCACGGCAAGAAGGACGACGTGCGGTTCAAGCTGATCAACGTGGTCGCCGGTCAGTGTCTGAGGAACCTGAAGAAGCTCGGCATGAGAGACGAGATCGACCGGTTCCTCACCCGGCTCCAATCCGAAGTGCTCCAGGGGGCCACCCTCCAGGACCTGCGGCGGAAACACTCGGCCAAACCGGAGGGGTGGGCCCCCGTTCTCCAGACCTTGCTGAGCCTCGCGAGCGGGTGGCTGTCTTTCGGGCTGAACGACCAGGCCGCGCCGATCCTGGACGAAGCGCGGAACGAACTCCTCAGCCCGACCGGGCTCAAGCTCCAGGCGCTGCCGTATACGGAGCTGGCCCGGGCGTACGTCACGGCGCTGGGCCAGGGGCCGTCGGAAACCGGCCTGCCGCGCATCACCGAGTTGTTCCGGAAGATGGACCCGGGGAAGATCACGAACACCCTGACGACCGCTTCGTGCTACTCCCGGCTGCACCTGAATCTCGTGGAGGACGTGATCCTCGCCGTGGTCAGCGACGAGTTCGCCCTGGGCCCGGCCGGGCGGCGATGGCTGGACGACGACGAGTACCTCGTCCGTCGGCGGATTCACGGCGATATGAAGCGGGAGCGCGAGCGGAGCGGGTTGTAGCACGCGGTAAGGCGAACGGCGGGTGAAAACTGACCCACGAGAACGAGCTTGTCGGGCCGGGGTTCTTGTGGCACAGGTCTCCAGACCTGTGTAGCTGCACAGGTCTGGAGACCTGTGCCACGAAACCACTCGGCGGGTCGGATTCCACCTGCCGCTCGCCTTACCACGTCTGCCGCCGGTGGGCTTTTCGTCTTTCGCGAGCTAGACTTCGGGGATGGCGGCGCTTTTTTTCCCCACCCCGGACGTTCTCAGGCTCGTCCTCGCGAGCGGAATCATTCCGCCCGAGGTCACGGGCTCCCCGGCCCAGCTGGGGGTCGACCCGCTCGGGCGACTGTGGCTACAGCCGACGGCCCTGCCGCCCCGGGATGCTCTCGCCGCTCTTGCGCGCTTCGGAGTTCAGGCCCTCGGCGCGAGTTACACGTCCACGGAAACGGTCCGGAGCTGGGCGGAATCACTCCCCCTCCGACCCGCCAACGGTCTTCCCGAACGGTCAGACCGAGACCGCCCCAAAGGCTTCGTCCTTTTCGAACTCCCCGACACCGCCCTGGCGAGGTTTGTTGGGGCGGTGCGCCGCCTGACGCAATTCCCCGTGGGCGTGCGGTTGCTGACGGGGGAAGGAACGGGTCGGGCCTGGCTGACGTGCCAGTCTCCTCCGTCCCTGTTGCTGCTCCGGTGCGAGGAACCGGGTTCCATTACGGAATCATTTACCGAGCAGTGTCCGGGAGTCTGGGTCCGGGCGGGCTGGGAACACCCTCTCGCGGATCAGCTCGTCGTGCCACCGGACCAGGTACTTCTCCTCCGCCCGCCGCGGTCCGCGGTCGTTCGGCCCGGCCCTGTCCCTGCCCCGGGTTCGGAAGGGTACTCACTCCGTCCCTCGCGGGTCATCACGGTCGGCCCCGGCGTCACCCGGGCTATTCCCGTCCGGTTTACCCTTCGCCCGGTGAGCGAACACCCGCGGGAGGGGTTGTGGGTGTTCGCGGGACCGGCGGCCGAACAGTTCTGGGAGTTTTGCTCGGGGGCCGATGAGCGTCTGACCCGGCAGCTGGAAGTCGCCACTATGTCCGCGGAAGGGAAAATCCGGGTGGTCATCCGGCCCGTACCGGGCAAGCGGGTCTCCCCACCGCTCCCCCTCCCGACCGACGGGTACTACCAGGACCCACGGGTGACGGGCCTGTTCGTACCGGCACGGCGGGCGATCCGGCCGGGTGTGCGGGCGAAGGAGTTGTCCCGCCTGTGCGGTCTCGGCCCGGACCGGGTGACGTGGGTCGATGCCGGTCCGAGGGGGGAAGTGGTGCTCGGGTCCGTGCCGGTATCCGCCTTCCGCCCCCTGGGGGAGCTGGTCGAGTATTCCTCTCCCGCCCCCGCCCCGCTCACGACCGAGCAGATGCGTCCCGCCCCGTTCGCGCTCGAGCGGTTCGCGCACTCGTCTCCGGCCGAAGACAGGGCGTTGGTGCCCGACACGGACGGGCTCACCATCGACCCCCTTGAGGCTCCGGGTGAACCGCTTTTCGCCGGCGGGATCGACGACCGGCCGGGCTGGTTGGCCCGGTCGATCGAGCGGGTCCTCGCCCGGTTCCGGCGGCCGCTCTCACCGGCGGCGGGCACGCCGGCGTCCGACGATCCCGGCCCGGAACCGGCCCTTCCCGGAGAACGACCCCATCCGGATGCCGCGCGCCGCCCCTCCCCCGCCCGGGTCGAACGGAAGCTGTCTTCCGCCGACGCCCTGCTGCACGGGCACGACCGGGCCGCCCGCCGGTACGAACTGGAAAGCCACCTGCTGAACGTTTTCCCGCGTCTCGGTCCGGCTCAGCGGGCCGCCGGGTGGGCGGAGCTGGCCGCCGTGTACGGCGCCACCGGCAATCCCACCGACTCCAGCGTTTGCTGGATCAACGCGGTGTGGGAGGCCGAGCCGCCCCCGCCGGCCTGGCTCGAACAGTGGTTCGTTGCCGAATGCCGGGCGGCCAGACAACCGGCCCCGGGGCCGGGCCTCGACCGGTGGCTCGGAGAACCCGGGCGGTTCGGGGCGGGCCGGGTGGTCGCCGCGTACGCCGCGTGGGCGGCCCACCGAACGCCGCCCCCGGCGGACCTCGTCGCCGCCCTGCCCCGGGTGCTCGCGTTCCTCGACCAGCATTTCGACGACCTCCCCGCCCGGGCCGCGTGGCTGGCCCGTCTCGCGGTCACCCGCCTGTGTGACGGCGACACCCTCGGGCTCGCCCGCTGGCGGGACCGGGTTCTCGCCCGGCTCCGCGACAAGGGGCCCGGTCTCGACCTCGACGAACCGTCGTTCCTCCGGTTCCACGGGACCGCTTCCCCGGACCGGTTCCAGACCGCCCGCGAATGGCTCGCCCGGGCCCGCAAGCCGATCCTCGACTGGGTCACCAAACTCCGCCCGGCCGGCCGGTTGCAGTGGGCCGGGCTCGACGCCGAGGCCGATTGTACCGCCGCCTACGCCCAGCTGATGCTGGCCTGGGGGCTCGGCTGGCTCGGCGAGCGGACCCGGTCCCGCGACTTGACCGCGCGGGCGTGTAAGCTTCTCGCGAGCGCCTGTGGCCCGGGGGTCGACCCCCCCGTCCACGCGGTCCTCTCCGATCTTTTCCAGCACCGCATCCGCGACGCCCAGGAAGCCCGCCCGTCCAAGCCCGGGCTCCCCCCGGACCTCCTCGCCCGGTTCGACCAGCTCCAGACTTTCTCCCGGTACGCGGTCGACCGGCTCCGCGACCACTCTCGCATTCTCGAACCGATCGCCCGCGCCCAGGCGTTCCGCGGCCTCGACCTCCGGGGGTTCCGCGGGTCCGACCTCCTCGGGGAACGGCTCCAGGTACTCGCCGACCACACCGACGCGGCCACCCTCGGGGACGAGGTTCGTCAGCTCCTTTCCCTCTGCGCGACCGACCCGTCGTCGGCGACCGTCCCCCGGGTGGCGCTCACTTTACTCGACCTGGCCCCGTACCTCGACGGCCCGGTCGTCGGCCCGCTCCTCGCGCAGGTGGTGCCCGCCGTCTCGTGGCTCGAAGCCTGGCTCCAGGCCGGCCGCTGGACGGACGCCGAGCGGGCGGACCGGCTCCCCCGCTACCTCGCCCGGTTGCTCGGCGGGGCGTTCGCCACGGCCGCCTCGTTCAACCAGTGGCCGGCCGTCCGGCCGCTCGTGGACCACCTGATCCGCCGCGCCGGGGCCGACGCCGCCCTTCGCGCCGCGATCGGGCGGGCCGCGGGCACGCTCTTCCGGTCGCTCCGCAAACTCGGATACCGGTCCGAAGCCGAGACACTATTGACCCTCCTCGATCCCGGCCGGGGGACCCGACCCGCCGACGCGCCGTTCCCCGCGTCCCGGCTCGGGTTGGCGGTCGGGTGGTTCGCCGCGGGAGACGAGGACGCCGGAAACCGCATCCTGGACGAGGCCCGGAACCGGCTGTTCGTGGCCCGCGTCGGCGACGACCACGAGCGGACCGACCTCGCGATCGGGTACGCCGAGGCCCTCGGGTTCGCCCCGCCGCGGATCGCGCTCGGCCGGCTGGAGGAGATCTTCCAGCTGCTCGACCGGGTGACGGTGACCGGGTCGACGAACCGGTACTTCACCCTCAAGCCGCTCCAGCTGATCGACGCGGTCGTCCGGTCGGTGGTGACCGACGACTTCGCCCTCGGCCCGGCCGTCCGCGGGTGGCTGGATGACGACGAATTCCTGATCCGCCGCCGGATCCACCGCGATATGGCCGCGGTGCTGCGGGACGACGGGATCGGGTAGAAGTGTGATGTGGGGTACGAGTGCCCTGTTGAGATCCCTCTGGGGGAGTTCTCGTAGGGTGGGTCGA
>JAQGHQ010000181.1 GCA_028288765.1 Gemmataceae bacterium | reverse complement strand
GATTCCCACACGCGGTGAGTAGCGGACTTCGGAAGTCGGAATCCGCGACTCACTAGACAGATGGCACGGGGTGTTTTTGAAAACGGAGGTGGCGGGAGATGTGACGGGGGATGTGAGATCAGCCCGGCCGGTGGCTACGTTGGCTCACCGGCCAGCTCGTGGGGCTCATTGCTCTGACCCGTAGAACGTCCGATTCCCACCCGGCAAGGGCACCGTGATTGCCCACCACGCCCGCGGGTCGCCGTCCGATTGGTAGTCTGCAACTTCCCCGTCCGCGTCCACGACCCGCTGAATCCGGAAGACTTTTTCCAGCCGCCCGTCGAGGCGGGCTGCCGGGGGCCGCACGACCCGGATTTCGAGACCACCAGGAGGTTTGGCCGTCGCCGGGGCTCGGCAGAGCAAGCTGCCGAGGGCGATGCCCAGGAGGCCGACGAAACCGTGAGTCAAGAGACGGGATCGCATGGATAGGCGCCGGAGGGTGAGTGGCGACAGTCCAGTATTCGGCGGGGTGGGGTGCGGATTTGGGCGGTATGTGGTCGGACGGGGAGTGTCGCAGGGTGGTGAGGGCTTAAGTCAGCTCCACCAAACGGGGTGCGACAAGGAAGAAATTTGCTCAGAAAAGGATCTCAGTCGTCACACCCGCAGTCCGTGCTACAGAGCGTCACCACGGAGCGGTCGATCCCGGCAATAACGATCTGGATGGCAGCGGGGGGAATCGGGGGCGGCATCGGGCCGGCCGTCTCGGAGAAGCTGCCAGCGCCGGCGATGACGTAGCCCGGGTCGGGCCAGAGCCACTCCGGCTGGATGACCGACGGCCGAGTGATCCGAACAACCGGGGCAGCCCCGGAACCTCTACGCCAGATGACCTGACCGGCATCCGGCGGGCGATCCTCGGGGAGGATGACAGTTGGTCGGCTCTGCCGGACGAACGGGGCGACCGTGGATTTGGCTGTGAGGATCTGCCCCGGGTCTGGCGGGCGCTCCTCGACCTGGGCAAGGCGGACCGTCCACCGGGGGGCTTCCGGGCGGGGAATTGTGCGGGTGACCGTGGGCGGCGTGACGATGCCGATGTTCTCGGCTTCGCGAACAATCGTGGGCATCGTCCTCGCCGCGATCGGCACGGCGCGGCCAAGTGAGGTGAGTACGGAACCCGGGTCGGGCAGAGGATCGGCGGGGCGAATCACGGCGGGCGGGGGTGCTGTGAGCCGGGGATAACCCGCCCCGTGGGAGGTTAGGACGGAGCCCTGGTCTGGCGCCGGATCGGCTGCCTGGATGGTCACTGGGCGAGCTGGGGGCATCGATCGGCCGGGCCCGTGTGAGGCCAGGACGGAACCTGAGTCAGGGACCGGCCCTTCACCCGCAACCATCGTCCCCGGGAACGCACCCTTGGGGCGGGCCGCGACGCCGCGGGGGTTCGACACGAACACCGACCCAGGTTCCGGCGGAGGCTCAGCAGGGGCCACCACACGAGACGGTCGGCCCCCGGGGTCGGGTTTCGGCGGGAGTATCCGGGCTGTGGATGTGAGCACCATGCCCGGCTCGGGTGGGCGGTCCTCGACTGCGGCGCGGACGCCAACCGGTGAAGTTCGGATGGGCAGTGGTCGCCCAGTGGAGTAGATCGCTTGGCCCGGGTCGAGGACCACATCTAACGTCAACACTGCCGTCACCGTCCTCCGGATCGGGATGCCGGTCCGTTCCGGTCGCCCGACCGTCACGCCGCCCGCAGCCATCGGGGGCTCATCGCCACGGACTACTGGCGCGGGTACAACCCGCTCCCGGGGTAATCGGCGGGCAGAAGAGATTACGCCGCCCGGGTCGAGCGGGAGGCTTTCACCCGCGATCACGTGAGCCTGTCCGGCACCTGTCAGGCCGGCGGGGGAAGGGTCAAAGAACGGGCGTTGAATGATCACGCCGCCCGGGTCCGGGGCCGGGCCCTCACCAGCAACAGCTACGATGGGCACCCGGATTTTCGGGAAGGGGTCCTGGCGGCGGGCAAAGCTGATGATCCCGCCGGGATCGGGCGGCAGACCTTCACCGATCACCTGGCGCGACAGAAACCCGCCGTTGGGACCGGGGGCGAATGGGTCGGCAAAGGTGCGACTGGTAATCACTCCCCCGGGATCGGGCGGGAGGCCCTCGCCTACAACGACACTCGCCCGGATCGGCGGTCGGGGCGGGATCGCGACCGGGAGACCGTGCCCGGAGATGACCCCTCCGACATCCAAAGGCCAGCCTTCACCAGCAACTACTACCGCTCTGGTCGGGGTCGGTGGTGGAGGCAAACTCATCGGCTGGCCACGGCCACTGATCACATACCCCGGGTCCGGGGGCCATTCTTCCCCCCGCACGATGCACGGCCGGATCGGGGGGCGGGGAATCGGAGAGGGGACGGCGAGGGGGACACTGCGGCCGGTGATCAGCCCTCCGGGGTCAAGGGGGGCGTCTTCACCACGAACCACGGAGGACCCGACGGGGGTAGGGGCCACGACGGAGTAGGTGATCTGGAGCCACCCATCGAACCCGTTGCCGCCCGTGTGGCTGGTTCCACCCGCCCCACCGCCGCCCGCCCCGACCCCGCCGCCCACGCTGCCGTTCGCGTTGGTCCCGCCGTTGCCACCGGCGAACCCTCCCACCGGCGCCGCCCCCCCGGCGCCCCCCGCGGTCCCGGACGACCCGGCGTTGCCGTTCGCGGCATTCCCGGCCGAGCTCCCTCCGCCTCCGCCGGTGAGTGGGCCGGCCGCCCCACCGGCCCCACCGTTGAACCCGCCGGTCGGGCCGCCGGCCCCGGCCGCCCCACCGCTACCTCCGCCGGTGCCGGCCTTGCCCCCGGCCGGGCTGACCTGGGTCTGGTCGCCGAACCCGGACCCGCCGCCGTCGGTCCCGTTACTTCCGAGTCCAGACCCGGCACCGGCACCTCCGGACCCGCCGGCCCCGATCGTGTAGCTGACAGGGACATTCGCGGTGACCGCGACGAGGGCGACGGCGTAGCCCCCGCCCCCGCCCCCGCCCCCGTTCGCCGACCCCGACCCGCTCCCGGCCCCGCCCCCACCGGCCGCCCACATGACGACCGTGACCGGGCTGACAACTCCAGGGGGCGGGGTCCAAGGGCGGGTGCCGGGTACGGTGTCGGTGAAGGTGGGCAACCCGTGTCACCAGAGGTGGCGCGGGCGTTAGTTGGTGTGGGTGGTGCCCCGCGAACCATCCTCACTGGGGATGGCACCGGGAGGTGTGATCGGGGGAACCGCGGAGATGGCGGGGACGTGGGTGAACTTCGGCTCAGGCGGGGCGGAGCAACCGGCCGGCGACCACCCGGGCTGCCGGCGGGAGGGAAGCGGGGTCGAAACCCGGGGTAAGAGGGCAACCAACTGCGTCCACGGAAGTTATTGCATGGAAAAGCGGCAGAGGATCACCTACACTGGGCGAACCACTGACAGACCCTCTTCTCGAGTCCGCCCATGCTCAGATTGTTCGTTTGCGCCACCACCGCTTTCGTCGCGGGTGGGTTGTTCGGCCGAGCCACCGCCCCGCCGAACTACCCCGACCTGGGTGAATACCGCCTCATCAACATCGCGCCAAAGGCCGGCCTATCCGGTCCAGAAGCCGCCGACCCGAATGATTACGAGGCCCACGTTATCGCCCCCGACCGAAAGGTGATCTCGATCCCTGTTTCCTCGGGCCTGGCCCAGGTCCACGCCCGAAGTCGCGGGGCCGTTGAGAAGCCTGTCGAGAGCCGCTGAGGGATCACTCTTCCTCGGGCCGAGGTGATCGGATTCCTCCGATGGCGGTCCCCCGAATTCCTGCTCCCGTCGTTCTTGCGGCCTTTGCAGGGATATGCCAAGCCCGCAGCGACGCCGGGGGTGAACTGATCCCCTCCACTTCCCCCCGTTGGATTGTCTGACCCGTCGGCTGGGCAGCAGGTGCGAGGTGTGGTGTCTCCCCTTCCGTCAGGCAAGAGTTGGCCTAATGTCTAGTTGACGACCGGAAGTTGTTTGACGGGGATGAGCCAGCCTGCAACAATCCGAGTTAGTCGCACCACGACCCGAGGTCTCGTTAGCAGGTGAGTCGCAGGCTAACATCGAGTTCCCAGTCTGCGTCTCACTCAGCTAGCCGCGTTTCAGCTTCCTCCAAGTGCGGTGTTTGGTGGAAGTCCGAACCTCCCTGGGAGTCCCGCACGTTACAGGGAATCTGAAACGAGTCTAAGACCGGAATTGGCGTGCAGGCGAATACCTGCTCGGCGGTAGTCGTCATCTGACGAGAAAGCGAGACGGACATGCCTCACCCATTTCATTGCCCAGACGACCAGAAAGAGCTCGAAGGCTACAGCGGTATGCTCGGGTTGGCCGGTGCCGTAGCAAACCTGATTTTCAGCAAAGGGAAGAGTCTCACGCTACAAACTTCGGATTGGGGCGTTTTTCAATGCCCCAGCTGTCGGAAACTGTACTCGATCTGTCCATTCTGCGAACACACTGTCAGGCACGGGTCGTTGTCAGCTGGGGCGCAGATCAAATGCACGAAATGCCGGGAACCATTTGCCCCGAAGTAGTCGTCGAGACCTCGCGCCACGGGGCGAAGGCCGTTGGCGGAATTCGTGGATGGGTTTGACGGTCTTGCCGTTGCGTAGGCCGCGGCACGGCGAGGCGACCACGAACCGCATCCCAGAGTCTCGGGTCATGGGGGGGCTATTTCTTCCCCCTCCCCTCATTCGCTCCGGCGAGGACAGTCCTCAGCTCGTCTGGGTCGTGGACCAGCGCCGCCAGCCATTCGCCCAACTCGATTTGACCCTTTGCGTAGGCCGCGATGATCAGGTCCCGGAGTTGACCCAGTTGGTTCGTTTCGGGTGCGGCATTTTCGTAAGCACGGCCCATCTGAATCACTCCTCTCACGGTCGCTCATACGGGGTTGGCCAGCATCTCCAACGCTCTTACGGCCATCACACCGGGTTTCACGCGCCCTGAAGTTCATTTCGGTACTTGATTGCCCGCTCGCGGGCCTCTTCAAGGCCAGACTTCATGCCTGGCGGCGCCCCTTCTCTGGCCATCTCCACTGCGGTCGGCCGAAGCATCTTCTCCGCAACTTCCTTGGCGTCCGGGGGCAGAGACTCCGGATCAAATCCAGGCTTCCTGACCAGCGCAACGAACTCGGCCCATTTGTCGGCCGCGTTCACCTCGGGGCCATCGGACTCTCGGACCAACGGGCCCTGAATATCGTCGCGGTATCTGACGGCTTGTGTTCTTGCCTCCTCAACACCGCGCCGTCTGCTCCGTTTCATCTGAACGTTCCTTTCGCAATTGGGGCTTCCGCTGACCCAGTCGGCGGACAGGGCTTGCTCCGCTACCGTCGCCATGAGTCGCCCCGCTTGAACGACACGAGGGACTTCCCGGCCGCGGACGGCTGGAATTGAACCGAATGAAGGGTTTTGCAAGGAGCTGCAAGGTGCCCCACTTGTCCAGAATCACCGGAAGAACCGGTCAGGCTTCAGGCTGTTTCAGGTGTGGGATCTCGTTGGGTCCGCCCCGGCAGGGAACTCATCATGGCTTCCAGTTTGGCCAGCTGGTTGCGAAGTTCCCGGAGCTCCGACCGGCAGTTCCCCCACCGGTGTGGATACCGTC
>JAQGHQ010000180.1 GCA_028288765.1 Gemmataceae bacterium | reverse complement strand
GAGCTGAGGGGGATGGTAAAGTGATGAACAACTGGCCGACAGAGTCGCTTGGCGAGTTACTCCAATTCATCACTACCGGATCGCGGGGCTGGGCGAGCTATTATCGCGACTCCGGCGATTTATTTCTTCGAATTCAAAATGTGGGGCGAAATCAACTATTGCTTGATGATATAGCCTACGTTGCTGCTCCCGATACAGCAGAGGCTAAGCGTACTCTGGTTCAACCGGGGGATGTACTTCTGAGTATGACCGCAGACTTGGGTCGCACCGCAGTCATCCCAAAAAACCTTGGCACGGCTTACATCAATCAGCATCTTGCCATCCTGCGTGTTCGCGAAATCGATCCTCGGTTTTTATCGGCCTTTCTTGCTTCACCAGAGGGGCAACGGCAAATCCAAGCGCGAAACCGGCATGGCGTAAAAGCCGGGCTAAACTTTGACGATGTCCGTTCGTTCACAATTCCCCTGCCGTCATTGGCTGAGCAGCAGCGGATCGCTGAGGTGCTGGACCGGCCGGAGGCGTTGCGGGCCAAGCGCAGTGCCGCACTCGCCCTGTTGGATACTCTCGCGCAAGCGATCTTCCTGGAGCTGTTTGGCGACCCTGTCCAAAGCCCAAAATATCCACATGGTACGATCCGTCCATTTGCTCAAGCCAGTAGTGGTAAATCGGCCAAAGGCGTCATGTCGACAACGGTGACAGATATACCCATTTACGGGGGCAATGGCGTTAACGGATGGGCAACTAAACCTTTGTACGAGAAACCAGTGCTGGTGTTTGGTAGAGTCGGACAACATTGCGGGAATACAGAGATAACGGATGGTCCCGCCTGGATTACTGATAATGCCATCGTGGTCACGTTCACTGATCGAAGCCGGTTGGCGATGAAGTACTTGGTTCAAGCATTCCGCATGACTAAGTTCTCTGAGCGGGTCAAGCATCTTGATCTTCCGTTTATCAACCAGTCCACCATTCTCGATTATCCGCTGTGTCTTCCACCGATAGAAGTGCAGCAAGAATTCGCCCGACGCATTGACTCTGTTGAGCAGCTAAAGGCCAAGCATCGCCTCTACTTGGGGAAACTGGACGAGCTCTTCGCCTCCTTACAGCACCGGGCGTTCCGGGGGGAGTTGTAACGGTCCTCCGTTCGCTGACGCTTCCGGCTCGCCAAAGCTAGCTCGCTCATTGGGTTTCATCATGAGTTCTCATTTCGCCTTCCTTCAACCCGAATGGCCGGACGTGTTCGACGCGGCGGTCCGCGCCGAGTCGGCTGTCCACCCCGACCCGCGCACGTCCTGCTTCTACGCCCGCCGGGCCCTAGAGCTGCTCGTTCACTGGGTCTACAAGCACGACTCCACCCTCCGCCTGCCCTACCAGGACAACCTGAGTGCCCTGATCCACGAGCCGACGTTCAAGGCCGCCGCCGGGGAGGCGGTTTTCGCCAAGGCCCGGATCATCACCCGGCTCGGCAACGGGGCCGTCCACAGCCCCCGGCCCGTCCACCAGTTCGACGCGCAGACGGCCGTGCGGGAACTGTTCCACGTCAGCTACTGGCTCGCCCACACCTACGCCCAGGGGGCCAAGCCCGCGCCGGGGCTGACATTCGACCCCAGGAAACTGCCCACCGCCGCCCCGGTCCCGAAACAGACCATCGACCAGCTGAAGCAGCTGGAAACCCAGCTCCGCGAGCGGGACGAGAAGTTATCCATCCTCCTGGCCGACAAGGACGCCCTGGACGCCGAGCTTGCCCGCCTCCGGGCCGAGATCGCCCAGGTAAAGAAGGCCAACGCCGCCCAGCCGGACGCGCACGACTACTCCGAGGCCGAGACCCGCGATTACTTCATTGACCTGCTGCTCAAGGAGGCCGCCTGGCCGCTCGACCGGAAGGAAGACCGCGAGTACGAAGTGGCCGGCATGCCCAACACCCAGGGCAAGGGCTACGTCGATTACGTCCTCTGGGGCGACGACGGCAAGCCGCTCGGGCTGGTGGAAGCGAAACGGACGCGGCGGGACGCCCGGGTGGGCCAGCAGCAGGCCAAACTCTACGCCGACTGCCTCGAAGCCCGGTTCGGCCGCCGGCCGGTGATCTTTTACTCGAACGGGTACGACCACTGGCTGTGGGACGACGTGAACTACCCGCCGCGGCAGGTCCAGGGCTTCTACAAGAAGCCCGAACTGGAGCTGATGATCCAGCGGCGGACCAGCCGGCGGCCGCTCGCCGCGGCCGAGATCAACGGGGCGATCGTCGAGCGGTACTACCAGACGCGAGCCATCCGCCGCATCGGCGAGGCCTTCGAGCAGGACAAAGAGCGGAAGGCGCTCGTGGTCATGGCCACCGGCGCCGGCAAGACGCGGACGGTGATCGCCCTGGTCGATCTGCTCATGCGGTGCAACTGGGCGAAGCGGGCGCTCTTCCTGGCCGACAGGGTGGCGCTCGTGAACCAGGCGGCCGGCGCGTTCAAGACACACCTGCCGGACGCCGCCCCGGTCAATCTGGTGACCGAGAAAGAGACCGAGGGACGGGTGTTCGTCTCGACCTACCCGACGCTCATGGGGCTGATCGACGAGACCCGGGACGGCCAACGGCGGTTCGGGGTCGGGCACTTCGACCTGGTCGTGATCGACGAGGCCCACCGGTCGGTCTTCCAGAAGTACCGGGCCATCTTCGACTACTTCGACTCGTTCCTGGTCGGGCTGACCGCTACCCCGAAGGACGAGGTGGACCGGAACACGTACGGCCTGTTCGACCTGGAAACCGGGGTCCCGACCGACGCCTATTCGCTGGAGGATGCGGTTGCCGACAAGTTCCTTGTCCCGGCCAAGTCCGTGTCGGTGCCGATCAAGTTCCAGCGCGACGGGATCACCTACGCGGACCTGTCCGAGGAGGAGCAAGAGGAGTGGGACGCGCTGGACTGGGACGAGGACGGGCAGGTCCCCGCGTTCGTCGACCCGCCCGCCGTGAACAAGTGGTTGTTCAACAAGGACACCGTGGACAAGGTGCTCGAACACCTGATGACCCGGGGGCAGACGGTGGCCGGCGGGGACCAGCTCGGGAAGACGATCATCTTCGCCAAGAACCAGGCCCACGCGGACTTCATCGCCGACCGGTTCAACGTCAATTACCCCGGCTATAAGGGCGAGTTCGCCCGGGTCATCACCTTCAACACCGAGTACGCGCAGAGCCTGATCGACGCCTTCGCCCAGAAGGACAAGCCGCCGCACATCGCCATCTCGGTCGACATGCTCGACACGGGGATCGACGTTCCGGAGGTGGTGAACCTGGTGTTTTTCAAGATGGTCCGGTCGAAGACCAAGTTCTGGCAGATGGTCGGCCGCGGCACCCGGCTCTGTTCCGACCTGTTCGGCCCGGGTCAGCACAAGCAGTTCTTCTACATCTTCGACTACTGCGAGAATCTGGAGTTCTTCCGAGTCAATCCGGCGGCGACCGACGGGGCAGCGGGCGAGTCGCTCGGCAAGCGGCTGTTCAAGGCCCGACTGGAGCTGGTCGGGGTGCTGGACAAGAAGCCCCATGCGGACCACGGCCCCGCCCCCACGACCGAGAAGGAGGCCGAACTCCGGCACGAGACCGCGGAACGGCTACGGACCGAAGTGGCGGCGATGAACCTCGACAACTTCGTAGTCCGCCCGAAGCGTCGGCTGGTTGAGACCTACGCGAAGCCCGAGGCCTGGGCCGCGCTCTCGGACGAGGCCCACCGGGAACTGGCCGGGGAGGTCGCCGGCTTACCGACGGAGCTGCCGTCCGAGCCGGAAGAGGCGAAGCGGTTCGACCTGCTCATGCTCCGGCTCCAGCTGGCGCTGTTGCTGGTGGAACCGGCGTTCGAGCGGCTCCGCGACCAGGTGAAGGAGATCGCCGGCCTACTGGAAGAGAAGGCGAGCATCCCGATGGTCCACGCCCAGCTGGCGCTGATCCAGGAGATCCAGACGGACGAGTGGTGGCAGGACGTGACCGCCCCGATGCTGGAGACCGTGCGGAAGAGGCTGCGGGATCTGGTACGGTTCATCGAAAAGGCCCACCGGAAGCCGGTTTACACCGACTTCGCGGACGAGCTGGGGAGCGAAGCCGAGGTGGACCTGCCGGGGTTCACGGGGGCGGACGAGTTCGAGCGGTTCCGGGCCAAGGCTCAGGCCTACCTCCTCGCCCATCAGGATCACGTCGCCGTCCGCAAGCTGCGGACCAACGCCCGGCTCTCCCCGTCGGACCTGGAGGACCTGGAGCGGATGCTGGCGGAGAGTGGGGTGGGCGGTGCCGAGGTAATCGAGCGGGCCAAGGCGGAATCACACGGGCTTGGTGTGTTCGTCCGCTCGCTGATCGGCCTCGACCGCGAGGCGGCCAAGCAAGCGCTCTCACGCTTCCTGGCCGGTAAGACGTTGGGCGGGAATCAGATCGAGTTCGTGAACCTCATCATCAACTACCTGACCGAACACGGCGTGATGGACGCCGCCCGGCTCTACGAATCCCCGTTCACCGACCTGTCGCCGCAAGGCCCGGACGGGATCTTTACCTCTCAGCAGGTCGACGATCTGGTGGCGATCCTTCGAGAAGTCCAGGCGACGGCTATGGCAGCCTGACGTCGGGCGGCGGCATCATCACCCGGACCGTCTGCCCGCCCACGTCGGCCCGCCCCACCTCGCGCGAGCACAACTCCCGCAGGGCCTTCCACAGGACTGCCGACTGGTAGTCTTCGAACTCGGTCGGGATGTGGTTCAGCAGGGTCTGCGCGCACACCACCACCAGCCGATCCTGCACCCGCGAGAACGCCACGTTCGCCCGGTTCAGGTCGAGGATGAACTCGACGTTCGCCTCAATCGCTCACGGGTCGCTGACGGTCACCGCGGATTCGCGTCCTCTACTTCTTCGCTCTGGTGGGAATCACTTTCGTTATCCTCCACGTCAGTCCCCGCCGTCTTCCGTGGCTTCATGATGCGGGAGTAATGCGGCGGAATGAACCCCTTGTGGTAGCCCGACTATGCATCGGGCAGTGCGGGATCGCCCCGAATCCGTCGGGGGGGGCAACTCACACGACGCCCGTCACCCCGCAGCCGATGGGTTCACGTTTACCAGGGCCAGCACCTCCGGCAACTTCGCCCTCCGCACCTTCGCCAGCGCCCGGGCCGCGGCCAGGAGCTGCCGGTGAGCGAAGTCGACCGTCCGCTGGTGGTGCTGATGGACCGGGAGCGTGACGTCCTTTCCCAACGCCCGGGCGTACCACCGCTCAAAGTAGCCCAGCGCCACCCACGCGATCACCACCCGCTCGGCGAGCAGCCGGACGAGCGGGTCGGGGTCGTCCCCCATCAGCCCGGCACGAAGGTCAGACGCCGTCCGGAACAGGGCCTGCTCGGTCACCAGATCGGTTCCGGCGAACCGTTTGATCCAGCTCCCCAGCAGCTGACGTCCGGTGTCGCCCCACAGGGCTTGTGCGGCCGGGTTGTCGAGGTACTCCTTCACCGCCGGGAGGACCGACTGGTCCCCCTTCGCGGCCTTCGCCTGGACCGCAGGGTCGAGCTTCCCGGCCTTCGCCTGGAGGTCGCCCGTCACCCAGGTGTCGATCAGCGTCGCAATGTTCGCGGTCATTGTCGTCCCCCTTCGCTCCCGCCACTCCCGCTTGTGCTGGTGCCACCCGGCCGCCCGGAGGGCCTTGCCCACTCGGCGGTTCACCCGCGCGAACAGCTTGTACAGCCGCGCGATGCGTCGCCGTCGGGCGTCCTCTCGGTCTCGCTTGAGCCAGCGGTCGAGTTTCCGTTGCTCGGCCATGAGTTGCTCGTACTGGGCGATCAGCCCGGCCACCTTCCCGCCCCCGTAGTACCGCTTCACCACCCGCTTCCCGACCCGGACGGAGCGGTAGTAGTAAAACCCGTTTTTCCGCCGCTCCAGCCCCATGCCGGCTCTCCGAAAGTTGTGCTACGCCCAGCCGGGGTGCCCCGCTTCGGGGGTTCACTTCCAATCACGATGCTTCAACAGTTCGGGCCGGGCGTGGCTCTTCTCGACGAGTTCCGCCCAGATCATCTTTTGCTTGTCGTCCATCGCCCCTCCCTCATCCTGAAGCCGGACGAGGTCGTCGTAGTTGAGGGCGTCGATGAGCATCTGGTTATCCAGGGGACAGCCCCTCCTGGGTGGTCAGCAGGAACCAAGGCCGCCAGACATTCGACGAGGTCGAAGTCCCCCCTGGCGTAAGCCGCGATAATCGGGTCCCGGAGTTCGGCCAGTTGGGTCATTCGTGCTCCTTTTTCGGGTGTCCGGTTTTGTCCGCTCACCGCCGCACCTCCCGGCGGTAGACCAGCACCCACCCCGTGGAGGGGGTCCATATCTTCTTCTCCCGGATCATCGTCGCCACCGGCCGCGGCTTGCGCCGCCGGACCTTCCCTTTGCGGTACTGGCTCCGATACGCCAGCCCGTAACACCGCCGGCACCCCAGCCGGGCCCGCCCGGCGGGGAGGTACAGCGAGTCCACCCGTTTCTCGCACGCCGGGCAGGACCACCAGAAACGACTCCCGTCGGACGGGAGCTGGGTCGTGACGACCGCCACCGGGTAGGCGACCGGCTGGTCGAGGGGAGTCACGCCGGGGTGTGCCACCTCCACCCCGCGGGGAGACAGTTCCCAGGTGATCCGGCGCCCGCCTAGCACTTGTTCTCCGACGGTGGTCTTGAACAGCCGGCAGCACCCGAACACGTACCCGGCGGAAAACTCGCCCCCGGCGTCCTCGACAGCACCCGCATTGGCAGTTCCCCCACTTTCGACTCCGCCGCCACGCCGAAATCATCAGCAGATTTTCGCCGCGGATGTCAGCTTTTGTGAACACCCGCAAGTTGGGTTTTGCAAGGAGCTGCAAGGTGCCCCACTTGTCCAGAATCACCGGAAGAACCGGTCAGGCTTCGGGCCGTTTCAGGTGTGGGATCTCGTTGGGTCCGCCCCGGCAGGGAACTCATCATGGCTTCCAGTTTGGCCAGCTGGTTGCGAAGTTCCCGGAGCTCCGACCGGCAGTTCCCCCACCGGTGTGGATACCGTC
>JAQGHQ010000071.1 GCA_028288765.1 Gemmataceae bacterium | reverse complement strand
GGTCGCCCTGTACCAGGCGGTCGGGGCGAACACCTTCCCGGACTTCTTCATCTACCGGGCCGGGGCGGTGATCGGGCTCCGGGGCGAATCGCCCTACGACATCCCCCGGATCCGGGCCCTGGTCGCGGACCAGTACCCAGACCCAGACCCCACCCCGGACTCGTTCGTCAACAACTGCGGGTACTTCCTGCCGCCGATGGCGGTGCTGATCTACGCGCCGTTCGCCGCGCTCCCGTGGGCGGCAGCCAAGGTCGCCTGGGCGGTCCTGACGGCCGCCGCCGCGCTCGGCATCGTCCGCCTCCCCGACCTGTTCCGCCGGCCCGGAGAGCGGCCGGCCGGACCCGGCCTGGTGTGGGGGCAGCTGGTCCCGTTCCTGCTGGTGGTCAACTTCCTTGCCCTCGCGGTCGTCCAGGTCGGGCAGACCACGCTCCTCGCGGTCGGGTGCGTGGCGTTCGGGCAATGGTGTTTCGAGCGGGGCCGGCCCCTGCTCGGGGCGGTCCTCTGGGCGGTCCCGTTCATGAAGCCGCACCTGGCCCTGCCGCTGCTCCCGCTGGCGTGGTACCTGGGCGGCTGGAAGCGGGCGGGCGGGGTGCTGGGTGTAGTCGCCGGGCTGAACCTCGTCGGGGCGAGCGTGGTCGGCGGCTCCCCGCTCTTCCTCCACGATTACCTCGAATTCCTGTCGGCCGGGCACAAGGCGGTGGCGTTCAACCTGGCCGAACGGAACTACGAGATCACCAGCTGGAACCGGTTGCTATTCGTGGCGACCGAGGGGTTCGCCGGAACCCGGTTTCTGGTCGAACAGACGGCCGGCACGACCCTGGCCGGATACCTGATCTGGTTCGGATTGGTCGTCGGAAGATGTGCCGCCGCCGGCGTGCGGCCGTCCCCCGCGTGGGCCGCGGCGGCGGCCGCGGTCGGGGCGGTGTGGTGCCCGCAGGTCCTCGGGTACGAGGCCCTCTTCCTGGCGGTCGCGGTGCCGTGGGTGCGGGAACTGTTCGACGCCGGCCTGCGAGTGCGGGGGTGGGCGGCCGCGTTCACACTCGGGGCCCAGCTGGTCCCGTACCAGCTGGCCGCGGCGGTCGGGGTCGATTTCCACCGGCCGCTGGGGGTGGCGGTGCTCGCCGTGCTGGTGCTCGCCGGCCCGGTCGCTCCGAGACCGCGCGGGTCGGTCCTTACACGACGTCCTTGAGTTCCTTCACGCGGTTCGCCGCGTCCACGAAGACCACGATCGGCTCATGCCCGCGGACTTCCGCCTCGTCGAGGGTGGCGTAGGTCGCGATGATCACGATGTCGCCGGTCTTGATCAGGTGGGCCCCGGCCCCGTTCACCCGCACCTCCCCGCTCCCGCGCTCGCCGGGCAGGGCGTAGGTGACCAGCCGGGTCCCGTTCGTCACGTCCCACACGTGGATCTGCTCGTGCGTCAGGATGTCCGCGGCGTCCAACAGGTCGGGATCGACGGTCAGGCTGCCCTCGTAGTGGAGGTCGGTTGCGGTCACCGTCGCCCGGTGGATCTTCGACTTCATCATCACCCGCTGCATCGGCCCGGCCCTCTATCCTCGATGTCACTTCGTGACATTCTACGCCCGCGGGGTAAGATGTCGTCCGTCGTTCACTCAATCCACACGGGGTGCCTCATGCGGAAGATGATCCAGGTCGGGCTGCTGGTCGCCGTGGCGTGCGCGGCGGGGCGGGCGGAGGACAAGCCGGCGGGGAAGCCGCCGGAAGGGTTCACCGCCCTGTTCAACGGGAAGGACCTGGCCGGGTGGAAGCCGACCGGGAAGGCCGACGTCTGGACGGCCGAGGGCGGGGCGATCGTGTGTACGGGCGGGGGCGGCGGCTACCTGCTGACCGAGAAGGAGTACGGGGACTTCGAGTTCCGGTGCGAGTACAAGTGGGCGAAGGAGGGCGGGAACAGCGGGGTCGGGATTCGCACCCCGGCGAAAGGCGACCCGGCCTACGCCGGGATGGAGATCCAGCTGATCGACGACGAGGGGTGGGAGAAGATCCACAAGTCCAAGCTCGCCGACTACCAGCACACCGGGTCGATCTACGACGTGCAGCCGGCCAAGCTCCAGGCGAACAAGCCGATCGGGGAGTGGAACACGGTCCGGATCGTGGCCCGGGGGCGGAAGGTGCAGGTCGAGCTGAACGGGAAGGAGCTGGTGGACGCGAACCTGGACGACTACAAGGACAAGGTCCAGAAGCACCCCGGGCTGACCCGCGAGAACGGTCACATCGGGTTCCAGAGCTACAACATCCGGGTCGATTTCCGGAACGTGTACTTGAAAGAATTGACGAAGTGAACCGAGTTTATGTGCCGCGCGTCGCCCGCCGCTCCGCGGCGGGCGGCTACCGAACCCCAAAACGCCGCAGGACCGACCGCGAGCGGACCACACTCCCGGACCTTTTCCGAAGCGGGGTCGGTCTCGTCGCCTGAAGGACCACAGGATGTTCGTCCGAGGAGGACAGAGAGCCGTGCAGGTCGAGAGACCTGTGCCACAAGAAGGAAGGGCACACGGGTGGACGAGCGGCCCGCACGACCGAACACGACCGCCCCACAACCGCCCGGCCGGCTGACCACCCGGACGCTGGCCCTCTGCGGACTGACCGCGGTCGGCGAACTCGCGCTCGTCCTGAGCATGGCCGACGCGGGGCTACTCGCCGGGCTTGGCGCTTTGGTCTTCATCTTCCTCGCCGGCCCGCCGGCATTCCTCGCGCTGGTCGCGTGGCGGCGGCGAACTCACCCCGCCCGCTCACGGCTTCTGTTCAGGCTCGCGGCGTGGGTTTGCGGGTGCGGGCTGGTCGCGCTCGGGGTGCAGTGCGCCCGGTTCCACACCGACCCGCAGGTCCGGGCCGGCCGGAACCTCGGCCCGCTGGTCGTCCCGCTCGCGCAATGGCTCGCGGTGCTGGTCGTGTGGCTGGCGATCGCCCGTGCGGAAGCCCGCGAGAAGCGCGCGGGTTCGCCTCCGGATTCCGGAGCCGTGGTGTGAGCGTTGTAGGGTGGGCACCGCCCACCTCTTGCCTCAGGTCTTGGTGGGCGGTGCCCACCCTACTCATGCCGAAGAAATGACCGCTCGCGAAGCGAGCGGACTACACCGTGTCGAACCCGTGCTGCTTGCGGTGGTACGGGCCGTCGAAGTCGATGGTCGACTTGAACCGCTCGTGCCGCCCGTCCCCGGCGGCCGGCTTCACCTTGGCGAGGAGTTGTTCCAGTTCCTGCCCCTGGTAGGGCTTGAACTCGCGGCCGATCTTCAGGTTCTGCCTGAGCACGTCCATCGAGTCGATGCCGGTGACCAGAGCGGCGATCGGCTGCGACAGGGCGAACCGGATGCACTCCTCGACGGTGGCCACGTTGGCGGCGACGAGCTTCCCGCCCTTCTCCTTGGTCCCGCCGCCGAGGCTCTTCATCCCGATCGCCCCGGCCCCGATCTTCTGGGCCGCGGGGATCACCTGGGCGGCGAAACTTCGGTAGAAGTGGTCGCACACGTTGATCGGCATCTGGACCGTCTGCCACGCATGGACCGGCATCATCTTCAGGTGGATATGCGGGGACTTGTGCCCGGTGAACCCGACGAACCGGACCTTGCCCTCTTTCTGGATCTTGAGCAGTTCGGCGAGCCCGCCCTGTTCGACGACCCACTCGGGGTCGTTGTCCCAGTTGACTTCGTGCATCTGCATGAGGTCGATCGTGTCGGTCTTGAGCCGGCGGAGGCTGTCCTCGACCTGGGAGCGGACGTGTTTGGCGTCGCGGGCGCAGACCTTGGTCATGAGGAAGCACTTCTTCCGCCACTTCCCGCCATCGGCGGCCAGGGCCTTGCCCATGATCTCTTCGGACCCGCCGTCGTGGTAATCCCAGCAGTTGTCGAAGAAGGTCATGCCCTCGTCGAGGGCGGTGTGCATGATCTTGACGGCCTCGTCCTTGTCCTTGACGTCGCCGATGTGCCAGCCGCCGAGGCAGATGATGGAGACGTTGACGCCGGTCTTCCCGAGCGGCCGGGTGGGGAGCCCCTTGGAAGCGGCATCGTCGGCCGAGGCGGTGCCGCCGAGGGCGACGGCCGCGGTGGTCGCGCCGGCGGTCTGGAGGAACTCGCGGCGGGTCTCGTCCGTGGCGGGGGTATCGGTCATGGGGAGGCTCCTGGCGGGCGGAGGAGAGGGCGAGCTGCCTGGGGTGAGAATACCGCGCGGCCGGGACGGAGGCACGCGGGAAAGGGGAACGTCAACACAGATCAACGCGAACCTCGGTCGATCTCCCGGAGGCGTATCATGACCTCTTCCGGGGTGTGCCACGTTGCATTCGGGTCATTCAACCGCTGCTCCAGTTCCTCGTCGGTTAGACCGCATTCGGAAAACGACATGGCCGGCTTGGGCGTGGGGATAAACTGGCCGAGGAGGCTGCCATCGGGACCGCGAACCTCTTGCGGCTCGGTGGCGGTGGCGAGGGCGGCGGCGGTCGGCTCGTCGCGGATCAGGATCGACATGGGTGGTTCCTCCGGAACATATCCTTTCTGCAATCGTACCACCGGGTCGGCGGGTTGTCACCGGCCCGTCCTGGCGTTCCCGATGTCGCCCCTCGGGTCCCGGTCCTCCGTGGCAGTCCGTGGCAGGTTCTGACAGGTTTGGCGACCTCCACCACCCGCCCCGTGATCGGGCGCGGACCCGAATTGGGTTCGTTCCGTAGAACCGCCCCTCGGGTCCCGAGGTCCGCCCCGGATGACAGGTCCTGACAGGTTTTGATAGGCCGGACGACCTTCTGACCGGCAACTCCGATTGGGGAGATGGCCTCGAATTGGGTTCGTTCCGCAGAACCGCCCCACGGCGTTGCCTCGGAGGTTCCACCCGGCTGGCAGCCCGCCGGTCTGCCAATTGGGTTCGTTCCGCAGAACCGGCCTCCGCTGGTTCGCTCGAATGCAACCCGGTTTCATTCCACCATCCATCCCCGAAACGGACACGATTCGACCCCAACGATCCCCGCCGTGACCATTCCGATTGGGTGAACAGCGCTCCGGCAGCTGGGGTCGCCCCTGGTTATCGTACCGGCCGGGTTTGCCTGCCAGTGATCACGCCAGCGTCACAATACCTCGGAACCCGCCCTGGACTCCAGGGTCGGGCAGGGGACCAAGATCGAAGCTTCTTCCCTGCCGAGGTCGAGGAATGCGGGACGGACGGCTCAGGCGGGGTCAGCCGGTGGGATGGCGGCACGCAACTCGGTGAGCGTCTTACGATCGGCCTCGACATTTGGGTGTCCAATCGACTCGAAGTATGCGACCGAATGTTCGGCAAAAGGAATAGCCGCCCGGATCTCGCCCAATTGCACAAGAGCGTCTGCCGTGTTCCAGTTGGCCATTGCTTCCCCCCTCTGGTCGCCGATCTCGCGGGCAATGATCAGGTGCTGCTTGTAGAAGGTAATGGCCGCGCGGGCATCCCCGAGGTTCCTGTGAGCGAACCCCAGATTCCCAAGAGCATTTCCTTCCCCTCGACGGTCGCCGATCTCGTGTGCTATGGCCAGATGCTGTTTGAAGAGGATAATGGCCGCACGGGCATCCCCAAGGTCCATGTGAGCGGCACCCAGGTTTCCGAGGGCATTTCCTTCGCCGCGACGGTCCCCTATCTTCTGGGCGACAGCAAGTCGCCGTTCAAAGTAATTGACGGCCGTTTTGCCATCTCCAAGTTTAATATGAGCAATTCCCAAGTTCCCGAGAGCGTTGCCTTCCCCGTGCAAATCCCCAATCTTTTGAGCGATAGCCAGATGCTGCTCGTAGAAAGTAATGGCCGTGGAAGTATCTCCCAGATCGGCATATGCGATCCCCAGGTTCCCGAGGGCCGCACCTTCCCCATGGGGATTATTGAGTCGACGCGCAAGTGCGAGAACTTCGCGAAAAAATCCGATCGCTTTCAAAGGCTCCCCAAGATATTGCTGGTGTAATCCCAGCTCATTGAGCCACGCGGCTCGCGTCTTAAGTATTTGTCGATCGCTTTCATCCCCTCCGTATATGGCTAATCGCGATTCTAATTCCGCAACACGCGCCAATCGCTGGGAGAGAGAAAAGCTGCCGCTTAACCCTCCATTCCACAATTCCGACCGTAGCGGGACCAAGTCCTGTTCCTGGCCATCTGTGAAGAAAACCGTGATGCTCCGCCAGTCGAGGAAATCGGCCGCTTCGCGGGCCAGGAGTGTCAGGACGTATTCCGGCACCCAGAAAATGACCGGGTGAGGGACGACCTTAGGCCATTCCGGGCGGCGGAGGTTCAGGGCTTGCAGGATCGGGTGATAGGCCATCCCGGAGGGCAGGACCGCATCGAAATCAACGACCATCACCGGGCCGGGCGGTGGGTTGCCACCCTGTCGGAGGATGTCGTCGAGGGGGTCAGCCGTGTCGGGCTTCAACCGAACCGTGCGGAACGGGAGGTCGGGCAGGGATTCGGTCAGCTCGCGGATCAGGGCGTCCCGGTCCGGAACCCGGTTGACCACGGCGACGAAGAGCGCGAAGCCGTCCTCCATCCGGAGACCGTTCCGGAGAGTCCGCAGGCCATCGGCGATCCCGTCCGCCGGGTCAGGGACGGGCAGGAGCGATAAGTTCGCGGAGGACAGGGTTCACCTCATACCACTGGCGGTCGTTCATGTACTCGAAGACGAAGAGGTAAAACAGCATCTGCTGGTGGATCTCGTCCTTCGGGATGTCGAACTGCGGGTCGGTGAACTTCATCAGCATAGGGAGGAAATCGGTCGGCACCTCGCGGTGGAGACTATTCCGGTAATCGCGGACGGCCCGCTCGGCCGCAGTCCGGGTGATCGGGAGCTGGGTCACTTTGGCGATGGCCGACTGTAAGAACATGAGCAGGTGGCGCGGGTGCCCGCCGGACATTTGGCACAGGTAATGACAGGTGTTCTCGTGATCGAAGGCGTTGCCGACGTCCAGTTCCGCGAATTTGCAGCGGAGCTGAACCAGCTCCCAGAGCTTCTGCATCCCCGGAGTGTCGGGGGTTACCGGAGCCTTGTTCTCGCCGCGGACACGAATCATTGCCACCGTCTTGTTGAACGTCCCGAACGTCTGCTCGATGCTGGCGCACCGCGGCGAGTAGATCATCGAGATGGGCACCGTGTACACCACGTGCGCCTTCAGCGCGGCCATCTGCTCGCAGCGGTCGTGGAACAGCCGGTCGTGGGTGTTGGTGCCGTTCGACAGGTGCCGGAGAACCAGCTTGTCAAGGCCGTCGATCAGGATGACCAGGCCGGCCCGTTTCTGTTTACGGAGAGCGACCGTGGCGGTGACGAGCAGGTCGTTGACCGCGTCGAGCAGGCTGGTGGCCCGGCTCTCGATCTTCGCGCGAAGATCGGCCCGCGCGTTCGGGCGGTTTTTCAACTCCAGGGCGAGTTTCCCGAACCCGACGTCCAGGTCGGCGCCCTTGATGCTCACCTCCGACCCCAGCAGCCCGAGGAGGTCTTCCCACCACCCCCGAAGCAGGGTGGTCGTCGTGCTGAACCCCGGGATGCCGGCAGTCTTCAACTGCTTCTGGATCTCGGCCGCGATGTAGACGATCAGGTCGGGGAAGTCGAGGTCGTTGACGTCCAAGGCGTCCTGGACGTCGAACATGACGACGTGAAACGTGGCCTGTTCGAGCAGCTTCCTGAGCCGGATGAGTTCGCTCGTCTTGCCGACCCCGCGGTGCCCCGGGAAGAGGTAGCATTCCGGAGTCGCCTCGTCGGCGAGCTGGATCGTGCTCGCCAGCTCGATCACGACGTTATCGCCGCGGACCTCGTCGAAGTTCACGTACCGCGGGTCGTCCGGGCCGATCGGATGGCTCGGCTCACACGCGCGGTACAGGCGGGTCTTCGGGTCCAGTGTCATCGGCGAGCTCGGTCAGGGCGAATGCGATCGGGAACAATCATCCTATCGTCTGGACCCAATCGCGAGGACGTGGACCGGCTGCGGCGCCCTCACACGAACGCGGTGTCGTCATCATCGCCCGGCAACCCGAGGTCGAAGTCGTCGGGCAGGTGCCGGCGGCGGGGCTTCGCTCCCGGGTCAGGAAGCGAGAGCGGCTCGAACCGCCCCAGCGCCAGCTCCACCACCCAACACCCCCGGATGTGCTGCGGCGGTTCCTTCACGTCCTTCTCCGTCCCCCGGCAGTGCCGCAATATCGCCTCCTCGTCACAGTCGGCGTCGAGCAGGGCGTCGGCCAGGATCGGCAGCCGGTCGAACGCCCGGTCGGCGAAAATCCCCCGGGCCAGCTCGACCACCGTACCCGTCCGCCACGCCGGCTCGAACCGCGGGGGCGTGAATGGGTTCCCGACCACCTCCCGCAGGTACTTGGCCAGCTGCTTGCGGGCCGCCCGGTCCCGCCGCTCCTCGGCCTCCCAGTCGCCCGCCCCCTGCTGCCGCCCTTCCTCGACCTTCCGGACGATCTCCAGCGCCTTCGCCTCCTCCAGCCGCTTGTTCTTCGCCGCCGCCGCCCGGTCGGCGAGCTCGTCGCCTTCCTGCTTCAGCCGGAGGGCGTCGTTCATCGCCTGGGCCGCCCGGAGCTTGGTCTCGGCCGCCTGGTCGGCCGCGGCCCGCACCCGGTCGAGCATCTCCTCGCCGGGCTCGCCGAACAGCAGCCGGACCGCCTCCGCCGCCCCGGTCATCGCCTCGCCGATCCGCTCGATCGAGGCCCGGGCGTAGGTGCTCGCCGCCCGGAACAGCGGGAACGCCGGGGCCGACTGGTTCGGCCGGGCGAGCACCGGGGCCTCCACGTCAGCCGCGTCCGGGTCGGCGGACTTGACCAGCTCCCGCTGGGCCAGTTCGACCGCCCCGACCGCCTCGGGGGTCGCCGCGGCGACCCCCCGAACCCACTCGGCCCGGTCGGCTTCGGCGAGCGGGGTTTCGGCCAGTTCCGCGGCGTTCACGGCCTGGCGGAGTACCCCGTCCGGGAGGAGGTCCCAGAGCCGGCGGACGTGGGCGGCCGATAGCAGCACCCACTGCCGGGCCGACAGGCGGTCGGCGGCGAACTCCAGCATTGCGTCGCCGTCGACCCCGCCCTGCCACTTGCTTTCGTTCATCGAACTCATCCGGTGAGATGCGGTGCCGCTCGCGTAATCCTTTCAGCCTATCGCGTTCCGTCGATCCGGTCCATGCATCACGTCGGCAAGTCAGGCGAGCAGGCGAGCCCGAGCACCCGGTCGACGACCCAGCACCCGCGGCCGGGCAGCTCTTTGCCGGGTGGCATGTCTACGGCTCTGCGTAGACATGCGCGACCCCGACGGTTCCCGGTCGAGGAGTCGATGTCGGTCTCAAACTCCGCGGATGGTGTTGGCATCCGATCGGGACCACGATCTCGGCAAGGCCGGTCTTTCCCGGCAAATTCGCCCGAGTTACTGCTGCTCACATGTCCACGTCGAGCCGTGGACATGCCACCCGCCCGATGTCCGTGATGTGAGGCCGGCAGGCGCGGTCACTCCTTCGCCAGCACCCAATCGACGACCCAGCACCCGCGGACGTGCGGACCAGGACCCCGGCAGTGGTCGAGGACGTCGGCGGACTCGCACCCGGCATCCTGGAGGGCGTCGGCCAGGATCGGCATCGGGGCGAAGTCCCGCGACTCGTACACCTGCCGGGCGAGGGCGGCGGCGGTCGAGGCGCGCCAGGACGGGTCGAAGGCAACGGGGCGGAACGGGTTTGGGCCAACCAGTTCGAGAGCCAGAGAACGATCCCATTCTTCTCGCGTCCGACGATACCAGTTCGTTCGCTCCTCGCGCGCTCGGCGGTCACACGCCCCGAAGAGGCAATCGATGAGCTTGTTGAGCAGTTCCGAACCGGTCACGATCCCGCATTTGAAGAAGTACGCAGCCCTGAGACAGTCCCATCCATCACACGGCCCGGGCGGGTGCCGGATGGCGTACCATTCGCGAAACGCGGTCCGGTCCTCCGGGATAGGATCGGGCGAGACCGCCCCATCTTCGATGAAGCACTCGGCGATCAAAGGCCGGCAGACCTCGCACCGAATCCAGCCGGCCAACCGCGGGTAATAGTGATGCTCGAAGAGCTGTTGCTTACGCAGTCGAATATCCTCCGGCAGGTACTGAATCCCCCACTGGCTAGGTCGGGCGAGCCACTCCTGCTCGTCGGTAATCAGATGTTTCCAGTTCCCAACCTGGGTGTACCTCGGCGACGGCGGTTCCGGGTTCGGCTTATCGCTCACTTCGGCTCCCCGAGGTTCTTCTTGAAGAACGTCGCGGTCTTCGCCCACAGCCGTTCCATCACCACCGGGTCGACCGAGTACATGTGCGTGATCCCCGGCAGCGCGAGCACCTCGACGTCGCGTCCGGCCCGGAACAGCGCGTCGCTCAGCTTGAGCGTGTGCCGGTAGTACACGTTGTCGTCGGCCGTGCCGTGGACCAGCATCAACGGCCGTTCCAGCTTCCCGGCCAGCGGGATCAGCGACGCCTCGTCGTAAGCCGCCTTCGACTCCGGCAGCAGGCCCATGTACCGCTCGGTGTAGTGGGTGTCGTAGTCCTCCCAGTCGGTCACCGGGGCGCCGGCCACCGCCGCCTTGAACACGTCCGGCCGCCGCAGAACGCCGTTCGCCGCCATGTACCCGCCGAACGACCAGCCCACGATTCCGACCCGGTCCCGGTCCAGCTCCGGGAACTTGTCGCACAGCGCCTTCACCCCCTTCACCTGACCGTCGAGCGGGACCGTCCCGAACTTCTGGTACACCGCCCGCTCCCACTCCCGCGTCCGGCCCGGGGTGCCGCGGTTGTCGACCGCCACCACGACGAACCCCTGGTCCGCCAGCCACTGCGGGACCAGCCAGTTCCGCATCGCCTGCGCCACGTGCAGGTGCTTCGGCCCGCCGTACACGTCCACGATCACCGGGTACTTCTTCTTCGGGTCGAAGTTCTTCGGCCGGACGACCGCCGCGAAGTACCCGTCCCCGTCGCCCACCTTCGGCAGCGACACGTCCGGGGTGAACGGCGGTTCGGCCGCCACCGACGGCAGCTCCCCGGCCTTCACCCCCTCGCGGGTAAAGACCGTCGTCCGCGGCATCGCCTTGAGGGTGGTCGAGGTGAGCGCGTAGGGCCCGCCATACTTTCCGAACGCCGCCGCGTGCTGCCCAAGGTCCGGCGAGAGGAGATCGTCCTTGTCCGAGTCCGGGTTGACGTTCAGGCTCCGCATCTGGTGCCGGTAGACGAGCTTCCGGGTCGGATCCGGGCTGCCGGTGTAGACGATGAAGGTCTCGAACCGCGACGAGTAGACGGCGAGCACGTCCTGCGGCTTGCGGTCCGACGGGACGAGGACGTCCCGCGGCTTACCACTCTCCCAGTCGCGGAGCTGAACCTCGGGCTCGCCGTCCGGGCCCGCCCCGAGCCAGACGAACCCGCCGAGGGCCCCGTTGAACCGCGGGACGTCCTGGCTCAGGTTCACCCACGCCGGGTCCTTCTCCTCGGCGAGCGGCCTCGTCTTGCCGGTCTTCGGGTCGACGTGCAGCAGCACGAGATGGTGTTGCTTGCGGTCCTGCACCTGGACGGTGAGCGGGCCGAAATCCTCCCACCGCACGGCCGCGAGGTACTCGGACTCCTTCGTGTCCCACTCGACCCATACCGTGTCGCCGCCGGCCACCGGCTTCACGCCGAGTTTCACCGCCACGTTCTTCTTGCCCGGCCGCGGGTAGTATTGCGGGTTCGGGGCCACGTCCGGCCGGAGCGGGTCGGCGACGAACCACTGCTCGACCCCGGTGTGGTCGGCTTCCTCGTAAGCGATGGACTTCGAGTCCGGCGACCACCAGAACCCGCTGAACCGGCTCATCTCCTCCTGTGCCACGAACTCGGCGAGCCCGTGCGTTTTCACCTGCGTCCCGCCCGTCGTGACGGCCGTCTCCTTGTCCGCCGCGAGGTCGTAGACGTACACGTCGAACCCCCGGACGTAGCCGATCTGTTTGCCGTCCGGCGACCACTTCGGGTCGACGATCGCCCCGTCCCCACCGGCCTTCAGCTCCCGGGCCTTGCCTGCGGCCCGGTCCAGCACGTACAGCGTGTTCGACAGCTTCACCAGCACGTGCGAGCCGGCCGGGTTGAGGTAGAAGTCGGCGAACCCGCCGACCGTCACCCGCTGCCGCTCGCGGCGGGCCTTTTCTTCCGGCGTCAAGTTCTCATCCGCCCCCTTGAGCAGCGATTCGGGCGAGAGCAGCTCCCGCGTCTGCCCGGTGCCGACGTCGAACTCGTACAGTTTGAGTTTCGGCGTCTTCGCCTCGGCCCGGAGGAACAGGACGGTCTTGCCGTCCGGGGCGATTTTCGGCTTCTGCGGGCGGCCGAGTGTGAACCCGCGGGTCTCGGCGTACTGCTTCAGGAACGACGTGTCCAAGACGGGGCCTCTCGGGGCGGGGTCGGCCGCCGGGGCAACGACCGCGGCGAGGACCAACGCGATCCCGGCGAGGGTGACGGAGGGTTTCATGGCTCTGAGAATAGCAAAGCCCGGGCGAGAGCGGTAGCACACAGCAACCCCTCCCCCAAGAAGGGAGGGGAGTCAGACCCGACCGCGGCTTTCTCCCCCTTCCTTCCCAGGGAAGGGGGTTGGGGGTTAGGTTCTGAAAGCCAGCCCTCCCCCGCCCCCTCCCCTAAGAAGGGAGGGGAGGAAGACTCGGGTTCTGCTCCCCCTTCCTCCCCAGGGAAGGGGGTTGGGGGGTTAGGTTCTTCACGGATACTCCCATGACCCTGGCCCTCCGTCACCGCCCGATCCCGGATTCGCCGCTCGCCCGGTGGGACGCCCGCTGGAAGCTGGCGGCCGTCCTCGTGGCGGTGGGCGGGGTGGCCGCGCTGGACCGCGCTCTCCCGGCAGCCGCGGCGCTCGGCGGGGGTGTGCTCCTGCTCCTCGCCGCGCAGCTGTCCGGCCGGTGGGTCCGTCACCGGCTCGCGGTGTTCGCCCTCGCCGCCCTTCCGTTCCTGCTCGTCCTCCCGTTCACCCTCGACACCGCCGGCCCGGGATGGAACATCGGTCCAGTCCGCGTGTCCGAACGCGGGCTGGTTTCCGGCCTCGCGGTCGCGCTGCGGTGTCTGGCGATCGGCGCGTTCGCGCTGGTCCTCGTCGGGACCGCCCCGATGCACCACACGCTCGCCGCGGCCTACAAGCTAAGGGTGCCCGGGCTGCTCGTCCTGCTCACGCTGCTCGCCTACCGATACGCCTTCCTGCTCGGCGACGAGCTCAGACGGCTGCGGGTGGCGCTACGGGTCCGCGGGTTCCGGGCCCGGGCGGACCGGCACGGGTACCGCACGCTCGGCCACGTCACCGGGGCGGTGCTGGTCCGCGGGGCCGACCGGGCCGACCGGGTCGCCGACGCGATGCGGTGCCGCGGGTTCGACGGCCGGTTCCACACCCTGACCGCGTTCCGCACCACCACGGCCGACGTCCTCGGGTTCCTCGCCCTCGTCACCGCTACGATAGCCTTGTTGGTTTGGGACCTCACGTAATGCGGAGTGGGAGGAATTTTCGTAGTGGCTTGGGCTCAGTGTTGATACCCCCCGTTCCCTCAAGGTCCACGGCCGGGATTCGACTCCAGCCGCGACCTCCGGGGTCGGCTTCAAGATCATGTGAACCCGGCCCTCCCGGACAGGACGGCTCGATGGTGCGGTTCTTTCTCGGGTCGGTACTGGCACTCTCCGTGGTCGTCGGTACGAATGCTCCCGTGATCGCCGACGTGGGCGCTCCGGGCCTTCGATCCGCGAAGCCGACCTATCGGATCAGTACCCACGAAGCATTCCCGGATCACGTCTTTGTGATCTACCGAGCCAAGGATACCTACGTCAAAAACGAGGAAACCGGCAAAGAGGAATGGCGATCCGCAGACGAGGCCGAGTACGTCGATATTACGCCAGATAGACCGATCGTTATTCCGTTCGACCGCGATAAAATTAAGAGCGTGGCCTTTATCATGCGTTCTCGGGCGGCGGCGGAATCGTACAAGACGGCACTGGACTTGGCACGGGCATCACGAGAGCTGGGTGGCGCGGTTTGGCTCGAATTACCTTATCGCGAGTCCGTCCCGGAATGGCACGGCACAGAGATCACCATCGACTACCGGGTGCAGCGGAATGTGAAGAGCGGCCGGCTCGAAATCGTACGGACGACATGGAATCAAGATTACCAGTGCTGTGTCGTCGGGCTTGGCACCCCGGTCGCGCTCGTGATCGGTGGCCTGTGGCTGATCCGCCGTCGGCGAGCCCGCCGAATCACCCCGCCGGTCTGAAAAATCAACACAGAATGAAGCCACTACCGGAATGCGGAATGCGGAATGAGAACCCAAACACTGGGGGAGAGAACTTACCCAGTGGGGGCACGGTGTCTTCTTCCATTCCGCATTCCGCATTCCGCATTCCGCATTCCGCATTAGAAGCACTCCGCATTTCCTCGCTGTCGCACGTCTACGCTGACGGGCGAAAGGCCCTCGCCGGCGTGTCGTTCGCCGTCGAGCCGGGCGAGTGCGTGGCGATCGTCGGGCCGAACGGGGCGGGGAAGACGACGCTGTTTCTCCGGCTGTGCGGGGTGCTCCCGGGCAAGCCGGGCGAGGTGGCCGTCGGCGGGCTCGACCCCGCCGACCCCGCCCAGCGGCGGAAGCTGCCCGAGGTGGTCGGGGTGGTGTTCCAGAACCCGGACGATCAGCTGTTCAGCCCGACCGTGGCCGAGGACGTCGCGTTCGGCCCGCTGAACCTCGGCGCGAGCCCGGCGGAGGCGAAGACCCGGGTCGCGGATGCGCTGCGGGCGGTGGGGATGCCGGAGGCCGGCGACCGGGTGCCGTTCCAGCTCTCCGGCGGCGAGAAGCGGCGGGCCGCGCTGGCCGGGGTGCTGGCGATGCGGCCGGCGGTCCTGCTGCTCGACGAGCCGAGCATGTTCCTCGATCCCCGCGGGCGGCGGGAGCTGATCGGCGTCGTCCGCGGCCTCCCGGGCACGAAGCTGATCGCCACGCACGACCTCGACCTGGTCCTCGACACCTGCTCGCGGGTGTTGGTCCTCGACGGCGGCCAGCTCGCCGCCGACGGCCCGGCCGACCAGCTGCTCGCCGACCCCGAGCTCATGGACCGGCACGGGCTGGAAGTCCCGTACCGGCTTCGCCGGTAAACCCGAAGCACGAAACCCGATCCAGTCCCGAATCCGAACCCGGAACGACCCGGTGGAGCGGCACAACGGGACGGATCGGAACCGCTGCAGCCGGAAGGTTCGCAGGACGTACGCCTTCTCGAAGGAAGGACTGGAGGTACACCGCGCGGGCACCCGGTTCGGTGACTTCAGCTCCAACTGCCGCGGGCCGGTCCGGACCCCGGGTGCGGGAGGCCGGATTGACCGATCATGTGTGAGCCTGATCCGCGTGGCCGACCGACCCGGCCGGCCGGCGGCCCGTCTGCTACACTTTCAATATGACCACCGCCACTCTCTCCGCCCCAGCACCGGCCGTCTCCACCGCCGCGCTCGTCGCCCGGATGAATGCGGTCGTCGGGGCCGATAACGTCCTCACCGCCGCGGCCGACCTCGCCGTGTACGAGTGCGACGGGTTCACCATCGAGAAGCACCGGCCCGACGTGGTCGTCTTCCCGACCAGTACCGAGCAGATCGCCGCGATCGTCCGCGCGGCCAATGACCTCGGGGTACCGTTCCTCGCCCGGGGGGCCGGGACCAGCCTCGCCGGCGGGTGCGCCCCGATCGGCGGCGGGGTCATGATCGCGACCGCCCGGATGAAGCGGATCCTCGAGGTGAACGTCCGCGACCGGTACGCGGTGGTCGAGCCCGGGGTGGTGAACGTCTGGCTGACGAACGCCCTGAAGCCGCACGGGTACCACTACGCCCCGGACCCGTCGAGCCAGGGGGCGTGTACGATCGGCGGGAACGTCGCCACCAACTCCGGCGGGCCGCACACCCTCAAGTACGGGGTCACCGTCAACCACATCCTCGGCGTCGAAATGGTCCTCCCGGACGGCCGCGTGGTCACCACCGGGGGGCCGTGCGAGGACAACCCCGGGTACGACCTGACCGGCACCATCGTCGGGTCCGAAGGCACCTTCGGCATCGTCTCGAAGGTGTGGGTCCGGCTGACCCGCAACCCGGAGGCGTACCGCACCCTGCTCGGCGTGTTCGACTCGATCGACGACGCGACGACCGCGATCAGCGAGATCATCGGGGCCGGGATCGTCCCCGGGGCGCTGGAGCTGCTCGACCGGACCATGCTCGGGGCGGTCGAGGCCGCGTTCAAGTTCGGGTTCCCGCTCGACGCCGGGGCGGTCCTGATCATGGAGGTCGACGGGCTGGAGGCCGGGCTCCAGGCCGAGGCCGACCGGGTCGAGGCGATCGCCCTGCGGTGCAACGCCCGGGAGGTCCGGAAGGCCAACACCGAGGCCGAGCGGATGGCCCTGTGGAAGGCCCGGAAGCAGGCGTTCGGGACGATCGGCCGGCTCGGGTACCCGAGCTACTGCACCCAGGACGGGGTGGTCCCCCGGACCAAGCTCCCGCAGATTATGCGGCACATCCAGGCGGTGGCCGAGAAGCACCGGGTGGCGGTGGCCAACGTGTTCCACGCCGGGGACGGGAACATCCACCCGATCCTGATGTTCGACGAGCGCGACCCGGACCAGGTCCGGCGGGTGCTCCTGGCCAGCCACGACATCCTGGACGAGTGCATCAACCTCGGCGGGAGCGTGACCGGGGAACACGGGATCGGGGTGGAGAAGCTGGACTTCATGCCCAAGTTGTTCGCCCCGGAAGACCTGGCGTTCATGAAACGGCTGCGGGCGGCGTTCAACCCGGACGGGCGGTGCAGCCCCGGGAAGCTGTTCCCGACCGCCGGCGGGTGCGCGGAACCGAGTAGCATCGCCCGGCTCAAGCCCGGCCGCCGGGCGGCAGTGTAGGGCGGCTTTTTACCGCGGAGAACGCGGAGAACGCAGAGGAAAGACCAGGACAAGAGAGAGGAACGACCCGAGACCCGGTCGCCACTCGCCTGGTCGTCCATTCTCTCACTCGTCTCTGCGTCCTCCGCGTTCTCCGCGGTAAAAAATCCTGCGCACCCGCTTACACCCGGGTGGGACCGCCGATTCCCGGCCGCGCCCGGGGGCGTCTTCTTTCACTTCACCGAATCAGTTCGCCCGGGCCCCGGCGGTTCGACCCCGGCCGGGTTGGCACCCGGTGTGCAACACCAATCCGCGCGCGGCCCGGGCGAAGGGCCGCGGGTTCGCCCACCCCCACAATCCCCGATTCCGGGATCGCATCATGGCGACGGCAACGACGACGACGGTGGGCGTGTTCTCGACGCGGGCCGCAGCCGAACAGGCGGTCCGCGACCTGCGGGCGGCCGGGTTCCGGGACGACGAGATCGGGCTGGTCGGCCGGACCGAATCGGGCCGGGTCGAGCGGACGACCGGGGCCGGCGACACGATGGCCGAGGAGGGCGCGGCGGCCGGGGCGATCGCCGGGGCCGGGGTCGGGGCGGCGATCGGGTTCGGGGTTCTGGCCGGGGCCATCCCGGCGATCGGCCCGGCGATCGTCGCCGGGACGCTCGGGACAATCCTCACGAACGCCGTCGCCGGGGCGACGGTCGCCGGGCTGGTCGGCGCGCTGATCGGGTTCGGCATCCCGGAGGACGACGCCCGGTACTACGAGGGCGAGGTGAAGGCCGGGCGGTATCTGGTGACCGTGACCGCGAACGGCCGGGGGGCCGAGGCGCGGGCGATCCTGCACCGGAACGGTGGGTTCGACCGCACGAGCCCGGCGCGGGGCGTGTAAAGCCGGGTCTCGGGCCCGGCCGGCGGCCGGCCGACCCCGTGGGCGGCCGGCCACCGCCTCCGACCCCGCGGGGGAAGGACACCGATGCACACGCACAACCACAAGCTGGAAGCCGCGAACGTCGTCGCGGTGTTCGACACCCAGGACGAGGCGGACGAAGCCGTTCTCGGGCTGCGGGTCGCCGGGTTCCGGGACGACCAGATCGGCTACTTCGCGCGCAACCTCGCCGGGCTGGTGACGGACTACCTGGGCCAAACATACGCCACGGTCGGGGCCGTCCTCGGGACCCTTCTCGGGGCCGCCCTCGGGGTCTGGGCGGGGTGGGAGGCGACGACCGAGGGGGCGACCCCGATCGGCCCGCCCCTCCTGTCCGGCCCGGACGGCGTGATTCTGACCTGTGCGCTCTGCGGGGCGATCCTCGGCGGGATCATCGGGGCGATGCTCGGGTGGGGCATCCCCCGCGGGGACGCGGTCTACCACGGGTCCGAGGTGGAACCCGGGCGGTTCGTGATCGCGGTGACCGCCGGCGACCGGGCCGACGAGGCGTGGGCGATCATCCGTCGGTACGGAGGGTACGAGGCCCGGCCGGCCGGACCGGCAGCCCCAGGCGTCCGGACGCCGACCGGGTACCCGGTGTGACCCGACCCCGTGGGTTATCTCGAAGGGTAGATCGGGTCTGCCGGTTCCCGAGGAGCGGCGGACGATGGTCCGTTCGGGGTGCCCGAACCCCGACAGACCCGAACCCTTATTCCGACGGGCGTAACCGGTGCCACGATCCGATCGAGTGGTGTCGTGGCACCGGTCTCCTGACCGGTGCCGGCACCCAGATCCGAGGACGTCGACCTCCCGAAAACAGCCGAATCGCTCGCGAGCCCGACCGGGTACGCCCTATTCCGACGCGGCCAGCGCGAGCGCCAGCCGGCATCCGCTCTCGAACTCGGTCAGGTCGACGAACTCCTTCACGGTGTGGATCTCGTTCTGCCCGGCCCCGAACGTGACGGTCGGGATGCCGTGCTTGACCATCCAGTTCGCGTCCAGCCCGCCGTTCGTCACCCGCAGGTTCGGCTCCCGGCCGATCGCCCGGACGGCCGCGGCCGCCCGCTTCACCACCGGGGCGTCGTCCTTCAGCCGGAACGGGACGTAATCGAGCCGGGAGGTGAACTTCACCTTCGCCGTCCGGCCGGCGTGGTCCTTTACCCGGGCGGCGGCGGCCGTGAACGCGGCCTTGTACGCGGCCGTGATCGCCCGGACGAACTTCGCGTCGTGGCTGCGGCTCTCCCCCTTCACCCGGACGAAGTCGGTGACCACGTTCGTCGCGTCCCCGGCGCTGCGGCCGTCGAGGGTGCCGACCGGGCCGACGTTGCTCGTCCCGGCCCGCCCGTCCTTGACCACCTTCCCGAACCACCCGCCGTCGAACACCTCGGCCAGCGCCAGCGCGACCACCACCGTGGCCGAGATCCCCCGCTCCGGGGCGACCCCGGCGTGCGACGCCTTCCCCTGGACGTCCGCCGTCCACCGGTCGGCCCCGATCGCCCCGACGAGCACGTCGGCCGCGCTGCGGCCGTCGAAGTTGAACCCGGCGACCGGGCCGCCGAGGTCGGCCGGGTTCAGGTGCTTGGCCCCGAACAGCCCGCTCTCCTCGCGGACCGTGAAGAGCAGGGTGATCGGCGGGTGCGGGAGGGCCTGCCGGGCCAGTTCGGCGGCGAGGGTGACGAGGACCGCGCACCCGGTCCGGTTGTCCCCGCCGAGGGCGGCGGCCGCCTCGTTGACGACGCGGTTGCCCTGGAGCTTCGGCCGCGCCCCCGCGCAGAGCGGGACGGTGTCCATGTGGGTCATGAACAGGATCGGCTTCCCGGCCTTCTTCCCGGTCCCGGGCAGCTTGACGATCAGGTTCCCGGTCTGGGTCGGCTCGGGGATGCGGGTGTGGGTGTCGTCGAACGCGACCGCCCCCGCCGGGACCCCGGCCTCCTTCAGGGCGGCCACGATCTCGCGGCCGATCGCGGCCTCCTGGCCGGTCACCCCTTCGACCGCGAGGAACCGCATGAGCCGGGCGGTCGCGGCCTGGGTGTCGAGGTCGAAGGCGGGCGGGGCGAGGGCCATGATGGTGGGCACCGGGGATGAGGGCGGCGGGGCCGGGGGTATGCCCCGCGGGTGAGGGATTTGTAGGGCCCGCCCCGCGGGCCGTCTTCGGGAACAAACCCGAAACCCGAAACCCGAAACAAACTCGAAATCCGAAATCCGAACTTCGAAACAAATCCGGAGCCCGAATCCGCACGATCTTGTCTTACTTGTGTAATTTTGTCTTGATTATATAATTGACATTGCTTCGGGCTTCGGGTGTCGGACTTGTTCCGGGCCCCACTACCGCAGGCGGAGGAGCTTCTTCAACCGGTCGGCGAGCCGCCCCCAGACCTCGCCCGGGGGCGTCTCGACCGCCGGGAGGCGGTCCGGGAAGTGGGCCAGTTTGCCGTCGTCGTCCACCTGGGCGAACCCCATCAGGGCCTCGATCCACGGCCCCTGGTCGGGGCCGAGCGGGGTCCCGACGAGCCCGCACACGAGGTACGCGGAGGTGCGGTGCAGGACCGCCCCCTGGATCTCGGCCACCACCCCGACCGGGACCGGCCGCAGGCACTCCATGTTCAGCACCCGCCGGAGGACCAGGTTCGCCTGCGGGCCGACGTGCTTCCACGCGGTCGCGTACCCGGCCTCCAGGGCGAACCGGAGCATCGACCCGGCGTACAGGGTGCCGTGGTGGTTCGCGTCCGCCGGCAGCACCAGCATGTGGCTCGACGTGTTGGACATGGCAACTCGGGGCCGTCGCGGGCGCCGCCCGCCTACGGGAGAAGGGCGTGGGGCAGAGGCTCTCTCCCCCGCCCCGGGACCGCCGCGTCCGCCGCGAACCCGGCCGGCGGCTTGCGGCTCAGATAGCAATCATACCGTTTTCGGCCCATCCAGTAACCCGCCGCGAACGTCCGTTCCGGTTCCCACCCGGCGGGCTCCTCCGCCGGCTTCCCGAACAGGACGTACTGCGGGGGGCCGTCGAGCGGGGGCAGTTCGACCCGGTCGAGCGGCCGCCCGGCGGCGTCGTACAGGCCGATTTTCACGTCCCCGCGGCCGCGGTGGTAGAGGTGCCACTGGAAGTGGATCCCCTCCTCGACGTTCAGCCCGCCGGCGAGGCTGTCCCCGCTCGCCCACGCGACCCGGGCGCCCGGCGGGGCAGTCGTCTCCACGTACCGGACCGCGTCCCACAGCACCTTCGCCCGGGCCGCGAACTTCTCCTGCCGTCCGACGTTCGCCACCGCCACCACCGCCAGGCCGGTACACACGCCCGCCCACGCGGCCTTCTTCCAGGGCGTGAGCGGGGCCGCGGCGAGCGCGGTCAGGAGCAGGGCGAAGAGGAGATCGACCCCCCACACCGCCGGCATCGCGTACCGCCCGGACATCATCCCCATCGGCAGGTACATGGCGACCCCCCCGCCGATCAGGAGGGCGGCGCAGACGATCGCGGGGCGGAAAGATCTCGGCCCCGGAAACCCCTCCCCTAAGAAGGGCGGGGAGGAAAGCCCGATTCCGGCTCCCCCTTCCTTTCCAGGGAAGGGGGTTGGGGGGTTAGGTTTCAGCCGCCGGCTGACCCCCAGGCACACCAGTGTCAGCACCACCCCGGCGGCCATGAACTCCGGGCTCATCGCCCCCTTGAGCGAGCTCAGGATGCGGCCGAACTGGGCGAGCGACGGGCCGTGCGTCTCGTACTGCCCCGGGTGCCAGTGCAGCTTGAAGTAGACGAAGTGGGCCGCCGGCATCAGGAGCGTCACCCCCAAGGCCAGCGCCCTCCACCCGTTCCGCCGCCACGCCTCGCGGGGGGTCATTCCGCCCGGCCACATGCGGAGCACGACCTGCGCCGGGACCACCGCCGCGAACACGTTCTTGCACCCGAGCGCGACCAGCACCGCGAGGGCCGACGCGACCTCCCATTTCAGCGGGCGGGGAGACGTCGCCGCCTTCCGGGCGGCCACGAGCCCGAACAGGGCGTACGGCATCGCCACCCCTTCGGCGAGTGTCAGGCTCGTCCAGATCTCGTTCCGGTACGGGTTCCACATCGCCAGCGCGGCGGCGGCCAGGGCGGCGACCGGGTGCGCCCCGAGCTCGCGGAAGAGCCACAGGAGCATCCCGGCGGCGAGCCCGCACCAGAGCAGGCGGTATACCCGCCACGCGCCCGGGTCGCCGCCGAACAGGTTCGCCTGGACCTGCCAGTGGGCCCAGAGGGTCGGGCGGAACGGCCCGAGGTGCTCGTAGTTCGCCCTCACCTTCTCCCACCACAGCCTGACGTGCCCGCCGGCCGGGGTCTCCGCGGCCGGGTAGACGAGGTTCCCGTCGTCGACGAAGTCGAACGGGGTGGCGAGGGTGGGCAGGTACAGGGCGGCGAGGAGCAGGCCGCCCGCGGGGACCCACCAGGGGAAGCGGGGGGGGGTATCCATGTCACGTCCGTGCGAGTCCGGCGAACCCCGGGCGTCAGCGGGGGTAGGTCTGTCGCCCCGCACCACCACCTGGCGGGCGCGGGTTACTGAAATCCGCACGGTTTTACCGCGCGGGGTCTTGATCGGGGAAGCCCAAGCTACGGTGGACGTTCGGCCCGGCCGTCCGCACCATGACAGCATCACGCCACGCCTCACACCCGCACCGAGATCATGCCATGCAGCAGACGTTGATCCTGTTGAAGCCGGACGCGGTCCAGCGCCGGCTGGTCGGGGAGATCACCGGCCGGTTCGAGCGGAAGGGGTTGCGCCTGGCCGGGCTGAAACTCGTCCGGGCGGCCCGGGACCTGGCCGAGAAGCACTACGCGATCCACAAGGGGAAGCCGTTCTACGAGTCGCTCCTGGCGTTCCTGACCAGCGGGCCGACGGTGGCGATGGTGTGGGAGGGGCGGGAGGCGGTCGCGGTCGGCCGGAGCCTGATGGGCCTGACCGACGGGGCGAAGGCCCCGCCCGGGACGATCCGCGGCGACCTCGCCCTGAGCGTCCAGAACAACCTCGTCCACGGGAGCGACAGCCCCGAGAACGCCGCGCTCGAGATCGCGCTCTGGTTCAAGCCCGACGATCTGGTCGGGTTCACCGCCGCCGACGCGACCTGGGTCGGGTAGGAAATGCGGAACGCGGAACGGAAGAGTGGCCGCCCGATTCGATCGCCGGCCTTGGGTCGTGGGCACCGGCTGTTCATGAACGGCGCGACAGCGTGGTACAATCCCTCTCGACGGAGTGGGCTGTTGATACCGTCGAGAGAATTGCCAGGAGCCGCCGAGATGGCGGCTGTCGCGCGCCCCGTGACGAATGAGGCCGTTCTTCTGCGGCGGGTGTTGGAACCGGGCAAGCCGTTCCTCACACCGGCCGCGGCAAAGGCCATTGTCGGGCTCGATTTTCCGGACGACGATAAGGCTCGGTTGAAGGAGCTCGCGGGAAAGGCCCGCGCCGGCGGGTTGTCCGCGGCCGAGCAGCAGGAGGTCGAAGCGTACGGCCGGGTCGGCAGCCTTCTTTCCATACTCAGGGCGAAGGCCAGGAAGACACTCGCCGGCCTCAAGCCGAAAGCCCGCTGAGTCCTCATGGACAGGGACCTTGACGACCTCATCTGGCGACGGGCGGGGGAGGCGTGCGAATACTGCCGGATGCCGCAAGAGCATCCCGCGCGTGCATCGCTGGGCGTATCACTTCATCTGGGACGGACCGGTCTTGCTCGGCCGAACGGCAATCGGCCGGGCCACGGTCGGGGTCCTCCGCATCAACCTCGACCACCGAGTTGCCCACCGACAAGCGTTGATCGACGACGGATTATTCCCGCCTGCCGTGTACGGATGCGATGAGTGACGATCTGAGGCTTGGGAGCCGGCCGGCGCGCGGGTAATGTACTGGTAGCGACCGAGAGGCGGAAGGAGGGAGCGATGAGTGTGGTCCGCGGGACGTACACGAACGGCAAGGTCATCCTCAACACCCCGGCCGACTGGCCGGAGGGGACGAAGGTACTGGTAGAACCGGTGGCCGAAGCAGCTGGGATCGGGCTTCCAGAAGAGGACTGGCCGACCGATCCCGAGCGGATAGCCTCCCTCGCAGCCGAGATGGGCCAGATCCAGCCGTTTCTGGCTCCCGAGGAAGACGAAGCGTGGCGCAAGGCGCTGGCCGAGCGGAAGGCGTTTGAACTGGCGAATTGGGACAAGTGGGCCAAGGAAACCGGCGAGTTGTTCCGATGATCCGGTTTCTCCTCGATACCGGGATCGCCGGCCATCTCATCAACGACCGTCGCGGGGTGCGCCAACGAGCCCAGGCGGAGGTTCGTCGCGGCAACCGGATCGGCATCGGTATCCCAGTCCTCGGGGAGTTGTACTTCGGGGTCGAGAATAGCGCGACCCGCGACCGAAACCGACGTCTCCTTCTCGCCGCCCTCGGGCATCTGACAATCTGGCCGTTCACCGAAGGCGCGGCAGCGGAGTACGGCCGGCTCGCGGCGGAACTTCAGCGGATCGGTCGCCCGATGCAGCAGATCGACATCCAGATCGCCGCCATCGCCCTCGCGCTCGGCAACTGCACTGTTGTCAGCTCCGACTCCGATCTCGCCGCCGTCCCCGGCCTCACCGTCGAGAACTGGGCGACCCCCTGACCCGTCACGGACGCAAGCCGAACACGGGCCGCCGGAACCTCCGGCGGCCCGTGCCGACCCCTCACCCCGCCGGGACGACCGGGGGCACGTCGCGGGGGTAGGCCGGCCGGGGGGTCACGCCGCGAATCGCCAGGGCGATGGCGACCCACTTCCACCCCAGGAAAATCAGGTCGATCCCGACGAACAGCCCGATCACCCACAAACTCGCCTCCGGCCAGTTAGCCCAGATCAGGCCCCCGAGCAGGACTGACACCACCCCGCCGAGCACCACCCACCCCCACCCGTGGAACCGGCTGGCCGCCGCCAAAACCACCCGGAACAGCCCACCCGCGATCAGCATCACCGCCAGGATCAGCGTCAGGGTGACTGCGGCCAGTCCCGGGTGGGCCAGGACCAGGATGCCGAATGCCCCGTACAGCATCCCGATCACCAGATGAACAAGCCCTTCCTCCCACCGCCGGGACCAGAACACGCTGGCGATCTCCGCACCCGCCCCGATCAGGGCCAGAATGCCGAGTACGATCATCGTGGCGAGGGTGGCCGCGACGCTCATCAGCACGGCGATCGTCCCGGCGACGATCTGCATGATCCCCAGGGCCATCAGCCAGCCCCAGGTACGGCGAACGGCTTCCGCGGCAGCGTCTTCGGACGATCTGTCGAAGCGGGTATCGGGAGACACGGCAGCACCTCGCTGTGAAGGGGGGACATGAATTGACAGGCCCGCCCCAGGGCCTGGCGTGCGGTCGGAAGGTGCAAACCTCGTACCCAGCTGGCGGATTGATCGGCACCCAACCTTGCCCCCGGGGGTCGGTTCCGGCCACAATTCCGCCAGAGGAGCCACACCACCTCCGAGGACCACCCGTGACTGCCGCCGCCCGCGCCGCCGAACTCCGCAAGGTCATCGACCACCACAACTTCAAGTACTACGTCGAGGCCACCCCCGAAATCTCCGACCGCGAGTTCGATCGGCTGCTCGAAGAACTGCAGCGGATCGAAAAGGCACATCCGGAGCTGGTCACCCCGGACAGCCCGACCCAGCGGGTCGGCGGGGCCCCGATCGAGGGGTTCGTCCAGGTCGCCCACCGGGTCCCGATGCTGTCCATCGACAACAGCTACAACCCGGACGACTTGCGGAAGTTCGACGCCGATGTGAGGAAAGCGCTCAGTCCAGGCGCGCGGGTGTCGTACACCGTCGAACTCAAGATCGACGGGGTCTCGATGTCGATGGTCTACGAGGACGGCGTCCTGACCGCCGGGGTCACCCGCGGGCGGGGCGACGTGGGCGACGACGTCACCCACAACCTCCGGACGATCGGGTCCGTGCCCCTCCGGCTGAATACAGCCACCCCGCCGAAGCTGTTCGAGGTTCGCGGCGAGGTGTTCATGACCCGGGCCGAGCTGGTCCGGATCAACCGGCGGCGGGTCGAGGAGGGCGAGAAGCCCTACGAGAACACCCGCAACCTGACCGCCGGCACCCTCAAGCAGCTGGACCCGAAAGAGTGCGCGAAGCGGAAGCTCAGCCTGTTCGCCTACGGGATCGGGGCGTTCGAGGGGATCGACCTGAAGTCGCAGACCCAGCTGTTCGACACACTCAAGGCGTTCGGGTTCCCGGTCAACCCGCACGAGAAGCACTTCCACACGATCGACGAGGTCATCGCCTACTGCCTGGAGTGGGACGAGAAGCGGCACGACCTGCCCTACGACACCGACGGGATGGTCATCAAGGTGAACGACTTCGCCCAGCGGCAGCGGCTGGGGGCGACCGCCAAGGTGCCGCGGTGGGTCAAGGCGTACAAGTTCGAGGCCGAGCAGGGGATCACCAGGGTCGGCGGGGTCGAATTCTCGATCGGCAAGTTCGGCGAGCTCACCCCGGTCGCCCTGCTCGACCCGCCGGTCCGGCTCTCCGGCACGACCGTGAGCCGGGCGAGCATGCACAACGCCTCGTGGGTGGAGGAGCGCGACGTCCGGCTCGGGGACACGGTGGCGGTCGAGAAGAAGGGGGAGATCATCCCGCAGGTGGTGAGCGTGGTGACCGACGCCCGGACCGGGGTGGAAAAGAAGGTCGTCTGGCCGGCGACCTGTCCGGCGTGCGGCGGGCCGGTCGAGAAGCAGGAGTCGGCGACCAGCTACGGGTACTATTGCATGAACACCGGGGTGTGCCCGGCCCAGGTGGCGAAACGGCTCATCGGGTTCGCGCGGCGGGAGCGGATGGACATCGAGGGGCTCGGCGAGGAGGTCGGCAAACAGCTGGTCGATTCCGGCCTGGTGAAGTCGGTCACCGACCTGTACCGGCTGACGAAGAACCAGCTGCTCGCCCTGGAGGGGTTCGCGGACCTGAAGGCCCAGAACCTGCTCGACGGGATCGCCGCCAGCAAGGACCGCGGCCTCGCCAGGCTGATCGCCGCCCTGAGCATCTACATGGTCGGCGGGGGCATGGCCGACGCCCTGGCCGACGCCTTCCCGAGCCTGGATGAGGTCCTCGCCGCGGGCGAGGAAGACCTTTCGAAGGTGAAGGGGTTCGGGCCGAAGCGGGCGAAGTTCGTGTACGATTTCTTCCACAGCCCGGCCGGCGAGAAGCTGGTGACGGAGTTCCGGGAGCTGGGGTTGAAGCTGACCCAGGACCGGAAGGCGGCCCCGGCCGGCGGGCTGCCGCTGGCGGGAAAGACGCTGGTGGTGACCGGGACGCTCGCGAGATACGACCGGCCGGGGATCGAGGCGCTGATCAAGGAGATCGGCGGGAAGGTGGCCGGGAGCGTGAGCAAGAAGACGGACTTCCTGGTCGCCGGGGAGAAAGCCGGGAGCAAGCTCGACAAGGCGAAGGAACTCGGCGTCCGGGTGTTGACGGAAGACGAGTTCGACGACCTGATCGGGAAGTAGCGGGCGAAAGACGGGATTAACCACGGAGTTGCGTTGTTAAAAGGCTCACATGGCTCGGGCCGCCACGGAGGGCGGCCCCCTACAAACTCGCCTCGGGTAGGGGCCGCCCTCCGTGGCGGCCCGCCAGC
>JAQGHQ010000035.1 GCA_028288765.1 Gemmataceae bacterium | reverse complement strand
GTCGCGCTTCGCGCACCCTGGGTCGGGGAATCTCGCCCCGGAAGCCCTCGATCGGCTGTCACCCAGGGTGCGCGAAGCGCGACCCTGGGCTGTGCGCTACAACCCCTCCGGGGTACAGACACCTCCGACCAGAGATCCCCGGATATGGGTAATGCATAGCGCGGAGCGAGAGGACTACTCTACCCCCCGCGCAGCAGGCTCGGCCCGGCCCCGTTACACTGAGCGCATGGGGAACAAGAAGAAAAAGATCCGGGTGGAGCTCCGGAAGAACCGGACCAAGCCGCCCCGCGGGAACGACCTGACCCGGTCCTACCAGGAGAACGCGGCCAAGACCGAGGACACCCAGACGACCGAGCGGGTCCGGGCGAAGGGCGACATCTCCCGGTACCGGACCATCGTCCAGGACGAGACCACCGCGCACGAACCCGGCCGGCCGACGGTGGACGCGGCGGAGTGCGTCCGCGGGCGGGTGCTGCGGATCCACGGGCCCCAATCGGTGGTCGAGGCCGACGACGGCCGGGTCTTCCGGTGCTCGGTCCGCCGCCTGCTCAAGAGCCTCACCACCGACGAGCGGAGTGTGGTCACCACCGGGGACGTGGTGTGGCTGCGCCCGGGCGTCCCGGGCCCCTCGTCCTTCGTCCTTCGTCCTCCGTCCTCCGAGACCGAACCGGCCGGAGAACCGGCCGGACCGGTAGCGGACGAACAGGATACGGCCCCGGACGGAGGACGAAGGACGAAGGACGAAGGACGAAGGACGGCCGAAGGCACGATCGAGCGGGTCGAGCCGCGGCACGGGGTGCTGACCCGGGCGTCCCGGCGGCGGGAGCACGTGCTCGTCGCGAACGTCGACCAGCTGGTGATCGTCATGTCGCTCGTCGAGCCCGACCTCAAGCCGCACCTGGTCGACCGGTACCTCGCCGCCGCCCGGCAGGGTGGGCTGACCCCGATCCTGTGCCTGAACAAGGCCGACCGGGCCGACCCGGCCCCGCTCCAGCCGTTCGTCGGGGCGTACGCCCAGCTCGGGGTCCCGACCCTCCTCACCAGCGCCCGCACCGGGGTCGGGATCGGCCGGCTCCGGGAACTCCTCCGCGACCGGGCGACGGTCTTCTCCGGGCAGTCTGGGGTGGGCAAGTCGTCGCTCCTGAACGCGGTCCAGCCGGGGCTGGCGCTCGCGGTCAAGACCGTCAGCGGGGTGAACCAGAAGGGCCGGCACACGACCACCTACGCCCAGCTCATCAGGCTCGAAACCGGCGGGTGGGTGGTCGACACCCCCGGCGTCCGGCAGCTCCAGCTCTGGGACACCCGGCCGGAGGAGGTGGAGGGGTACTTCGGCGAGTTCCGCCCGCTCGTCCCGCTGTGCAACTTCCCGGACTGTACGCACACCCACGAGGCCGGGTGCGCGGTCAAGGACGCGGTCGCCCGCCAGCTCATCAGCCCCCGCCGGTACCACAGCTACCTCGGGATGTTCCGCGGGACGGTCGAGTGAAGGGACGCCCGGGGCGCCCGATTTTACCAAATCCCGGCCACAAATCCGCGCCGCCGCTCGATCTCGGTCCCCCGGCCGAGGGTCGAAGGCCGATACCGTCTAACACACCCGGGCCCCGTCCGGGGTCCGCCGATTGTAATTATTACTTGTCTCCCGAGGTCCCACCCCGACTCCCGGCGGTCGACAACCCCCATAACACATCGCCTCTCACCAACACTCACAACCGGCACACACATCGGGATTTCGTCAACCGGCAGATTGCCACACAGCTTCGCGACATTTTCCTCCTTACCCCGCCTGGTTTGATTTCCCATTTCCCCCTGGCGCGTCAATGATCTCGGCAAGCACTTCGGGACCGACCGCCGTTGTCAGCGGCGAACGGAGAGGTCGCGACGGCGGCGGCCGGGGTGCCAGTCCGGAACAGTGAGGGATTTCATGAGCATCCGTCGGATCAAGGTGTGTCTGCTGACGGCCGTGTGTATCGGCCTCGTCGGCGTCACGGGCGGGGACGCCGTCGCATTCGGCGGCAAGCTGCTCGGCGGGAGCACGGGCGACTGTTGCCCGCCGGCCCCGTGTGCAACGGCCCCGGTCGGCCCGACCGGCCCGGCCACCCAGACGATCAAGGTCACCGAGTACGTCCCGACGTACGTCGAAGAGACGGTGTCGGTGATGAAGCCGACCCTGGTGACCGAGGCGTACACCGCGTACAAGTACGAGTGCGTCCCGGAGACCATCACCAAGCAGGTGACGGTGAACAAGCAGATCACCGAGACGGTGATGGTGAACAAGTGCATCACCGAGCGGGTCCCGGTCACCAAGACCGTGACCTGCATGGAACGGGTCCCGGTCACCAAGACCGTGACCTGCATGGAGCGGTTCCCCGTGACCAAGCAGGTCACCGTGAACGAGGTGCACTACAAGACCGTCCAGGTCACCGAGATGCAGACCAAGACGGTCACCAAGCGCGTCCAGGTGCCGGTCTGCGTCGAAGCCAAGGCCAAGCATTTCGGCGGCGGCGGCGGCGGGCTGTTCGGCGGCCTGTGCCACAAGAAGGACGCCTGCGTTGACCCGTGTGCCGACCCGTGCGCGACCGCCTGCAGCGCCCCGTGCGCCCCGTGCCCGCCGACCAAGGTGGTCTACAAGACCCAGAAGGTCTGCGAGACGGTGTGCTGCCCGGTGACCGTGTGCAAGAAGGTGGCCGAGTGCGTCCCGGTGTGCAAGACGGTCTGCACCTACGAGTGCCGGCCGGTGACCAAGCAGGTCTGCACCTACGAGTGCGTCCCGGTCCAGAAGCAGGTCTGCACCTACGAGTGCGTGACCAAGACCGTCGCCGTCCCCTGCACCGTCACCAAGTGCGTGCCGGTGTGCGAGACCGTGACCTGCACCGTGAACGTCCGCAAGTGCGTGCCGTACCAGTGCACCCGGCAGGTCTGCAAGCAGGTCTGCGTGCAGGAGAAGGTCAAGGTCTGCAAGCTGGTCCCGACCGTGGTCGAGAAGGTCGTCCCGTGTGCCCCGGTGTGTGCCCCGGCCTGCGGCCCGGTCTGCGCCAACCCGTGCGACGTGACCTCGATCGGCTGCTGCAAGGCCCCCCGGAGCGGCCTGCTGGCCGGGCTGAAGGGCCGGTGCCACAAGAGCAAGAGCTGCGCCCCGGCCTGTGACACCGGGTGCGGCTCGGCGGCCGTCGCCGGGGCCTCGGCCGGCTGCTGCCACTAAGACGTGAAACTGGTTGGCCGGGCCCCGTTCGCCCGGCCTCACCATCCCGGCCCGGGCCCCTCACCCGGGCCGGTTTTTTTTGTTCGACGCTGGCGTTTCGCGTTGGTCTTTGGACGACAGCGGGATTGCAATTCTGGCGAAGTTCAAACCGGACGCGCGGAGGGTAACGCCTTCCGCCCAACTCGCCAACGGTAACCCGAACCCGCTCAGGAATTCCGACCGGCGGCCTCGTTCCCACGCCGCAGTGGGAGCCGGCCGGCCGCTCAGGGCTCCCGCCCGGGGCCAAGAACGAGCACCGCTCCGCGGTTACCGAACCCACCCGTTCTTTGCCCCGGAGGGGCATTCGCACATAGCCCGGGGCGGGAGCCCTGGGCTATCTCTTCTTCCCGGTCTCCACGGCCCGCGCCCGCATTGTCCCACACTTACTAATTTTCGCGAACATTCTGCTTGATCCGGACTCCCGAAGACGGGAAAACGGATGCTACTCGCGAATCGCTCTCCCACCCACTCGCACTTTTGTCTTCGAGGGGAGCACCATGCCTGTCGTGGTTCGTTCTGCGACCGCCGCCACACTGGCGGCCGTCGCCCTCGTCGTCGCCGGCTGTTCCGACCCGTACGGCTCGCGGATGGAAGTCGCCGGAACGGTCAAGCTCAAGGGCCACCCGATCAAGGACGGTGCCCTGGTCGAATTCGCCCCGCTCGAAAACCAGGACACCGGGGTCAACGCCGTGATCACCGGCGGGGCGTTCAGCATCCCCCGGCAGAACGGGCTGAAACCCGGCAACTACCTGGTCCGGGTGACCGCCGGGGACGGGAAGACCCCGGTCAACCCGGTCGACGTCGACTCCCCGCCCGGGCCGGGCGGGGGGGCCAACATCATCTCCAAGGACATCGTCCCGCCCGACTGGAACCGTAACTCGAAGCAGCAGGTCACGGTGACCAAAGAAGGTCCCAACAAGTTCGACTTCAACATCCCCTGAGCGGTTCTCCCCGCGCGCCGGTGGGCTCTTTCCTCTCCTCTCGTTTTTTCACTTCGCGTCCGTCGAAAGGAGGGTGCGATGCGCTCCCGTGTCCGTCGAGGGTTCACGCTGATCGAGCTGTTGGTGGTGATCGCGATCATCGCGATCCTGATCGGCCTCTTGCTGCCCGCGGTCCAGAAGGTCCGCGAGGCCGCCGCCCGCATGAAGTGCAGCAACAACCTCAAGCAGATCTCGTTGGCCAACATGAACTACGAGAGCGCCTACGGGACGTTCTTCCCCGGGGTCAGCCGGACCGGGTGTTGTTGGGGCACCTGGATGATCCAGGCCCTGCCGTACATGGAACAACAGGCGATGTTCAACCTCTACATAAACTTCGGCGGGAACGACAGCACCGGCCCGCGGTACGCGTCCTCGTCGAACCACAACGTCAGCATCCAGCGACTGAGCACGTTCACCTGCCCGAGCGACACGCCCCACAACTGGGCGGGCGGCACCCTCACCATGCACAGCTACGTCCTGAATGCCGGGAACACGAACTTCTACCAGGCGAACATGCCGCTGGGCTGCACCGGCGGGTCCACGGTGGGGGCGGGCGGGTGCGTGACGTTCGGCGGGGCCCCGTTCGGGTGGTACGAGGACCCGGCCACCCTCGCCGCGGGCGGCGACGCGTCCCCGACGAACTACTCGTCCGGCGACCCGACGACCGGGAAGTCCGGCCGGCCGCGGAAGATCGCCGAGATCACCGACGGGACCAGCAACACCCTGGCCGTCTGCGAGGTGATCCAGGGGCCCAGTAGCGGGGACATCCGCGGGTTCACCTGGTGGGGCGGGGCGGCCGGGTTCACCACGTATGCCACCCCGAACAACACCAGCGCCGCGGACGTTATGACCGGCGGCGGGTGCGGCAACTCCGCGGCCTACACCAACCCGCCCATGCCTTGCACGACCACCTCGACGGGTACCCTGGCCCGGATGCAGCTCGCCCGCAGCCGGCACACCGGGGGGGTGAACGCCGCGATGTGTGACGGGAGCGTGCGGTTCGTGTCGAACAGCGTCTCCGTCACCGCGTGGCGGGCGGCCGGCACCGCCCAAGGCGGCGAGAGCATTGGACTGGATAACTAACCCGCCCGGCCGTACCTCTCCCACCCACACGGCCGGGTCAACCCCGGCCGACATCCCGGGAGGTCCAGAGGTCTAGTAGACTCAGCTGGTGCAAGGGACATAGGCCAGTGTTCCCCTCGTTCCCCCACTCCGCGCTCTGCATGACCCAGACCGATCTGCCAGTTGGTCGTTGAGGCCGCGAAGGGGCCGACTCCCCCGTGGCACCGGTCTCC
>JAQGHQ010000575.1 GCA_028288765.1 Gemmataceae bacterium | reverse complement strand
CGTCGCCGCCACCGCCCCGAACTTCACCGCGGTGGCCGCCGTGAAGCCCGTCCCGGTGATCGTCACCGTCGTCCCCCCGGCAAGCGGGCCCGCGGTCGGGCCGACCGCGGTGACCGTCGGGGCGGCCACGAACGTGAACTGATCGGCGGCCGAGATGGCCGAGGTCCCGCTGGGCGTCGTGACCGTGACGTCGACTGCCACCCCGATCGTACCAGCCGGGGCGACCGCCGTGATCTGGGTCGCCGAGTTAATTGTGAAGCTTATGGCCGCCACCGACCCGAACTTCACCGACGTTGCGCCGGTGAAGTTCGTCCCGGTGATCGTCACCGACGTCCCACCCGCCTGCGCCCCGCTGGCGGGGCTGAGCGCGGTAATGGTCGGGGCAGCCTCGTACGTGAACTGGTCGTTGGCCGAGGTCGCCGAGGTCCCGCCGGGAGTCGTGACCGTGATGTCGACCGCCCCGGCCGCACCCGCCGGGACGACCGCGGTGATCGAGGTCGCCGAGTTCACGGTGAAGCTCGTCGCCGCGACCGCCCCGAACTTCACCGCGGTGGCCCCGCTCAAGGCGGTGCCGCTGATCGTCACCGTCGTCCCACCGGCAAGAGGGCCTGCACTCGGGATGATCGCCGTGACCGCCGGAACAGCCGCGTAGGTGAACTGGTCGTTCACCGACACGGGCGAGGTCCCGGTGGGCGTCGTGACCGTGATGTCGACCACGCCGGCCGCGCCCGCCGGGGCGACCGCGGTGATCGAGGTCGGCGAGTTCACGGTGAAGCTCGTCGCCGCCACCGACCCGAACTTCACCGACGTTGCGCCGGTGAAGTTCGTCCCGGTGATCGTCACCGACGTCCCACCCGCCAGCGGGCCCGCGTTCGGGGCCACGCCCCCGACGGCGAGAACGACCGCGTAGGTGAACCGGTCGGCGGCCGAGGCCGCCGAGGTCCCGCCGGGGGTCGTGACCGTGATGTCGACCGCCCCGGCCGCGCCCGCGGGGATGACCGCGGTGATCGACGTCGCCGAGTTGACCGTGAAACTCATCGCCGCCACCGTCCCGAACTTCACCGCGGTGGCATTGGTGAAGCTCGTTCCGGTGATCGTCACCGACGTCCCGCCCACGGTCGGCCCGGTGGCCGGGCTGACCGCGGTGACCGTCGGGGCGACCTGATAGGTGAACAGGTCGGCGGCCGAGGTGGCCGAGGTTCCGGTGGGCGTCGTGACCGTGACGTCGACCGCCGCGGCCGCACCCGCCGGGGCGACCGCCGTGATCGACGTCGGCGAGTTTACGGTGAAGGTCGTCGCCGCCACCGCCCCGAACTTCACCCCCGTCGCCCCCGTGAAGTTCGTCCCGGTGATCGTCACCGCCGTGCCGCCCGCCAGCGGGCCCGCGGCCGGGGCGATCGCGGTGACCGTCGGGGCGGTCGTGTACGTGAACTGATCGGCGGCCGAGGTGGCCGAGGTCCCGCTGGACGTCGTGACCGTGACGTCGACCGGCCCGGCCGCACCCGCCGGGACTGTCACCGTAATCGAGGTCGCCGAGTTGACCGTGAAGCTCGTCGCCGCCACCGTCCCGAACTTCACCCCCGTCGCCCCGGTGAAGTTCGTCCCGGTGATCGTCACCGTCGTCCCGCCCGCCAGCGGGCCGCTGGCCGGGTTGACCGCGGTGACGGTCGGGGCGGTCTGGTACGTGAACTGGTCGGTGGTCGAGGTGGTTGTGGTCCCGGCGGCCGTCGTGACCGAGACGTCGACCACTCCGGCCGTACCCGCCGGCACCGTCGCCGTGATCGAGGTCGCCGAGTTGACCGTGAAGCTCGTCGCCGCCACCGTCCCGAACTTCACCCCCGTCGCCCCGGTGAAGTTCGTCCCGGTGATCGTCACCGTCGTCCCGCCCGCCAGCGGACCGCTGGCCGGGCTGACCGCGACGATGGTCGGGACCGGCGAGAAGAGGGTGATCGTCGGCAACCCGGCGATGTTCGGCGGGGTGATCGACGTGAACGTGCGGCCGTCGAACGCCGCGAGCCCGCCGCCCTGACCGGACACGGCGACCAGGTCCAGTTTGCCACTCTTCTGCGTGTCAAAGAGGGACACCTGGGCCCCCTGCCGCTGGGCCTGATCGAAGGCGAAGAAGTTCAGCATCACGCCGAAGTTGTTAGCCGGGTCGAACCCCTCGAGCCGCGGCCCGCCGAGCGGACCGGCGGAGACCACCACCTCCGCCCTCCCGTCCCCATTCAGGTCGCCGGCGGTCACCGTCACCCCGCCGTTGAAGCTGGTCTCGAACACGAGCTTGTCGAAAAGCACCGCGTTGGTCGTTCCGTCGAACACCGTCACCCGCGGGGCACCGCCCGGGCCGGCCCCGACCGCGATGTCCGGTATCCCGTCCTTGTTCACGTCCCCGGTGGCCACCGACAGGCCGCCGCCGAATCCGGCGAACGGCGTGAACGACCTGACCTTGGTCCCGTCGGCCTTGAGAATTTCCACCGTCGCCGTCCCACCCACCACAGCCCCGACAACGAGGTCCGACGCCCCCTTCAACCCCAGATCGGTGGTCGCCAGCCCGACCCCCGCGCGGGAATTCGCGTCGCCGACCGTCAGACTGCGGATCAGGGTACCGTCCGCCGCGTTGTAGATATTCACCACCGACCCGCCACCGGCCCCTGGGGCAACGATGATCTCCTGGTTGCCGTCCCCGTTCAGGTCCGCCACCGCCACCCGAACGCCACCGGTGAAGGTCCCGCCGAACGGGGTGATCGTGTACTTCTGGTGAGACGTGGCAACGTCATATACCGTTACCACGTCAGAAACTCCGGCCGCAGAACCGGTCGCGAACACGGTCGCGGCTGGTGTCTCGCGGGTCTCGAGAGATTCGAGCCGGAGCGGCAAACGAGAGGCAGCCGGCCGACGGGGAGAGCGGGAAAACATCAAGGCCTCCGGTGCGCGTCAGAGAAGTATGTTGGGTCCTACAAGTATGTCGGCTCAGGCGCCGACAGACGAGCAGGGTTCCTGGTGTAAGGGGAAATATTCACATCCCGCGGGCGATATTACCCGCCCCACTCAAGACGATTGAGCGAAAACAAAGGATGGCGGTCGGGTGCTTTTTGTCCCGGGGCTACCGCCACTACAACCCGCACGCGGGCATCGAATGGGCCTAGAACGCATCCCCGGCCGATGTGTTCGATGGGTGCGCGTAAATATCACCGACAACGAACGCGGCCGGGCCGAGAACGTTGGTCAAGAGAGAACGGAAACCGGGCCGGGGCCGATCAGGTCAGACTCGGGAGCGGGCCGGCCCCGCAGAAGTCCGGGTTACCGAACCGGGTCAGGCGGTGGCCGAACCCGTGAGCCAGCGCGAGCAGCAGCCGGTTGTGCGCGAGCTTCTGGTACTTCACCGACCGGCCCATCTTGAAGTCGAGCCCGTTCCCGACCAGCACGAACGGGATGTCGTCCAGCGTGTGGGAGTTTCCCTTGCCAAGCTCGTTCGTCCAGACGATGAGGGTGTTGTCGAGCAGGCTACCGGGCCCGCCCGGCTCCGGGGTCTCGGCCAGCCGCTTCGCCAGGTAGGCGAGCTGGTCGCAGAACCACCTGTTGATCTTCGTCAGCTTGTCCTGGGCCGTCTCGTTCTTGTCCGGTTCGTGCGAGAGTTCGTGGTGTCCCTCGGTCACCCCGAGCCACCGCATCCGGGCCATCCCGACCGAGTTCGTGTACTGGAGCGTCGCCACCCGGGCGAAGTCGGCGGCGAAGCCGTTCACCATCAGGTCGATCTGCATCTTGCTGATCGCCGGGATGCGGTCGTTCTCTTTCTTCACCCCGGGCTCCAGCTGGGGGACCGGGTGATCCGCCGCCGCGGCCTTCTCCTCCCGCAGGTCCTTCTCCATCTCGCGGACGAACGTGGCGTGCTCGTCGAGCAACTTCCGGTCGGCCGCGCCGACCGCCCCGCCCACCTTCTTGAGGTCGTCCCTCACGTCGTCGAGTACGCTCTTGAGCAGCTCGCGGTCCTTCGTGCGGCCGTAGAGCTTGGCGAACATCTGGTACGGGTCGTCGACCGGGGCCACGGGCTTGTTCGGCCCGCTGTACACCATGCGGGTCCACGTGTCGGCCCGGTCCGGGACCATGACGCCGAACTCCAGCGACCCGAAGCGGGTGCGGGTGGCGGGGTCCTTCTGGAGGTGGGTGCGGATTTCCTGGTCGACGGACAGCCCACTCGCCCACCCGGCGGGGGTGTGCGAGCCGCCTTGAACGTTCCCGGGGAAGAGTTCGACCCCGGTAAGGAGACAGCCGATCCCCCGCATGTGGGAGTCGCCGTCCCCGCGGACGCGGTCGCACACCCCGTTGAGGACGAGAGTCCGGCTCTGGAACGGGGCGAGCGGCTTGAGGCTCTCCTTGAGGGTAAACTTCTCCCCCTCCTCGTCGGGCCAGAACGCCCCTGGGACGACCCCGTTCGGGCTGAACATGACCACCAGCCGTTGTTTCCGCCGCGTCTGGTTGGCGAACCCAAGGCCCGACAGGTTGAGGACAAACGGCAATGCGGCCGTACTGATCCCCAGGTCGCGGACGAATTCGCGGCGGGTACGGCGAAGGGCCACGTCAGGTCTCCGGAAGACGGGGGCTCGGTCGGGTACGTGGACCAGGAAAACCCGGCCCACATCTTGAACTCGTCGGGGCGAAATCGCTACCAGCACTCGCCTATGTCCTGTGCCACAGGAACAATCAGAATGAGACCGGGCAGACCGCCCGCAACGGTGCCCGTTAAGTAACAGGCAGCTGGACCCAAACCAGCTACGGTTTTTTGGGTGACGACTTCGCCTCGGGGGGAGGGAACGCCGAAACCACCGCGACCGCTACGATCAGCTTACGGATATTGAAGCCGTTCCCGGCGAACCCTGCCCGGAGCTCGTCCAGCCGGTGCGACCCATAGGCCCGGACCGGCTGCTTGACGAGATGGTGGAACAGGTGCTCGGTAAACGCGGCATGCACTTCCTCGCTCCCGGCCAGGAACCGGCCCAACTCCGGAGCACCGGTAAACTTCACCGCCACTCCCGATCGGGTCTGGTATCCGCCCGTGGCGTCCACTGGCTTCCCGTTGTCCTTCTCCCGGTATCGGCCGATCGCGTCGAAGTGCTCCAACGTATACCCGAGCGGGTTAATCACCCCGTGACAACCGATACACGCCTGGGGCTTCGTCTGGAGGGCCACCCGCTCCCGGGTGGTCAGGGTCGGGTGCAGGTCAGCCGGGAAGGGGGTAAACGCATCCGGCGGCGGCCGCAGGGTCAAACCCAGCACGCCCCGCGCCAGGAACACGCCCCGGTGGATGGGCGAACTCTCCCCGGTGTACGCGAACGCCGCCAGCAGGTACGGGTGGGTCAGCACCCCGGCCCGTTTCCCCGCGTCGAGCCGGACCTTCTGGAACCCGGCGGCAGGGGATAGGTCCGCACCGTACACCCTGGCCAGGGTATGGTTCAGATGCACGGAGTCGGCGAGTAGCAGCTGGCGGAAGTCCGACTCGCCGGACCACACCACCTCGTCGAGAAACAGGTCGAGCGACGTCCGTAGGTCCGAGATGACCTCGGGGCCGAACCCCGGGAATCGCTTCGGGTCCTTCGCCAGGTCCGGCACCTGGTCCGCCTTCAGCCAGGTTAACAGGAACGCCCGGACCTTCGCCTTCGCCCTCGGGTCAGCGAGCATGCGCTCGGCGTGGGCGGCGAGCTGGTCCGGGGCCGCGAGTTTCCCCGTCGCCGCGGCCTTCAACAACTCGTCGTCGGGCAGCGAATCCCACAGTGCGAACGACAGCCGGGCGGCCGTGTCGTAGGCGTCCGGGCCGCCGCCGACCTCGCGGAAGAGGAACCGCGGCGACTTCAGAACCACGAGCACAACCCGCTTGACGGCCGTTTCCGGGTCGGCGGCGGCCTCGAACTGGCGGTCGATGAATACCCGTCTCTGTTCGTCGGTGAGCGGCCGGCGGAACGCCCGGTCGGCGAACCGCCGGCAGAACTCGCGGAGTTTCGGGCTGCGGTCCGGAGCGGCGTCCGCAACCCCCGCGAGTTCGGCGAGGTGGCCCGCGACGTACCCGGCGGTTTCGATCGCCGCCTCGGTCGTCGCCGCGTCCCATTCCTTCGACACGCCCGTCCCCCGCTCCCACCCGAGACTCCGGTCGTCCGGCGGGAAGGCGGTGGAGACGACGAACGCCTCGGGCGATCGGTTGGGCGAGAGGTGCCGGGCGGGGATCACCCCGACCACCCCGTGCGGGGGCTTCCAGAGCAGAGCGATCGACGCTTTCTTCGGCGGCGGGTTCGGGTTCGTTTTCGAGTCGTCCACGCCCTGCTTGGCCTTCGAGAACTCCAGCCGGAGCGGGTATGCCCGGCCCGCGAGCAGCCCGACCGACGCCCGGAATTCCGTATCGGTGCCGGATTTCACCCACGCATCGATCAGCGGGGTGCGGGGGTCGTTCACCCACAACCGGATCGCGTGTTCTGTCCGGACCACGAGTTCGTAGGTGCCCGTCTCCGGCGCGAGGACCGAGCCCTCCCACCGGATCGAAAACTGGTGCGGGTCGAACTTCTCGGGGGCCGGACCGGATGTGCCGAAGTCGAACCGGACCTCGGGGTCGGTCCGGTCGATCACCCGCTTGTTGCCCTCGAACCCTCGCCCGGTGAAATATTCGCCCCGCAGTCCCCGCTTGTCGTCCCACTTACCGGGACCACGGAACGCGCCGACGAGGTCCGCGACGGCATTCCGGTACTGCGGGATGGTGAGCCGGGAAAGCTCGACCCGGGCCGGCTTGTTGCGGGCCTGCGCGGTGGGTGAATAGAACGCGTCGTGGATGTACGCCGCGACGGCCGCGGACCCGGCGGCGTCGAGCTGGTCCGGATCATCCTCCGGCATGGTCCGGTCGATCAGTTTGGCGAGCGCGTCCACCGACTTATCGCCGACGAGCGGCGGCGGGTGTTTCTTGCTCCCCTCCCCGCCTAGGCCGTGGCACCGAACGCAGAGCTGGCGGTAGATCTGCTCGCCCGTTTTGGTGTCAGCCGCGGCCGCGCCGGGTGAAGCGACGAGCGCGAACGCGAACAGGGCCAGTCGGGCCGGCGGGCAGCTGTGAACTCGCTGGAATCTCAGGACGATCGGCATCAGGTGGGTCGTCGAAGGCGGGGGGTGCAATCCGGCGGGACCGCGGGCCGTGCGGGGGGACGGCTCGGGTACGTGTAAGTTTCCGGCGCGTCGGGCCGCGCGTCAAGTCCGGCCCGGGTCTCTTGTTACCGTGGCAACTCGATCCGCGACCCGGCGTTCTACTCGGCCTCGATCTCGACCTCCACCCCGTCCCGTACCCCGAGACGCTCCGCGGCGTTCCCGTTCACTTCCGCGACCTCGAAGAAGCCGTCGCTACTGAACAGGCACACGAGTTCGCCGGGTGCGGCGTCGGAATAGGTTCTGACCCACCGCACCGACCGCGACTGCTCATCCCCGAACGAAACCCGGACCGGAAGAGACTGCACCCCCTGGGCGGGGACGTTGGTAATCAGGTTCCCGAAGTCGTCCACGAATTGAATTTCGCCCCGCCAGCGGTCCCCGAATGTCACCGCCGTTCGCGACGGGAGCAGGACCGGTTTCGAGCATTCCGGACCGAGCTCCGCCGGGTCGACCCCAAGGCCCAGATGAGCGGCCACGGGGGCGAAGACGTCCCGGCCGTGGAACGTGTCCGACACTTCCGCCCGCCAAAACCGGCGGTCGACCAACTCCCGGACGAGCGACGGCCCCCCGGCCCGGTGGAACACTCCCGTGAAGACGCCGTTGTCCGGGCCGACCAGACGCTGCCCGCCGGCCTCGGCGTACAGGGCCGCCCGGTCGGACCCGACCCCCGGGTCGACGACACAGACGTGGATCGTACCGGGCGGGAAGTACGGGACCGCGGTGGCGAGGAAGTAGCTCGCGTGTCGGAGGTCTTGCGGGCGGACGCGGTGCGACAGGTCGAGGACGCGGGCGGCCGGGTTGACCGACAGGATGACGCCCTTGAGCACCGACGCGTACGGGGAGGCGTCGCCGTAGTCGGTGGTCAGGGTGATGAGGGGTGGCTGGGACATAACCCGGGCCGACGCCGGAGCCCCGCCGCGGCGGGGGCTCCATCCGATCGGCCTACTTCCCTTCTTTGGCCCGCCGCAGGTATTTCCCGTCTTCCGTCTGGACGACGATCATTTCGCCTTCGGTGATGAACGACGGGACCTGGACGGTCAGCCCGGTCTCGAGCGTGGCCGGTTTGGTCTGGGCGGCGGCGGTCGCCCCCTTGATCCCCGGCTCGGTCTCGATCACCTTGAGGGTGACCGTCTGGGGGAGCTCCATCGACAGCGCCTTGCCGTCGTAGAACGTGATCTTGCAGGTGTCGTTCTCCCGCAGGTACTTCATCATGTCCCCGACCATCTCCCCGCTCAGGGTGACGGGCTCGTAGGTTTCCGCGTCCACGAACACGTAGTCGTCGCCGTCCTTGTACGAGTAGTTGTAGTCCTTCGTCTCCAGGAACACGACGTCGACCTTGTCGTCCGGGTGGACCCGCTCGTCGGTGATCGACCCGGTGTTCAGGTTCTTCAGCTTCAGGTACAAAATCGCCCGCCAGTTCCCGGGCGTGTTGAGGTCGCGGTCGAGGCAGTACCAGAGCTGCCCGCCCATGTTCAGGACCATCCCCCGCCGCACGTCAATCATCTTCATGGACGCCATTGGACATCTCCGGTTGTCGGCCGTGAGTGGCCCGGTCCCCGTTCCGCCGGGTTGCCGTTCGGTTCGCCCCGCCCCCATCCGCCGCGCGCAAATCACTAAATTCCAAGGGTATTGGGTATTGTGCGAAGCCCAGGGCGGTGAGTCAAGGCGTCGCGGGGCACCCGGTCGGCGGCATCCGGTTGTCCGACTATTCCTGCCCGGCGGCGGCCGGTCGGACAAATTGTCCGGTTTCCGTGTCCGGTCCCGGCTCGCAATCTCGATTGGTCGGCGAGGTACGGTATTCGTCCTATCACCTACCGGGGTTCCGTCACATGGCCGACCACGACTTTCCGCACACCCTCGCCCGGAGATGGCGGGGGGACTACGCCGAGCACCTCTTCCTGACGATCGCGCTGCGCGACCTGGTCCGCCACCGGGTGAACCGGGGGCCGATCCGGGGCCTCATCACCGCCCGCTCCGTCGCCCTGTTGGAAGTCACCGACCAGCTCGCCGCGTTCGGCCTCCGCCCGACGCTCGGGCTGGCCGGGGCCGAGTCCGACCTCTGGTCCCAAACGGTCCGGTACGCCTCGCAGATCCCCTGGCTCTCGCCCCCGGCCGGGGTTCACGTGGACGAGCTGACCGCTGACCTGATCAAGATGCAGGACGCGTGGAACCAGTTCGAGGCGTTCGCGGGCGAATTGCCGGAACACTTCTATGAGATGTCAGCGGTCTTGACCGCGGGGACCGCTATCCGCGCCGATGGTCTCCCCCAATACATCGGTCCCCGCTTCAGCCCGACCATTGGCGTTGGCGAAAGGCTTCTCGACCGGTCCGGCGACTGCGTCGGCCCGTCCGTCATCGTTTAAAATCTCCGCAAGCCGGCGGGCAAGCGCCGTCGCACGGGTCTCGTCCGCCGCTGTCCAGTCCGCCCGCCCCTCGACTCCCAGTCTCCGCAGCCAGGTCACCACCGCGGGGGGGCCTTCCCCGCGGACCATCGCCGCCCGGACAATCGGGAGGACGTCATCCGCGCTGAACCGCCCCGGGCGGGTTTCCGGGCGGCCGAATCGTCGACCGCCCTCGGGTATTTCGGTTGCCACTGCTTCCCCCGCGTTGTCAAGTCATGCCAGGTCACTCCCGGCATCGGCACCGGCGTCTACTCATTTCGTCGGGGAGATGTAGCACGTCGCGACGTTCGACCGAAAACCGAAGGAGTCGGTCGTTACCGCGGTGACCGTCCCCGCGTCGGACCCGTCGGTCTTGACCTGGACGAGCAGCGAGAAGGACCCGTCCGAGGCAGTCACGACCGTTTTCCCCTGGAGCGAAGGCACTCCGCCAAAAGTGACGGTCAGGCCGCCGGGCGCGCTGTCCTTCACGGTACCGGTGAACATGTACCACCCCGGTGACGTCTGCACGCCCGAGAAATTGACGATAGTCGGGCCCGCCGTGGAAGTCAGCGTCGGGGCGGGCGACGGGACCGGCACGGGGGTGGTCCCGTCGAGCGAACCGGGGGTGGCCCGAATGCCCAGTTCTTCAACGGCCAGGCGCGCACGAAGGCCGGTACCCGTCCGGACCTGGCGGCCCGGGTGGGTGAACAAGCTGAAAGGAAACATGGTTATCTGTGGGGTCAGTGGAGGACGCCAGCGGTCGGTCGGCCACGCGAACTCGTCACCGCTGTAGGCATCCGACCGATCGAGAAAGCCGAGAAGAAGCGGACATGAGAAAGCATCGAACCGCCCAGACGTGACAATTCAAACCCAACCAAGAAAATAAGATCCGATCCGAATCCCCCTTTTCTCCAGAGGGGAACGGTGCAACCGACTGGGGAGACCCTGTGAGCGCGAGCGCCCGGTCCGGTCCCGCCCCATGCGGCCGCGGGGGCCGCGCCCCCGGAGCGAACGCGAATATACCAGACAATTTATTCTATTAGATATATTAATTAACAGATATTAATATCAAATACTGACGTGGTCAGGGACCGCGGGCGGCGGGAAGGCGGGGTTCGACGAGCCTGAGGTGAAGGCTCTTTTCCGGCGGCATGCCGCGCGGGGTTTTGCAGGCGGCTTCGAACTCTGGATCGTCGGTGAAAGTCGTCCGGAAAACGTGCTCGTTCCGGCACTGGGTCGGGTCCTTCCCGGCCGCAATCGCCATCCGAATCTGCCGCAACGCGACCGCGCGGAGAGTCCCCTCGCGGGCAGAACAGGCCGCGTAAATTATGGCGGCATCGGAGTGCAACTCGACGGACGGCGGGCCGGCCGAAAGGGCCGCCGTGATGTCCGCCGCGCACCGCTTATCGGCCCCCTTTTTTTCCTCCCCGCCGAGCCCCAGCCGATACCGGGCGAGGGCGCGGTTGTACAGCGCCGCTTGCATCCCCGGGGTTATCCGCAGGGCATCGTCGAGGGCGCCAATCGCTTCCTTCTGCCGAGCGGCCTCCGTCAGCGCGTACCCCAGGTTATTATGGACTTCCGCCGAGGTCGCTCCCCCTTGAATTGCCACCCGGCCCATCTCTGCCGCCGCCAGGGGCTGACCGCCCCGCGCCAGGCTGTAAGCCGCGAACGCGAGCGCCCAGGGGTCGCCGGACCGCTTGTGCGCCGCCACGAAATCGGCCTGGGCCGCGGTCATATCCTCGGCCCGAATGAATTCCCGCCCGCGGGCGAAGAACTCGGCGGCGGTCTCGGGCGAGTGGGGCGGTGGCGCGACCGCGTCCTGGGCCGGCCAGGCGTAAACGCCGATCGCGGCGGCGACACCTACTACGACCACACCCACGACTGCTATCACCCGCCACCACCACCGCCGCCGGGCCGTCCGCCGCCGGTGGACGAAACGGTCGAGCGCGGCTGCCACCACGTCCGCCGTGGCCGGGCGGGCCGCCGGGTCCGGGGCCAGGCAGCCCGCGACCACCGCCGCGACCGATTGCGGGACCGACGCAGGAAAGGCGGGCGGGCCGCGGCGGACCGCCTTCGCGAGGTCGGTGAGAGTCGCTTTCTCCTTACAGGGGAATGGGTGCCGCCCCGCAAGGAGTTCGAACAGGACCACCCCGAGGGCGAACAAGTCCGCCTTGACCCCGACCACCCCGCCGCCGCCCACCCGCCCGAGCAGGACCGCTTCGAGCACCTCGGGGGCCATGTAGGCCGGGGTGCCGCGGGCGGACACCGGGAGCGCGTCGCCCGTGGCCAGGTTGAAGTCGATCAGGTGGGGAGCCCCGCCCGGGCCGATCACCACGTTCGACGGTTTCAGGTCGCCGTGGACCACGCCTTCCCGGTGGAGGTAGGCGACCGCGTCGGCGATCCGGGCGCCCACCGCGCAGGCCCCGACCACGTACGCCTCGGCCGGCCGGACCACCGCGGCCGACCGGCGGTCGGCCTGTCCCGCCAGCGAATCGGCTTCGGCCGCTTCGAGGATCACCCGGGCGGTGGTCGGCAGGGCCCCGGCCGGGAAGGCCGCGGCGATCACGTCGGCCAGGGTGCTGACCCCGACGAACGGCATGCAGACGGCGGTCCGGTGGCCGGCGGGCTTCGCCCAGTAGATGTCGGTGACGTGGGGGTGGGCGAGCCGCCCAATCACCCGGGCCTCGGCCGCCGCGCCGGGGGCGACCTTCAGCACGCAGAGGCGGTCGGTCCCGGGGTCGAACGCCAGGTAAGCCCGCCCGAACGCCCCCCGCCCGAGTTCCGCCACCAAGTCGATGCCCTCGACCCGGGAGCCGATTTCGGGCCAGGCCCCGGCCGGCGGGTCCAACAGTTCGGGCTGTTCAAGGAGCCGGCGGTGGGCGCCGAGCGTGTTCAGGACGCTCACCCGGAACGCCGGGAACCGGTCGGCGAAAGGCCCCGGTTCGGGCGGCGAGCCGGCCTGCTCCTGGAGCAAGTACTCTTCGTAGGCGAGGTCGACGACGACGGACTTGTACCGGGCGAGGTCGGGGTGTGCGGCCAGGGCGGCGGCGGCGTCCGGGTGTTCGCCGCGGCGCCACCGCCGTTTCAAGTCGGTCGCGATTTCCCGGGCGGCGTTCACCCCGGCGGCCGGCCCGGCGGCACTCATGACCCGTCCTCGCAGAGCTCGCGGACCCGGTCGACGATCCGGCGGACGGTCCGGTCGGTGATCCCGGCCATCGCGGCGACCTCCTGCTGCGTGAACCCCTCGCGGAGCCGCTCGATCACGGCCACGTGCTGGGCCGGCAAGGCGGCGGCGATCTCGGCCCACCGTTCGGCGGCGATTGCCCACTGGCTCGGGGTCGGCTGCCGGTCCGGGACCGGGACGTCGGCTCCGTCCGCCGCCCGGACGAGCGGCTGTTCGCGGGTGACGTCGTACCCCTGGGTCCCGAGCCGCCGGCGGCAGACGTCGATCACCTTGTTGTGCGCGACCCGGACCAGGAACCCGCCGAGGTCCTCCGGGGTGGCGAAGTGGTGTTTGCCCGGCGGGAGGTGGCAGAAAGACGCCCACACGTCCTGGGCGAAGTCGAGCGAATCGTACTCCTTCCGGAGCCGGTCGGGGAGCCGGCGGCGGACGGCCTCGCGGACGAGCCCCCCGTACTCCGCGTAAAGTGCGGCGAGGGCGGCGTGATCGCCCGCCTGGAACTGCCCGATCAGTTGGGAAAAATGAGCCGCCCGGGAATGCATGGCACCCCCACCGGTGTCAATCGCGAGTTTAGCTCTACGTTCATCTGAAATTCTTGGGCGCCGGGGGAGCTTTGGCAAGGTTTCGGGTGCGAGAATCGAGAATAGTGGCCCTGTCGCGTGTCCACACCCGAAACACTTGAAATTTAATGGATTTACGTCAACAGGCCGATTTCGGTCCGATTCTGATTCTCACAACAGAAGAGATGGCCATGGTCGACCGTCCACGCTTCGCAATCCGGTTTACATCTACCAGGACGATTGTGGGCGTCATATAATTGCCCTCACGTCGAAATACGAACCCTTTCTTTCCAATCCGGGTGCTGACGTGGACTATCTTTCACTCCGGCGGCGTACGCTACTCGGCAACGTGGCCGCGGACGGTGCCGATGCGATTCTGGTGTCGAACCCGGCCAACATTACGTATTTGACCGGTCTGGCCCGCCCTGCCGGATACCTGTTCATAACCCAGGGACGGGTCGTCCTGGTGACCGATCCCGTCACGGTCGAGCGGGCGGAAGCCACGTGCCCCGGGCTCGCGACGCACCCTTGTGCCGAGGGCACGGCCCTCGAAGCCGCGGCCGAACTGATCCGCAAGGCCGGGCCGAAAGCCGCGGTGGTCGAGGCCCGCCACCTCACCCTGGATGCGTTCGAGCGGTTACGGGAGGCGGCCCCGAAGGTCTCGTTCAAACCGCTGCCCGACCGGATCGAGGCGCTGCGGGCGCTCAAGGACCCGTCCGAGGTCGAGGAGATCCGGGCCGCGGTCCGGATCGCGGAGCGGGCGTTCCGGATGTTCGCCGCCACACTCCGGGAGGCCGACACCGAGCGGGACATGCGGGACGCCCTCGACGCCTACGTCCGCCGGTCGGGCGGGTGGGACGTCGCGTTCCCGACGCTCGTCGCCGTCGGGGACCGCGGGGCGGCCCCCGACCCCATTCCCGGGGACGTCCGCCTGGCGGAAGGCAGCAAGCTCCTCGTCGACTTCGGGGTCACGGTCCTCTACCGGTGTCGGCTCACCCGGACCGTCCGCACGCCGTTCGGGGTGACGCCCACCCGGCGGACGAAGCGTGAGCGGCTGGAGTACGACCTGGACGACGTGTTCGCCGCCGTGGTAGGGGCACGGGACGCCGCGGTCGGGATCATCCGGGACGGGGTCCCCATCCGGGATGCCGACACCGCGGCCCGGGAGGTTCTCCGGAAGGCCGGGTTGATCGACTTCGCCCCCGCCGCCTTCGGACACGGGATCGGGCTCGAGGCCGTCGAGGGGCCGGTGATCCGGGCGGGGGCCGAAGGGACATTCCAGTCCGGGATGGTCATCTGCCTGGGCGCGGGGGTCAGGATTCCGGGCTGGGGGAGCGTGAAGTGGGCGGACCCCACGCTGGTGACCCGCGACCGCGCCGTGCCACTCACGACCACCCCTCCGACCCTGTCCGGCCTGGGTTGATCTGACGGGGTCGGGTGATTCCCGCCAGACGGCAGGCGAACCAACCGAAAGACGCGGACTTCCTCACAGGTCGTTATACCCCGCCCGGTCAGGAATAAGACATCGACTCTCGGGTCTCACACCCTGCTGAGGAACAAGCCAATCCGAGTTTTTGACCGGATACCAGGATCGACTCGATGAATTCGGAATCTCGTCGATCCTGGTATCCGGTCAAAAACTCTTCTCCGGACGAATCGAACAACGCCTCACCCGTAGCCGTGTGACGGATAGAATGACGGCCCGGCCAGCCGTCTTCCGTCCGGAGTTCCCCATGCAGGTCCGCCACTTCGCCCTGTTGGTCGTGCTTCTCCTTCTTGCCCCCGCCCTTCCCGCCGACCCTCCGGCATCCGGTGCCGTCCCGGCGGTCTTCGCGCGCGACAACCTTGTGGCGTGGTGCATCGTCCCGTTCGACAAGAAGAACCGGACCCCGGCCGAGCGGGTCGAAATGCTCGGGAAACTGGGGTTCAAACGGTACGCCTATGACTGGCGCGCGCAGCACCTGCCGACGTTCGACGCCGAGGTCGCGCTGCTTAGGAAGCATGGGATCGAGCTCACCGCCGTGTGGTTCCCGGCCAACCTGGGAGCAGACGCCCAGACGCTCCTCGGCGCGATCAAAAAGCACGGGGTGAAACCTCAGCTCTGGGTGTCGATGGGTGACCCCGGCGGGAAAGAGCAGGCCGAGAAGGTCGAAGCCGCCGCGCGGGTGATCCGCCCCATCGCCGAGGAGGCGGACAAGCTCGGTTGCGCGGTCGGCCTGTACAACCACGGGAACTGGTTCGGAGAGCCGGAGAACCAGCTCGCGGTCATCGACCACCTGAAGCTGAAGAACGTCGGGATCGTGTACAACCTGCACCACGGACACAATCACCTCGACCGGTTCCCCGCTCTCCTGAAGAAGATGAAGCCTCACCTGCTCGCCCTGAACCTGAACGGGATGGTCAAGGACGGCGAGAAGGCGGGCAAGAAGATCCTCCCGCTCGGTCAGGGCGACCTCGATCTTCCGCTCCTGAAAACAATCGCGGAGAGCGGATACAAGGGGCCGATCGGCATTCTCGGTCACACCCAGGACGATGCCCAGGAGCGGTTGCAGGACAATCTCGACGGGCTCGACTGGCTGCTTCCCCAGCTGGCCGGAAAGCCGGCCGGCCCCAAGCCCAAACCGCGGACCATGACGGCCGCTGCACCGGCTGCGCCCGGTGGCGGGTGGCTTGCCGGCGGAAAGCCGGAATACCGCGCCCCGCCGCTCACCGTCGAGTGCCGGGCGAAGTTCACCGCCAAGGACAACTTCAACATCCTCGTCGCGTCGGACACCAAGACATCTGGTACACACTGGGAACTCTTCACCTGGCCGAAGACCGGCCATCTCACCGTCTACATGACCGGGATGAAGCCTGACCATGTCCGGAGCCGGGCCGATATCTGCGACGAACGGTGGCACACCATCGCGATGCAGTACGAGCCCGGCCGGATCCGCTTGTTCGTGGACGGCAAGAAGGTCGCCGACGAGGCGGTAACTTCGGAGAACAAGGCCGTCGTCCCTGGCGGAATCGCCTTCGCCCAGCTCGTCGAGGGCGGGCTCGGGTGCGCCGGGGACCTCGACCGGGTGCGGATCTCGAAGGGGATCATCACCCCGACCGAGAAGGAACTCGCCCCGGACGACGCGACTCTCGGGTTCTGGACGTTCACGGGCCGCGACAAACCCGCCCCGGATGGATCGAAACTCAAGAACCCGGCCGCCCCCACCCCGACGGCAACGCCGGTGTCGGCCGCCCCCCCGCCCGGCCCGAACCTGACCCCGACCGACCCGGCGCTGAAGGTTACCCTGATCGACCGTTCCCCCGACGACGCCTACATGGCGGTCAAGGTGGACGGGACCGGCCACGTGTTCGTCGGCGGGCGGGAGAAGGTGTTCGTCTTCGCCCCGGACGGCCGGGGCGGCTTCCGCCCGCGGATCGAGCTCCTCCGGTTCCCGCAGGACTCGATCATCATCGGGCTGGAGTTCCGCGGCGACGACCTGTACGTGCTCGCGTCCCACGGGCTGTACCTCGTCCCGGGCGGACGGGTGAAGCGGGACGGCCTCGCGCCGAAGCGCATCTTGTGGGGGGTCCCGCTCGACTACCACGTCAGCTTCCACTGCCTCGCGTGGGGCCCCGAGGGCGACCTGTACCTCGACCACGGCGACCCGCTCCTGAATTACGGCGACTGGTCCCGGCCGGACCACTGGGGGTACTGGACGCTCTATGCCGGTCCGGACGGGGCGAAGACCCCGTACACCGGGGCCGGGGCGGTCCTGAAGGTCCGGCCCGATGGGTCGGCCCCGCGGGTGGTTGCCCGGGGGCTCCGCGGTCCGGTCGGCCTGGCGTTCGACCGGCACTGGAACCTGTTCACCAACGACAACGACCACGAGAGCCGGCCCGACCAGTACGCCCCCGCACGCTTGCTCCACGTCACCCCGCAAGCCGATTTCGGCTGGCCGCGAGGCTGGATGGCGTCAAAAAGCCCGGACCGGGCCGACCTGCTCGATTCCGTTCACCCGGCGCTCGGCCGGGGAGTACCCTGCGACCTTGCGTACTACGACGAGCCCGCTCTTCCCGCCCTCCGCGGTAACCTGCTGATGTGCCGGTGGGACCGGTTCGCCGTCACCCGCTACCCGCTCCGGCTCAACGGGGCGAGTTTCGCGGCCGACGAGCATGTCTTCACCCAGGGGTCGAACCAGTGCCGCCCGACCGGGGTCACGGTCGACGCGGCCGGGCGGGTATTCATCACCGCCCACTACCTTGGCGGGAACGTCGTCACCCCGCACTGCCCGAGCGACCTCGTGATGATCGCCCCGGCGGACGGCCCCGCGGTCAAGCCGTTCGACGAGACGAGGGCGTCGGTCGATGAGCTGTGGACCGCCCTCGGGGGGCCGTCCGGGGTGGTCCGCAGCCGGGCACACCAGGAACTAATCCGCCGTGGCGGGAAGGCACTCGACGGCGCGTGGGAACGGCTCCGGGCTGTTCGCGACGATGACCCGGCCGCCCCGCACCTCCCGTGGTTGGCCGCCGCGGGGAAGATGAACGACGTCGTAGCCGAACGGGCCGCGGACCGGACCCGGCCGGTGACCCGGCTCCAGGCAATCCGGGCACTCGCCGCCTACGCCGCGGACGACCCGTCGTCCCGCATCTTCGATCGCGTCCTCGTGGACCCGGTCCCGGCTGTCCAACTCGCCGGACTGGACGGGCTGCTCACCGGGGATTGTCCGCTCCCGGTTGAGGAGGTCTCAAAGCTTGCCGGAAGCTCCGACCCGGTCGTTCGACAAACCGCCGCCATCTTGCTCGCCCGCCGCGGGACCACCGCCCAACTCAGCGGGCTGATCCGCACGTCCGACCCTCGAATCAGGCTCGGTGCGGTCCTCGCCGCGGGCATCAAACTGACGGTCCCACCAGCCGACTCCGCACCCCCGCAGAAAGTCACTCTCCACTTCCCGAAGGGGAATGCGTTCTTCAGCCCCGTGCTTCGGTTCGCCGACACTCCGACCCCGGTGGACCTAACGACCCTCGGCCCGATCGGCAGTTACACCACCGCCCAGCGGTGGGCGGTCGGCACTCGCACTCAGGACGAAAACCGCCTGTACCAGCTGCTCCTCACCGCCCTCGATGACCCGGACGATCTGGTACGGTCGCAGGCGGCATACTATCTTGGCTGGCTCCGGGCCCGGGAAGCCGAACCCAGGGTGGACCGGGTCCGGTTGGAGGCCCGGACTCGTGGGCTGAAGGACCGCCCGCCAGTCATGGTGAAAGACGTGTGGCGGATCGGCCGGATCTCACTCGCCGCCACCGAACAGGCCATCGAACACGGGCCGATCGATCTGACGGCCGCGGTCACCGGCGGTAAGCCAGCATGGGAGGCGACATCGGCCCCGGACGGGAAGGTCCCGCTCCCGCGCGGGGAGGGTTCCGCATACGTCTACTTCCGCGTCCAGAGCCGGGACCGCCAGCTGGCGATACTCTCCATAGGGTCGGCCGAGGCCCGGGTGTGGCACAACGGGCGAAGTGTACCACCAGGGTCCGACGGGTCTGCGCTGCTCGATCTGCAACCCGGGAGCAACGACGTCCTGCTCCGAACCACGAGCGCCCACCCGCTGGTGCTCAGCGTCCGGGCTCGGGGCGGCGTATCAGCAAGCCTCCCCGAGAAGGCCGACGGAGCGCTACTGGCGGAGCGCCTGAAGAACGCGAAGGGGGCAGCTGCGATCCCGCCCGAATTCCTCAAGATCGACTGGACGATGGAAGGCCGGAAAGGAGATGCGGAGCGAGGACGTAAGCTGTTCGGCTCGCTCGGATGCGCGAAGTGTCACGCGGTCACCGCCGACCAGGCCGGTGGCGGGGCCCCGAGCCTCACCGAGGCTGGGAAACGATTCACTCCAGCGCATCTGGCCGAGTCGGTCCTTCTTCCCGATCGACTGGTAGCCGAGGAGTTCCGCGGTACCCGGGTGGCGATGGCGGACGGGCGGGTGCTGACCGGACTGGTGGTCCGGGAATCGGCAACGGAGATCGAACTGTTGCTCCCGGACACGACGCGAACGGTGCTGAAAGTCGCGGAGATCGAGGAGCGGAAGCCCGTCGCGACCTCCCCGATGCCCGTCGGGCTGGTGAGGACGCCCGCCGAACTCCAGGACCTCCTCACGTACTTGCTGAGCGACCACCCGCTTCCGCCTTAACGGTTTTGGTCCGTGGACCGCGGGCGTCCCGCCCGCATGGTGGCGAGCGTTCGAGGGGCGTCGTATGGAACGGCCGGGTGGCATGTCCACCGCTTTGGGTGGACATGGCCGAACTCCATTCAGCCCCGGCCCAGGTCTGTGAGGCATGCCCATGTCCACGCCGAGCGGACAGATGACACCCAAAGGTAGTCACCCTGGCGCGACGTAAGTGCCTGGAAAACCTGTGCAGCCAGGGTGCAGTTCATCCCCGCGAAAGCCCCTCGGCACAGGGGTGAAGGGACTTTCGCGGGGATGAACTGCACCCGAGGAAAACCAGCACTTACGGCGACTCCGACTGACTACCGTTGACTGACACTTGTCCCCGCGAGCCGTGGACATGCCACCCGACCACATGTCTCCGGCCAAACCCCGGGCAACGGATTCACCGGGCTCGTGTCTCAAATCCCCAGCAACCGCTTCGCCTCCTCGGATCCGGGGGCCGTCTTCCCGTACTCGCTGGCGGTAACCCGGGCGAGGGCGACCAGCTGTCGCCACCGGAACGCCGGGCGGGCGGCGGCGAATTCTTCCGAGACCGTCCGGTAGTACTTCTCGGCGTGGAGCGCCCCGTCCTCGCTCACCCCGTACCCGAGCAGCAGGTCGAACACGGCCCGTTCCGGGTGGCCGAGTTCGCCGTACTTCTGGATCAGGGCGGAGGCCGTCTTCTGGTCCCCGGCCCGGATCGCGTCCTCGGTCTGACGCAGGAGGGCGGCGGGGTCGGTGACTCGAACTTTGTCGAGCTCCGCGGCATGGGCCGGCTCCTTCAACTGACCGCCGTTCTGCCCGGACGTGTGGTACGCCCCGACGATCAGGCTGGCGACCGAGTTGCGGGGGTTGCTCACCTTGGCGATATTCCGCCAGGCGTTCGCCGCGTCCGAGGCGTGGAGCCCGACCGAGTCGCCGTGGACGCTCCCCTTCTGCTTCGCCCCGTCCGCCTGGGCGCGGCCGGCGTCGTGGAGGAGCAGCCGGTTGGCGGCCAGGGAGATCGCCTCGCTCACGGCCACCGGCGAGAACCCTTCGGCCAGGGCCGCGGCGACCGCGTCCGCGGCCTTCTCCCGCCCCGCCCCGTATACGACCTTGCTCAGTTCATCGACCCACGCGTCGTCCGCTTCCCGGGTGCCGGGCTTGCCGCGGGGGAGCTTGTACTGGTCGAGCAGCTTCGGCAGAAGCATCTGGATCTGGGTCGCCCGGCCGCCGCGGGTCTCGTCGCAGCAGAAATTGACCGACTGGCGGAGAAGGGTGCGGGCCTGCTCCGGGCCGGTAAAGTCGAGCATCGCCCAGGACCGCCAGGCGAGGACGACCCGGTGGACGTTGACGTCGTCGTGGACGCAGTAGAGGACGTGGTTGAACGCGTCTTCCGGGGACCCCTGCGCCAGCGTGGCGAAGTAGCCATCGGCCTTCTTCCGGTCGCCGCGGTGGCCCGCGTCGCGGACGGCCTCGCCCCCCACGACCCCTTCGGGCAGTGGGATCGGCTTGACCGGGTGCAGCTCCTCGTTCTTGCGGCCGCCCTTCGCCTGGATGTGGGTGGCGTTGCGGTACAGGACCTTGAGGACCGGCAGCGGCCGGCGGGCTTCGGGCAGTTCCCGGGCCATCTCGAAGGCCGGGGCGAGGGCCATGAACGTGTGGTAGCCCTCGTAGTGCCGCCCGCCGAAGCTGCGCGCGTTGGCCAGTGCCCCGGCCGCGACCAGGGTGCGGAGGTCGACCCCGTCCTTCAGCTTCCCGACCAGGACCGGCATCAGCTTGTTGGTCGGGGTGTCCTGAAGCAGGGCGACCAGGGGCTCGAGTTTCCCGAACATCAGTTCGTCCGGCCCGTCGGCGGCGAAAGCCGGACCGAGCCCGAGGTCGGCGGTCAGGGCCGGGCCGAGGCTGGCGACCAGCATGCCCCGACCCACGTCCGCGAGAAAATCACGACGGTTGTGCGGACTCATAATCGGTCTCCGGGTGGAAGAGGATAGGGGCGGACCGCGGCCCGGCGTTCCGTGACCTCCGGTTACCCACCGTTCTCACGAACGCGGGGGCGTTACACGGGGTTGTCCGGACCCACCCGCCGGCCCCCGGTGACGGCGAACAAGACCGTCAGCCCGAGCAGAGACCCGGCGACGACCCCGACGAGCACAAAGGTTTCCCGCAGCCCGGCGCGGGTGCGGGCCTCGTCCCGGTCGAGCGGCCGGATGATCTCCACCACCCCGCGGACGTCGCCGACCTTCCAGTCCTTCTTGGTGCTGTCCGGGTGGAAGTTGTGGCAGGCAAGGCAGGTGTCACGCAGCCGCCGGGCGGTGGCGTACCGGAGCGACGGTCGGCCGTCGTAGTCCTCGAACCGGTATACGGGCTCGTTCGGGTTCTCCCGCAGCCGCCGGAGGGCTTCCCGCTCGAAGTCGTCGGCCGGCCCCCCGTTGGTCCGGAATCGGAACGGGTGGTCGCTGTATAGCCGGACCTGCATCCCGGACTCGCTCCGCGTGCTGATCCGCCGGCCGAGGTCGATGGTCAGGGTCGCCGGCAGCGGCATCGCCCCCTTCCGGGTGGCGTAGTCGTGGGTCACCTGGACGCTCCCCGGCTTCAGCCCCTCGATCACGTCCGAGTAGAGGTCGTTCACCTCCTCAAGCGCCTCGGCTTGCTCGGCGGCCCCTTCCACGGCGGTCGAGCGGACCAGCTGTTCGGACAGGCGCGAGAGGTGGCCGAACCCGACCGCCGACCCTATCGACAGGGCCGAGAGCAGCCCGACCGGGACGGGGTTCCGCCGGCACCACCGCCACACCCGCTCGACCCGCCCGACCGGCCGCGCCCGGATCGGCAGGCGGTCGAGATACCGGCGGAGGTCGTCCGCGAGGTCCCGGGCGGTCGGGTAGCGGCGGGCGGGGACCTTGGCCATCGCCTTCAGGCAGATCGTTTCCAGGTCGCGGGGCACCTTGTCGTTGAGCTGGCGGGGCGGGCGGGGCTCGTCCTGAAGGACCTGGAGGATCAGCATCCGCCGGTTCCCGCGGAACGGCCGCTCGCGGGTGAGCAGCTCGTACAGGACCACCCCCAGGCTGTACACGTCGCTCCGGGCGTCGACCCGGTGCGACTCCCCCCGGGCCTGTTCCGGGGACATGTACGCCGGGGTGCCGAGAACCTCGCCCTCCGGGGTCATCGTGACGTCGTCCGCCTCCCGCTTCGCCAGCCCGAAGTCCGTGACGTGGGGCGCACCGTCGGTGTCGAGGATGATGTTCGACGGCTTGATGTCCCGGTGGACGATTCCAAGCCGGTGGGCGGTGTCCAGAGCCTCCGCGACCGCGGCGACCAACCTGGCGGCCGCCCGCGCTTCGAACGGGCCGGAGGAAAGACGGTCCGCGAGCGTCTCGCCGCGGACGAACTCTTCGGCGAGGTAGCACACACCGTCCGGGGACTGGCCGGCCTCGTAGAGGGCGACGATGCCCGGGTGCCGGAGCTGGGCACTACTCCGGGCTTCCCGGAGGAACCGCTCCACGTCCTCGGTGCCAGCCAACCTGCCGGCCCGCAGGATCTTGATCGCCACCTCCCGGTCCAGTTCAGTATCGCGCGCCCGGAAGACCGCGCCGAACGACCCGCTGCCGAGTTCTTCGAGGAGCTCGAACTTGCCGACCCGACGGGGCAGCCCGCCCTCCGGCCAGCTGCCCGGGCGGCGGGTGAGTGCCGAACGGGCCGCCGTGAGCAGCGCCAGGGGGACATCTGCCAGTTCCGCCCCGACCGTCTCCCGCAGACCGGCCACGAGCGGGTCGGCGTCCCCGTCCAGCACGTCCAGTACCGCCTCGCACACGGCACACTGTTCGATATGACTCGCGACCCGGGCAAGATCACCATCCTCCAGGTCTCCGACCGAGAACCGGGCCAAGTCCTCCCGACCCGGGCAGCCCGTTCCGCTCATACGCGCTTCCCTCGGGGTTCGTGACTGCGGCTCGGTAGGCACCACCTCTATCTTAACGCCGGGCGGTTACACGGGTTTCCCATCGACATCTCGCTACGACTCCGGCAAACTGGACGGCGCCCCCGGTCAGGGGTGTCCGCCTCCAGCGCCACGGGTCATGAGCAACGAACAGGTCATCACCAGGGGTGAAGAGTCGAGGTCGTCCTCGACGGGGACGTCGCGCGGCCTGATCGAGCGGGCGCAGACGCGGGACCCGGTCGCGTGGGAGCGGATGGTCACCCTCTACGCCCCACTCGTCCTCCACTGGTGTCGGGAATGCGGGCTGCGGGAGGACGACGCGGCGGACGTCTTCCAGGAGGTGTTCCAGTCCGTGGCCTCCCATCTCGGGGGGTTTAGCCGGGATCATCCCGGCGGGACCTTCCGGGGCTGGCTCCGGACGATCACCCGGAACAAGGTGAACGACCACTTCCGCCGCCGGCGGCGGGAACCGGCGGGGGTCGGCGGGAGTGAGGCTCGGCTGCTGCTGACGCAAGTACCCGGCCCCGATACCGCCGACGAGAGTGGGAACGGGAATGGGGCGGAAAACGTGCTCCTCCGCCGTGCCCTGGAGATGATTCGCGCCGAGTTCGAGCCCCGCACCTGGCAGGCGTTTTTGGAGACCGCGATCGAGGGGCGGGCGCCCAGGGACGTCGCGGCAGACCTGTCGATGACTCCCGGCGCCGTGCGGGTGGCCAAGTCTCGCGTCCTCCACCGCCTGCGGACCGAACTCGGGGACCTCCGCGGGTAGCCTGACTCCCTCCATTCTGCACCACCCTCATCCGTGATCCGGTCTCCCGACCGGTGCAACCATCTTCCACCGGAGTAGCTCCGCCGGTCTACAACCAGTTGCGCCCGATCATTTCGCAACCAGGGGATTCGCCGTAGTTTTCCTGGGCAAAGTCATCCACTTGTGACGACTGGAGAGGTTTATATTATATTTTAGATATAATATACATATCAATGTGACGAGTTAACCACGCCTATGAAGTGACCCGCTCTACCAGCGTTCCGCGCCCCCGGGAAATCTTAACCAATCTTAACTGGCCAACTCGGCAACCTTGTTCGAAAGCATTTCCGGGCTAGGCTTTCCGGCAGAACCTCGGTTATCTAACCGCGCGTGCTCTGCGGGAATACCCGACCCCGATTCGGCGAAAACCCGAGTTTGGTATCACCCTTCCTGGTAGACCAACACCCGCGACCCGCCTGGGTAGAACAGCCAACTCCAAGAGCGGGGAAACCGCTCTTGGCGAAACGGTTCGTTCCCGCTGAAATGCCCCCATGCATACCGTCCGCGTGAACCTCGGGCCACGGGCCTATGACATCGCCCTGTCCACAGCCGACCCGGCCGGCGTCGGGCCGTTCACCCGCGCCCGTCTGCCGAAGTCGAAACTCGCCCTCGTCGTCGCCGATGCAAACACGGCGTCGCACGGCCGCGCCGTCGAGGCCGGGTTGAAGGAGGCCGGGTTCCGCACCGCCCTGGGGGTGATCCCGGCCGGAGAGGGGTCGAAGTCGCTCGCCGAGGCCGGCCGCCTGTACGACGCCCTCTACGAGATGGCCGCCGACCGCCAGACGGCCGTGGTCGCCGTCGGCGGGGGGGTGGTCGGCGATCTCGCCGGCTTCGTTGCCGCGACGTACAACCGCGGGCTCCCGCTCGTCATGGTCCCGACCACCCTCCTCGCGATGGTCGACTCGTCCGTCGGCGGGAAGACGGGCGTGAACCACCCGAAGGGGAAGAACCTGATCGGCGCGTTCCACCAGCCCGCCGGGGTGTGGATCGACACCGCGTACCTGAGTACGCTACCGGACCGCGAGTTCCTGAGCGGGCTCGCCGAGGTCGTGAAGTACGGCGTCATCCTCGACGCCGGCTTTTTCGAGTACCTCGAAGCGACCGCTGCCGAGGTCCGGGCCCGAAAGCCGGACGCGCTCGTGTCGATCGTGGCGCGGTCGTGCCGGCTCAAGGCCGACGTCGTGGAGAAGGACGAGCGGGAAGAAACCGGCCTCCGCGCCGTGCTGAACTACGGGCACACGTTCGCCCATGCATTTGAGACGGTCGGCGGGTACGGCGGCTGGCTGCACGGCGAGGCGGTCGCAGCAGGGATGATGTGCGCGTCCCGTCTTGCCGAGCGGCACGGGCTGATCGGCCCTGAGCTCTCCCGGCGGCAGCGGGCCCTGCTCGCCGCCTTTTCTCTCCCGACCCGACCGCTCCCGGGATGGCCGGTCGACGCTCTCGTCGCGGTGATGCGGCGGGACAAGAAGGCGGCGGGCGGGCAGCTCCGGTTCATCCTGCCCACCCGTCTCGGCGAGGTGAAGCTCTTCGACGACGTCCCGGAATCCCTGGTCCGCGAAGTTCTGGAAACGCCATGACCTATGCCGCAACGGCCGGCTGGCTGCGCGGGCGGCTGTGGATCGGGTGGCCGGTCGGGGCGGTCGCCTGGGTGGTGTGGTTCGGGAGTCTGGCTTACGGCGGGTGGGCGACCCACCGCCCGGTCGACGCCGAGGGAACACCGGTCGGCGTCGACCACGTCGCGTTCTATTCCGCCGCCCGCCTGATCCGCGACGGCCAGCCCGCCCGGATGTACGATTACTCCTTCCTGAGCTCGTATCAGGGGAGTCTCCTCGGCTGGGACTGGGAGATGCTGGTCGCGTACCGGAACCCACCGTTCTATGCCCTCCTCTATCTTCCCACTGCCGGCCTCCCGTTCGTCGCCAGCTTGCTCGTCTGGACGGCCATCGGGCTCGGGCTACTGACCGCCGCGGTCTGGTGGCTCCGGCCCGAACGGCCGGCCCGTACGCTGGCGTGGTCGCTGACCTTCTATCCCGTATTCGCGGCCGTCAGCTTCGGGCAGAACTCGCTTTTGAGCCTGGGCGTGTTTGCCGGGATTTATCGCCTGCTCGCGGGCGGGCGGCCGTTCACCGCCGGGCTGGTCTCCGGGCTGCTGTGGTACAAACCCCAGCTGTTGCTCGGGCTGTTCGTCTGGTGGGGGCTTGCCCCCCGGCGAAATGCGATGTGCTGGGCCGGACTCGCGGTGACCGGGATGGTTCTGGCGGCGGTCAGCTGGCTCGTCCTTCCCGATGCGTCGTGGGCCTTCGTGGAAACGCTCCGGTCGAACGTCGGTTACAGCGGCGAGCGGGGATGGAACAAGCAATCCCCGCGGGCGTTCTGGACGCTCCTCTTCCCCGAGGCGGATACAGGAATTGTGTGGAGTCTCACGGCGGCGTGCGCGCTCGCGGGGATCGCGGCAGCGTGGCGGGTTGCCCGCCGAACCGGCGCGCCGCTTGCAGTCATGTTTCCGGTCGCTGTATTTCTCTCACTCTGGCTGTCGCCGCATACGCTCGTTTACGAGTGGGCACTCCTCGTCCCCGCAGCGGTTGTCTTGTGGGAAAGGCACCCGGCCCGGCGTGACGCCTGGCTGTGTCTGTTCGCCATCGCCTGGGTCGTCCTTGCGGTGAGTACCCCGCTGGCCAAGGTCCAGATCGACTACGTCCAGCCGCCCGCGGTGATCCAGGTGGCAGTCCCGGTTATGGCCGCGGTGGGGTTGCTCGTAATGCGGGAGCTCGCGCGTGCGGATCGAACCGGCTGAAAGCGGTGGGGCGGGCGGGTCCACGCCGTGTCCACTCGTGGGCAGCGGATGACCACCATGACCCGGGTGTAACGTCCACCTCGTAGTTCGTCAGCCTCATGGTCTGGTGGGCGAACTTGACCGGGTCGGGGTAGACCGCGAGAATTCAATTAGCACCGCCTCAGCCCGCCTTCCCCCACCCCGCCGCCTGGACCGACCGGCTCCGGAGCGCGGGGGCGGCGATTCGTACTCACACGCCTGACGGACACCCCTAGATATGGCTCAGCAGCGCATCGGGATGTGGTTGATCGGTGCCTGTGGCGGGGTCGGGAGCACGACAGCCCTCGGCCTCTCCGCCCTGGCCCGCGGCCTGACGCCCCCGACCGGGCTCGTGACCGCCCTGCCCCGGTTCGCCGGGCTCGGCCTCGACGACCCGGCCGCGTTCATCGTCGGCGGACATGACATCCGCAAGGCGAGTCTTCTTTCCGCCGTCCGGGAACTGCACGACCGGTCGAACGTGCTCGACGAGCGGGTGATGGCGGCTTGCGCCGGCGACCTGGAGACGTGGTCGGCGAACGTCCGGCCCGGGGTCGCCTACCACCCGAACCCGACGATCGCGGCAATGGCCGACCGGCCGAACGTCCGCCTCGCCCCGACGCCCCGGGCGGCCGTCGACCAGGTCCAGCGGGATCTGAGGGCCTTCCAGTCCGCCGCCGGGCTCGACCAGCTCGTCGTCGTGAACGCGGCGTCGACCGAACCGCCGTTCGACCCCGCGGCCGAACACCAGTCGCTCGAACAGTTGGTGCCGGCCCTCGACCGCCCCACGCCGGGCGCGCTGCCCACGAGCGGCGTCTACGCGTTCGCCGCGATCGACGCCGGGTTCCCCTACGTGAACCTGACCCCGTCCCGCGGGGCCACCCTCCCGGCGCTCGAGGAACTCGCCCGGAAGCGCGGCGTACCGCTCGCCGGGCAGGACCTGAAGACGGGCGAAACTCTGCTCAAGTCGGTGCTGGCGCCGATGTTCGCCCGGCGGAACTTGCGGGTCCTGAGCTGGGTCGGGCACAACATCCTCGGCAACCGCGACGGGCTCGTCCTGAACGACCCGGAAAACAAGGCATCCAAGGTGAGGAGCAAGGACCTCCTCCTCGCGGAACTACTCGGCTACCGCCCCCAATCGCACGTCTCGATCGAGTACATCGAGTCCCTCGACGACTGGAAGACGGCCTGGGACCACATCCATTTCGAGGGCTTCCTGGGCACGAAGATGACGCTCCAGTTCACCTGGCAGGGCTGCGACTCAGTGCTCGCGGCCCCGCTCGTGCTGGACATCGCCCGGCTGGCGCTCCTGGCCCAGCGGCGCGGCGAATCCGGCATGATGAAGCACCTCGCGTGCTTCTTCAAGAGCCCCATCGGGGTGACCGAACACGACTTCGGCAAGCAGTTCGAGATGCTCGAAGAGTACGTCACGGGCGGGTAAGACGAACTCCCAGGGTCTTTCAAAGTAGTCTGCTCGCTCCGCGAGCAGTCGTTTCTTCGTCCCCCTCCGCGCAGATACGACCGCTCGCTGGGCGGGTGTGAAGAAACCGGAACGAAGGGGGGAGTGTGGCCGCTTGCGTTGTAGAAATCCGCGTTGGGGTGTAGTTTTCACCCCAACGGGGTGGGAGCCCATAGCCCCGGGCAACGCCCTGGGGCGGGGGAACCCCACTCGATCAGGGCGGACGTCGGGCGCAACTGCGTTCGCCCGCCCAGGGCGTTGCCCGGGGCTATGGGCTCCCAGCCTTTCAGGCTGAAATCCCCGAGATTCCAATTCCTCGTGGATTTCGCCAAAGCGAGCGAACCCCGCCATCCCGCCCGAAGTGGCTTGACCGTGCCCGCGGGTCACCGCTTCCCGCGGCCGATGCCGTAGTAGGTGAACCCGGTCTGGGCCATCGTCCGCTCGTCGTAGATGTTACGGCCGTCGAAGATCACATGACTTTTCATGAGCCGGCGGATGAGCTCAAAGTCCGGGTTCCGGAACTCCGCCCACTCAGTCACGATCACCAGCCCGTCCGCCCCCTCCAGCGCCCCGTAGGGCCGGTCGGCGTAGTAGAGCTTCGGCCCGTAGATCGCTTTCACGTTCTCCATTGCCTCCGGGTCGTGGACCCGGACGTTCGCGCCGACCGCGAGGAGCGAGTCGATCAGGGTCAGGGCGGGGGCCTCCCGGATGTCGTCCGTCCGCGGCTTGAACGCCAGGCCCCAGAGCGCCAGCGTCTTGCCGGCGAGTCCGGCCCCGAAGTGCCTCCGGACCTTCTCGAAGAGCACCTGCTTCTGCTCGTCGTTGACCGCGTCCACCGCCTGCATCAGCCGCAGCGGCAGGTCGGTCCGCCGGCCCATCGCGATGATCGCCTCGATGTCCTTCGGAAAACACGACCCGCCGTACCCCGGGCCGGGGAACAGGAACTGGAATCCGATCCGCTGGTCGTGCCCCATCCCCTTCCGGACGTCGTTGATGTCCGCCGAAAGCCGGTCGCACAGGTTCGCCATCTCGTTGATGAAGCTGATCTTCGTCGCCAGCATCGCGTTCGCCGCGTACTTCGTCATCTCGGCCGATTCGGGGGTCATCACCAGGAACGGCCGCTCGGTCCGCAGGAACGGGGCGTACAGTTCCCGGAGCACCTCACCGACCTCCGGCTTCCGCACCCCGACCACGACCCGGTCGGGCTTCATGAAGTCGTCGATCGCCGCCCCTTCCTTCAGGAACTCCGGGTTGCTCGCGACGTCGACGTGGGCGGCCCCCTTGGCCGCCAGCCGCTCGGCCACCTTGGCGTTCGTCCCGACCGGGACGGTGCTCTTGGTGACGACCACCCGCGCCCCGGCCGGGCCGGGCGGGACGTCCTTCAGGGCGGCGGCGATCGCGTCGGCGACCGCGAACACCGCCGTCAGGTCGGCGTCCCCCTGCTCCGACTGGGGCGTCCCGACGGCGATGAAGATCAGTCTGGCCGCCCGGACCGCCGTCGCGAGGTCGGTGGTGAACGACAGCCGCCCGTCGTCCTTGTTCCGCAGGACCAGTTCGAGCAGCCCGGGCTCGTAGATCGGGAGCCGGTTCTCGTTGAGCGTCTGGACCTTCTTCGCGTTGTTGTCGACGCACACCACGTCGTTCCCGCTCTCGGCGAAGCAGGTGCCGGTGACGAGGCCGACGTATCCGGTTCCGATGACAGCGACTTTCATGTCCGTCCTTGCTCCTTGCGAGTCCCGAAAGGGCCACCGATGATAGCCCGGGCGGTCGACTCCCGGGAAGGTCGACCGGCGGCGGTCACCCGCGGGCGGCCGCCCGCCAGTCGTTCAAAATGTCCCCGAGCGTCCGGTCGAGCGGGATGTGGGGGGCCCACCCGGTCGTCTCGCGGAGCTTGCGGGTGTCGGCGCGGGTGACTGCGGTGTCCGCCTTCCGGCCGGGTTCCACCGCCTGCCGGACCTCGACCCGCACCGCCGCCATCCCGACGAGCCGGTCGAGCAGGTCCTGGATGCGGTACGTCTCGCCCCGGCCCGCGTTGTAGGCCTCCCCCTTCACCCCCCGCTCCAGCAGGAGCGGGAAGGCGGCCACCATGTCCCGGACGTCGGTGATGTCCCGCTGGGCGGACAGGTCGCCTTTCGTCTCGATCACCGGCGGCTGGCTCCCGGCCTCGATCGCGGCGACCTGGCGGGCGAAGTTGGCGACGGCGTAGTCGGGCGATTGCCGCGGGCCGATCTGGTTGAACAACCGGACCCGGACGACGTCGAGGCCGGGGCTGCGGGTGTACTGGTAGCTCAGTAGGTCGCCGGCCGCCTTGCTCGCGGCGTACGGGCTGGCCGGCTTCAGCGTGGTCCGTTCGTCGCACGCCCGGTCGGGGTCGTCCGGCTCGCCGTACACCAGGCCGGTCGAGACGTAGAGGATACGGGGGCGGACGTCGGCCCGGGCGATAACGTCGTAGAGCGACCGGGTGGCGGAGAGGTTGTCCTCCCAGCACCGGTCGGGCTCGCGGAACGACCCGCCGGTGTTCGCGTACCCGGCGAGGTGAAAGACCCATTCCGGCCGGGCCAGCCGGACGACCGCCTCGAGGCGGGGGGCGTCGAGCAAGTCCACGCAGTGGAGGTCGGCCGCGCCGGCCAGGTGGGCCAGGGCGGCGGGCCAGGTGGCGGACCGGCCGACCCCCGCCAGGACGTGCCCGCCCGCGGCCGCCAACGCTTCCACGAGGTGACCGCCGACGAACCCGGTAATCCCGGTGATCAGGATTCGCATGGTGTCCGGGTCGGGGGTTGTGGGGGCGCGGGTTCGTGCATGGTAACGAGGCGGCAGCCGGCCCGGGCGTTCGTCACCGCACGCCCGCACCACCCCACCGGATCAAATCCCGCGGGCCTTGAAGTCCGGCAGGGGCTGGCCCTGGAGCCGGGCGAGGTCCGCCTTCACCATGCGGGTGACAAGTTGATCGAACCCGACCTCGGGTTTCCAGCCCAGCTTCGTCTTGGCCTTGGTCGGGTCCCCGATCAGCAGGTCCACTTCGGCCGGGCGGACGAGGGCGGGGTCGGTCACCACGTACTTCTGCCAGTCGAGGTTCACCGTCTGGAACGCCAGCTCGACGAGCCGTTTGACGGTGTGCGCCTCCCCGGTCGCGACCACGTAGTCGTCCGGCTTCGGCTGCTGGAGCATCAACCACATCGCCCGGACGTAGTCGCCGGCGAAGCCCCAGTCGCGCTTGGCGTCCAGGTTGCCGAGCCGCAGTTCCTTCGCCATCCCGAGCTTGATCCGGGCGACCCCGTCGGTCACCTTCCGGGTGACGAACTCGCGGCCCCGCCGCTCGCTCTCGTGGTTGAACAGGATGCCGCTACAGCAATACATGTTGTAGCTTTCTCGGTAGTTCACCGTGATCCAGTGGCCGTACACCTTCGCCACCCCGTACGGGCTGCGGGGGTAGAACGGGGTGCTCTCCTTCTGCGGGACCTCGACCACTTTCCCGAACATCTCGCTGCTCGACGCCTGGTAGAACCGGATCTTGTCCGGCCCGAGCAGGCGGATCGCCTCGAGCATCCGGGTGACTCCGATGGCGGTGAATTCCCCCGTCAGCACCGGCTGCTTCCAGCTCGTCGGGACGAAACTCTGGGCGGCGAGGTTGTACACCTCGGCGGGTTCCGTCTCCTTGATCACGTCGATGATCGACAGCTGGTCGAGGAGGTCGGCCTGGTGGAGGTGGATCTTGCCGGACAGGTGGTTGATCCGTTCGAATGTTTCGGTGCTCGCCCGGCGGACGATCCCGTGAACCTCGTACCCCTGCTCCAGGAGCAACTCGGCGAGGTAGCTGCCGTCCTGTCCGGTCACTCCGGTGATGAGAGCCCGCTTCATGTCCAACCTTTCGTGGGATCGCTAAACCCGGCCAGCCGGCTCCCGCGCACCCGCCGGACGGCGCACGCAGTCGGGACCCGCTTGCGGGTGAGACCCCAATGCGACTGGTTTATTCCTCGGGGGGCGGAACGACAAACCCCGTCACAGGGGGTGCCCCCGTGAACGGGAAGCGGGCGGGACGTGACAACGGGGCGGTTTCCACCCAACGGTTGCACCCACCAGTGATCCGTCATTTCTTCAGTACCGGCTTCGGCTGGCTATCGTTCAGGCCGTACAGGTACGCGACGAGCCCGTGGTGCAGGGCGAGGTAGGCGTCCTCGTTCCCCTTTCCCACCGGACCGAACAGCACCTTGTTCTTGGTCATGTACTTCACCAGGTCGGCGACGTTCGCCCCCTCGGTCCCCCACCGGGGGTCGACGAGCCCGGCGGTCCCCGACCCTTTCAGCACCGTGACCGCCGTGTCCATCCGGTTCAGAAGCCGCCGGGCGGCGATCGCGTCCTCGAATTCCAGCTTAGTCGTCAGGGGGTCCAGGATCGCCCGCGCCTTCTTGACCGCGGCCTCGAGTTTTCCGACCTTCGCCTGGTCGGAGGCCTTGCCGGCCAGGACGGGGGCTGCGGCCGCGGCGAAGTCCCGCTCGAGATCGGGCCGGACGTCGGCGAGCGGACCGTCATCGAACACGGCGGGGATATTCAGCCGGCCGGCCTGCCGGATCAAATTCACGGCGTCGGCCGCGGGCGGACCAGCGAACCGGACTTCGTTCAGGAGGTTCGGCGGCAGGTACGCCGAATCGACTTTCCCGCCCTTGGGCTCGGCGGCAACGACCGCCACCATGACGTGATTGAGCGCTTCGCCCGAGGCGACGTCCGCCTCGCGGGTCGCGGCCATTGCCTTGACCAGGGCGGCAGGTGCCTCCCCCGTCTTGAGTTCCGGGAGGCTCGCCCCCCCGAGCTTTTCGTACGCCCACTGGTCGTAGATCGCGTTCCGGGCGGCCGTCGGGTTCGACTGCGTCGCCACCAGCTGTTGGGCCCGGGCGAAGTTCCGCTGCAGGTTCTCGGTCCCCGGGTTACGGACCCCACCGGACATATACCCGCTGGAATTGAAGGAGTAGAGCGGGGAGTAGGAAGCGGCGTACAGTGCCTGCCGGCGCTGGTTCATCATCCAGTAACCCACCGGGCCGTAGTAGCCCTCGGAGTATGAGATCGGGCCGATTTGAACGCTAAAGCGCTGGGAGTAGTTGAACTGCGGGAAACCGAACCCGGGCGTGCCCGGAAATCCAAACTGGACCGTCCCGGCCCGACCATACCCGCCCCAAAACTGGGCCGGAGCCCGCCCGGCGGTCGCCAGGACGCCCGCCCCGACGAGCCCGAGTATGAACGCGAGCCGGACCAGCTGCGACATGGGAGCCTCACCAGTTGAAAGGGTTGCGGGCCTCGCTGCTCCCTCGACAACAAGGCCGCGACCGCCAATCCGGGCGACAGGCCCGGTTGCTGGTGAAGCCCCGAGGGAGATAAGAGATGGCTACACTCTAGCTCATCACGGGGGGAACAATCAACGGGGTAGGTAACGGACTGGGAAATGACGAAGCCCGGCGCGGGTCGCGGCCGGGCTCCGGAGAGATGGGTCACTTTTTCGGCTGGACGTTCTGTCCGAGGGCGAGCAGGTAGGCGGCGAGGCCATGATGCAGGGCCGCGTATACTTCCTCAGCCCCTTTCGCGGCGGGACCGAACTGCAACTTGTTCTTCGCCATCCGCCTGACCAGGTCCGCGACACTCGTCCCTTCGGCCGCCCAGCTCGGGTCGATCAACCCGGCCGCGGCCGGGGTTTTCAAAGCCGTGACCGTGTCGTCGAGTTGATTCAGGAACCGGCGGGCCGCGATCGCGGCCTCGAAGTCCATGCCCCTGATTAGTGGGTTCAGCGTCTCCCCCACCTTCTTGACCGTCGCCTCCAGGGCCGCCACCTTCGCGCCGTCGGCCGCTTTCCCGGCGAGGACCGGGGCCGCCGCCGCGGCGAAGTCCCGCGCCAGGACGGGACGGAGAGCCGCCAGTGGGCCGTCGTCGAACGCGGCGGGAAACTCTAGTTTCCCGGCTGTCCGGAGCAGGTTCACGGCGGTCGCGTTGGGCCCACCGGCAAACCGGACTTCGGCCAACAGGTTCGGGGGCAGGTGTGCGGACTCCGCCTTCCCCCCCTTCCCCTGGGCCGCGATCACCGCCGCCAGGATCTGGTTCAGCGATTCTCCCGAGGTCAGTTTCGTGGGGTCGGTCCCCGCCAGGGCCTTGGCGAGTGCCGTCGAGTTCTCCTCCAGCTGGCTACCGGGCAGGCCGGCCGCACCCCGCTGTTCGTAGGTCCGCTGGTCGTCGACCGCCCTCCGCCCCCCGGTCAAACTCGGTTCCACGGCCGCTGCCTGCTGCGCCCGGCTGAAGTTTAAGGAAGCCGAGTCGTACGCCGGGCTCCGCACCCCGCCGGTCATGTACCCACCGGGGTACGAGGAATAGCCCGTTGACGGCATGGCGTACGAGGAGTAGCCCGCCTGGCCGTATCGGTTCAGGTAGTAGTACGTGGCCGCGGAAGAGTACGACGCGTTGTAGCTCGGGTTCATCGGGTTGAACATCAGCGGGTTGAAGCCGTTGATCCCCGGCAGCGGGGTCACCCCCCGGACCGGCCGGAGGCCGCCGAACATCGAAGATGGGATCGGCTGGAAGCCCCGGGTGTTGAACCCCCCGTACGCGGCCATCGGGGAGAACCCGTACGCGCCCAGCGGGGAGAACCCGAACCCGCCCAGCGGGGAAACCATCGGTATCGTCGGGCTGAACATGGGACCGCGTACCCCTCCCATGAGGCGCTGGGCCTGTGCCGGGGGCGTCGCCGCAAGGACCGCACCCCCGCCGAGTAAGGCGATGACCGATAGTCTGATGCAGGAAGACATGGGAACCTCGCTTTGCCATTGGGCGAACCGAGGGTGGGTCCCGCGTGGCCCGAGAGAAGAGTAGCCGGCTGACCGTAGACTTGTGGCCGCTCGGCTGGACGGAAAAAACCAGTCTCTTCCTACTGGCCTCACATTCGGCTTTTATCTTATTCCTTTTTCGCCCTGGGGGGAAGTTGACCGGCCGGGATGAGTTTCTTCCACCCGAGGTACACCGGGGCGCACTCCTCTTTCGTCCAGCCCGGTTTGAACGCGATCGCTTTCCCCTGCGGGACCAACCGCACGAGGTGCCACGCGGCCAGGTTCCGGACCGCCGCCTGGTCGTGGGTGAGGTATTCGATAAGGACCTCGAACGTCTCCGGCCGGGAGAGGTCGTCGGGCCCGAACCCGAACAATAACTGCATGATGATCTTCGCGTCCCGGGCCGAATACCCCAGGGCGGGCGAGGTCAGGATTTCGTAAAGCTTCTGGTCGTGTCCCGGGCACCGGCCCAGCCAGTGGCGCAGAATCGTGATGCCGAAATCCCACTCCTCGGGCGTTTTCGCGACGGCCAGTTCCCGGCCGAGGGTGTCGAGGTCGTCCGTCGCCCCGAGGGTGACCAGAGCGACCCGCTGTTCGATCGGGTCGGCGGACCCGAGAAACGCCTTGAGGGCCGCCGTCTGGTTCTCCGCCCGCGCCTTACGAAACCTCTCGACCGTTGCCGCGGCCTTCTGACCGGCCTCGGAAAGGGTCGCCTCCGGGTCGGCCCACTCCGGCAACTTTTCGAGCTTCTGGGGCTGGGGACGGGTCCCGGTCAGGCTGTCCCATTCCATGAGCGCGGGGCCGGGCGGTGTTTTCAGTCCGAGCGTCAGCCCGCCGAGATCGACCGCGACCGACCCTTTCAACACGAGCATCACCAGCGACGCGGCCGGAGACGGCGGCTTCTCCGTCCCCTTCTCGGCCGGTTTGAACCGCGACCCCGGGGGCCACCTCCCGCACAGTTCCAGAGCAACCCGGGCGCCCGGGGCGTCGAGGGTGATCCGCCACGACTGGTCCCAGAACCGGACCCGGACCGTCGCCGCCCCCTCGGTTTTGGTATTCGAGAGATCGACCCGCCCACGGTCCAGCGTGATGTCCAGGTCGGCCTCCTTGGCCTCGTTCAGCGTGAACGCCGTTTCGAGAGCCGGGAGGGGGGACCTCCCGTCGTAGTCCGCGAGCGATTTGAGGCCGACCGCCCGGTTGTTGCTCTCCAGAACCGCCCCGGGAAGGGTGACCAGAAGATCGCCGCTGGACAGGTCGGCGGTGGCGGGAAGGACCTTGAACCCGTCTGTCCCGGGCTGACGGGCCGCGAACGTCGCGGCGGGGGATGTGGCCTTTGCCGCCACGACCCGGACCGGTGGGTCGGGCGGCCGCGCGGCCGCCGTCGGGGTAGCGGTCAGAACCCACCCGACCGCCCACCAGGACAGTCCGACCATACTCGCGACGTGTCGGGTCATTCGCACCCCGCCGGTGCCGGGCACCGGGTTCGAGAACCGCGTCAATTCGGAAGAGAATCAGGCCCTACACCTGATGTTACGTTCCGTGGGCCTCATCCGTTGGGCAGAACGACGATCTTTCCGGTCAAAGTCCCGGCTTTCTTGAGAGTGTTCTCTTCCTGGAGCTGATGGGCCTCGGCCGCGCGGGAGAGGGGAAACCGCCGACCGATCACCGCCTTCAACTTGCCTTCCCCGGCCCACCGGTTGATGTCATCGGCACAGACCCGCTGTTCGTCGGGGGACATGTTGAACATCGCGAACCCGTACAGAGATAACCCCTTTACGTAGAACGGTCCGTTCGGAAACTGTGGGCGGGCGGTCCGCCCGGCCATCACCACGATCCGCCCCCGCGGGCCCATCAACTCGATCGTCTTATCGAGGTCAGAGGGCGGTTGCGTCTCGAACCAGACCTGGATACCCACCGCCCCGGTTGCCTCTTTCGCACGGGCGGTAATGTCTTCCGTCTTGTAATTGACGACGACATCCGCCCCAAGGTCACGCGCGAGCCCGACCTTCTCGTCCGACCCCACGGTGGTGACCACCTTCGCCCCGGCGGCCTTCGCCATCTGGACGACCATCGTCCCGACCCCTCCCGTCCCGCCGTTCACGAACACCCATTCCCCGGGTTTCAGCCTCGCGCACTGGAGGAGGCCTAGATAGGCGGTAATTCCGACCAGGGCGAGCGCGGCGGCCTGTTCGTCGGACACCCCGGCCGGAGTCGGGTAAAGCCACTGCTGCCCGACGCAGGCGTATTCGGCGAACGTCCCCTGCCGGCCGAAGAGACCCTGGTTCGAGCCCCAGACCCGGTCGCCGGGTTTGAACCCGACCACCCCCGGGCCGACCGCGTCGACCGCGCCCGCGAGGTCGCACCCGGGAACGAACGGCTTCGGCAGCGTCATGTTCACCATGCCCGCCCGGATGTACGTGTCGATCGGGTTCAACGACGCCGCGCCGACCCTGACCCGCACTTCGCCGGCCTTTGGCTCGGGCGTCGGGAGGTCGCCGAACTTGATGACGTCTGGGGCGCCGGTGGTTTCGAGAAAGGCGGCTTTCACTGTCTTCACTCCCCGTCCCCAGCTCCGGCCTGGAAACGGTATTAGTAGGTCGTCCGGGGTGTTTGTAGCCGGGGGACGTTACGTGTAAAATACCGTTCACCTGGCACCGGCCGAAGCGGTTTTCTGAGATCGCGACACATTCCGCGGACCGATGACCGGGCGAAGACAACTCCCGTTCGTGTTCTACCCCTCCCGCTCCCGGAGGTAACGCATGACCACCGCGACCGTTTCTCACCCGCGCGGGTTCGGGATCTCGGACCGCGTCCAGGCCCGCCTTCGGGCCGGGGAACTGACCCAGGCGCAGGTGGACCGGTTCCGCGACTTCCTCGGCGAAGTCGACCGGGAGCTCATGCACCACCCGATCATCCTCCAGAACCCGTACACCTCCTGGTTCCAGCACGGGGACGTGTCCGACGACGAGCTCCGGGCGTTCGTCCAGCAGTTCTCGGTCTTCTCGAACGATTTCTTGGTGGCCGCGCTCCTACGGGTGATCAACGCCGAGTCGCTGGAGCAGGCCCACGCGAGCAAGGAGATCCTGCTGAACGAGCTGGGGGTGATCTACCGCAAGGGCGACAAGGTGGTCGGCGAGCGCAGCTCCCTGAACCCCGAAGACAAGGACCGCGAAGGCGACCCGGACCTGGTGAGCACCGAGGGGACGGTCGACGGCGGGGTGTTCCGGTTCCGGGCCGCGCACTTCGAGTGGCTCCTGCGGATCGGGGAACACCTGGGGCTCGGGTTCTCCCAGCTCGGGAAGCGCAAGCACGCCCGCCCGACCACGCTGCACTTCTGCGACGAGCTGAGACGGCTGTACGGGAGCGACGACGCCCAGATCGCGGAGGGGGCGAGCTTCGCGGTGGAGAACTGGGCCGCGGCCGGGTTCTGGCAGGAGCTCGAGGACGGGCTGGTTCAGGTCAAGAAGGCCCGCCACCCGAACCTGCCACTCGCGTTCTTCACCTGGCACAACCGGGTCGAAGGGCAGCACGCCGGGCACACCCTCGAGGAGCTGGAAGAGACATATTTTTCTCCCGGCTTCGATAAGGGGAAGTTCTTCCAGGGCGGGCGGGAGATCCTGGAAGCGGTCGCGGTGTTCTGGGACGGGCTGCACCGGGACCGGGTCTCCGGGAACACCAGGCTGGTGTGACAGGTCGAGGCGAGTGACCTCTCGGGTCCGGCGCGCCGGTTTCCGACGCAGGGGTCATAGCCCGATGAGCGCCGGCGTCTTCCTCTCCGGAGAAACGAGAGGGCCGGAATGACGGATGAACAGCGGACTTTTCTTGCGGCAATACGCGCGAACCCGGACGACGACACCCCGCGTCTGGTGTACGCCGACTGGCTCGAAGAGCACGGCGACCCGGACCGCGCTGCGTTCATCCGGGTGCAGTGCGAACTCGAGCCGATCCGCAACCGCCCCGACCACCCACGGGCGGCGGTTCTCCGCGCCCGCGAGAAGGTGCTATTCGACCGGCACTGGCAGGAGTGGATCGGTCAACTCGCCCGGACCGAGTTCTACGAGGTCAAGCCGCCGATCTTCCGCCGGGGCATCGCGGACGCGGCCGTGGTCCGGTTGAACACCCTCGTCAAACACGAGGCGACCTTGTTTGAGGAGCACCCGGCGATCAAGGCGCTGACCGTTCACGGGATTGCCGGTCGGTGCAAGAAGCTTGTGAAGTGCAAGGCCCTGAACCGGATCGACCGGCTGGAGATTGCCGACTGGCCGACCGCCGAGGATGCGGAAGTGCTCACCAAGGCGAAGTCGTTCGGACGGCTCCCGGAACTCCGGTTGTGGGTCGGTGAGGCGGTCGAACACTCGCTCCCGGCCCACCTACTCGGGTCGAACTGGAAACCGGCTGGGCGGGTCGAATTGGTGCAGCTCTACGGCGGGGTGACGGCCGCCGCCCCCTCGGCCGCAAATGCGGCCGTCGACGATCTGGCCGTCCGGTTGGCCGCGCGCTGGGGGCTTGACCGGGTACCGGTGGTCCGGCCGTTCGACGCCAAGTTCCCGCTCGTCGGCAACCCCAGGTTAGGGCTGTTCACCGGCCGCCAGACCGACGGGCGGGCGGTCCTCTTCGCCGTCCGCCCGGCGCGGGTCGACGGCCTCGGGGTACACTTCCCCCCGCCGTCCGAGAGTCACGTCACGCGGGTGGTTTTCGACGACGACGGCCGGATCGCCGAGTCCGACCGGCCGGACCCGCCGTCGGCCCTCCCGCCGGACGGGGCTTTCGCCGCGTGGCTCGCAGCGACCTATGGATTCCGGCCGGAGCTCGTCTGGCTGCGAGAGTTCGTCACCCCGTCCGGACTCGGCCTCCGTCTCTGGCGGGACGAACTCGTCCGGACCTTCGCCCGCCCGCCCCAGCCCACACCGGCGGAAGGCGAGTCGGACGATGAAGACCAGGCCCACCACGGGCGACACGTATGGCAGTGGTTGCACAAGGGGTATTACACTCTCGGGTGGGCCGAGGAGAGATACTGGGTAGACCGGTTCGCGGGCAGAGCATTCCACCTGTGACACCGGACGGAATGACTCTCGGGTTCGGCGAAGAGATTTCCGACCACACGGGCGAAATCCGATGGGTACCTCCGATATCCCCCTCCGCAAGATTGACCACGTGCGATTTTTTGTCGGGAACGCTCGGCAGAGTGCGTTCTTCTACCGGAACGCGTTCGGGTTCGACGTGGTCGCCTATGCCGGGCTCGAAACGAAGGTCCGGCACGAGGCCGCGTACGTCCTGAAGCAGGGCGGGATCACGTTCGTCCTCGTCTCCCCCCTCCACCCGCAACACCCCGACGTCCAGCGGCTCGTGCTCCACGGGGACGGCGTCTCGGACATCGCCCTCCAGGTGGACGACGTCCGGACCGCGTACAACCTGGCCGTCGAGCGGGGCGCGGTGGGGGTAGTCGGCCCGACGAGGCTCGAAGACGAGCACGGGGTTTACGAATCCGCGACGATCCGGGCCTACGGGGACACCACCCACACGTTCGTGAATCGGGATCACTACAAGGGGGCGTTCGCCCCGGGGTTCAAGGAGATCGACCCGGCCCGGTACAGCCCCGGCACGTACCACCCGACCGGCCTCCTCGGGATCGACCACATCGTCGGGAATGTCGAAGAAGGGAAGATGGACGAGTGGGTCGGGTTCTACCGAAAGGTACTCGGGTTCGAACAGCTGGTGTCATTCGACGACAAGGACATCAGCACCGAGTACTCAGCCCTGATGTCGAAGGTGGTGCAGAGCGGGCGGGGGCGGATCAAGTTCCCGATCAACGAGCCGGCGAAAGGGCTGCGGCGGAGCCAGATCGAGGAGTACATCGACTTCTACGGCGGAGCGGGTGTCCAGCACATTGCCCTGGCAACGAACGACATCGTCTCGACTGTGAAAGCCCTCCGGGCGAACGACGTGTCCTTCCTCCGGGTGCCGGCGACGTACTACGAGCTGCTTCCCTCCCGGGTGGGCAAGATCGACGAGGACCTCGACGAGCTGGCCGAGCTGGGCATCCTCGTGGACCGGGACGACGAGGGATACATGCTCCAGATCTTCACCAAGCCGGTCCAGGACCGGCCGACGCTGTTCTTCGAGGTCATCGAACGGCAGGGGTCGAAGAGCTTCGGGAAGGGGAACTTCAAGGCGCTGTTCGAGGCGATCGAGCGGGAACAGGAAAGTCGGGGTACACTGTGAACGTGGGGCAGGAAAACACATCCCCCGTTCGTACAGCACTCGGTCGCGGAGTCGTTTGCCGACTCCCCTTGATCCCCCCGCAACCGGGGGAGACCAGAATGGGGCCGGCGAGTGTCCGGCTCCCTCCCCGGTTGCGGGGAGGGCCGGGGTGGGGTCGAGTGGTTGCGATATGACCCATTTGATCTCATCGCCGGCCCACATCATCTGCCCGGCCTCCGTTGCCGCGTCGCCGAAATCTTCGAGTAGCCGCCATGCCCGTCCCTTTCGCGGTCGCGAGTCTCAGAGACTTCTACGCCTTCGAGCAGCACGTCAAGACGTGCCGGGCGCACCGCGGGCTGGACATGGTCCCGCAGTGGTATCAGATCCCGGTCTTTTACTTCTCGAACCCGGTCGCCTTGATCGGCGATGGTGACCCGGTCTGGGCACCACACGGCAGCACGGCCCTCGACTACGAACTGGAACTGGCGTGTGTGATCGGCACCGCGGCCCGCGACCTCCCGGCCGATGACACCGCCATGAACTGCGTCGCGGGCTTCACCGTCATGAACGACTGGAGTGCCCGGGACATCCAGCGGGCGGAGATGGCGGTCGGTCTCGGACCAAGTAAGAGCAAGGACTTCGCCACGTCTCTCGGGCCGGTCCTGGTGCCGTTCGACGACTTGCGGGGCTTCTACCGCGACGGCCGTCTCCACCTCGGAATGACCGCCCGGGTGAACGGGAAACAGTATTCGGCCGGCGCCGCCGGTAGCATGTACTGGACCTGGCCGCAGATCCTCGCCCACGCCAGTCGGGACACGGAACTGCGGCGGGGAGACGTGATCGGGTCGGGAACGGTCGGGACGGGTTGCATCCTGGAACTCACGCCCGAGGCGGTCGGCGGGTGGCTGAAGCCCGGGGACGTGGTCGAACTGGCGATCGAGCGGATCGGCACCTTGCGAAACCCCGTCGTGGAGCGACCGGTATGACGTCCTACCACGATCAGCTCGCGGCGGTGTCTGCCGCCGACCGGGTACTCGGCGACCGAGTGGCGCAGCTCCGGAACCTGGAAGGCATCCTCGGGTGGGCACCCGGCGCGGGCATTCCACTCGCGGGGATCGACCTGGTCCAGCAAGACGAGTACAGCTACGACCTCTTCTTGCCGCTTCCGGATGCCCGCTGGCTCGTATTCGGCGTGACCTGATTCGGCGAGCTGACGGCGGTCGCCGTCTGGTCCCACAAACCGACCGCGGACGAGCTCCTGGCCCGGCGGCTCGAGCTGTGCTGGCAGCCCACGTGCTCCCTGCTGAAAGACGGTCCGCAGGTCCTCGGGCACGCCGCGTGCCTTGTGCAGCACAAGGCGTGACGACCCGGATCTCGATCGGAGCCTCTCCCATGCCGCGTTACCTCTCCCTCGGCAGCCTCCCAAAAAAACGACACACCGCCCACCGCACCCGGCCCGGCTACCGCAACGAGGGCATTTACTACGAAGAGGTGGTCAGCACGCAGGGGTTCTCGCGGGCGTACTCCATCGTCTACCACCTCCGCCCGCCGACCCGGGTGAAGAAGGTCGAGCCCGCCGGCAACTGGCCGGTCGAGCGGGTCGACCAACCCGCCCTCCGCCACCATCATCTGAAATCCGGAAGCCTTCCGGCATCTGGTGACCCGGTCACCGGCCGGGTCCCGCTGCTGTCCAACAACGACGTGACCCTTTGGCGGTGCCGCCCAGCTGGTCCACAGGCCGAGCTGTTCAAAAACGCAGTGGCGGACGAAATCCAGTTCGTTCACAAGGGGGCCGGCACCCTGAGTACGCAGTTCGGCCAGCTCCCGTTCCGCCCGTTCGACTACGTCGTCATCCCCCGCTGCACCACGTACCGGCTGGAGTTTGACGCGGCTGCGGGGCCGGCCGATCTCCTCGTCATCGAATCGACGGGGAACGTCGGGTTTCCCCAACGGTATCTGAACCCCGACGGCCAGTTCCGGCTCGGGGCGCCGTTCGGCGAGCGGGACCTCCACGGTCCGACGGAACTGATCACGATTGACCGGGAAGAGGAAATGCCGGTCCTCATCAAGGACGGCGCGAGACTCACGCGGTACGTCCTGGCAAACCACCCGTTCGACGCCGTCGGGTGGGACGGGTGCGTCTATCCGTTCACCTTCAACGCCGACGACTTCGAGCCGATCACCGGGACCGTCCACCAGCCCCCCCCGATCCACCAGACGTTCGACGCCCCGGGGTTCGTGGTCTGCACGTTCGCCCCGCGGGCCCTCGACACCCATCCGGACGCGATCAAGGTCCCGTACGCGCACAGCAACGTCGAGAGCGACGAGGTCCTGTACTATGTCCGGGGGCGGTTCGGCAGCCGGCGGGGGGTCGAGGAAGCGTCGCTCACGTTGCACCCGCACGGCATCCCGCACGGGCCGCACCCGGGGACGATCGCCGCCAGCAAGGACGTGACCCGGACCGACGAGCTGGCCGTGATGGTCGACACCTTCCGCCCGCTGTTCCTCACCAAACAGGCCCTCGACCTCGACGACCCGACCTACCCGTTCTCGTGGCTGGAGTAACCGTGCTCATCGACGTGTCCGCCGCGAATGTGATCGACGTCTACCACATGCTCACCGGGGTCGTGACGCCCCGGCCGATCGCCTGGGTCACGACCCTCTCCCCGGCCGGGGTCGTGAATCTCGCCCCGTTCAGCTTCTTCAACGCCTTCGGGGCGAACCCGCCGGTCGTCGCCTTCTCCCCCTCACTCCGCCGGGACGGGACGAAGAAAGACACCCTCATCAACCTCGAAGCCCGCGGCGAGTTCGTCCTGAACGCCGCCACGGCCGCGCTCGCCGAGAAGGTGAACCTCTCGAGCGCCGAGCTTCCCTCCGACGAGAGCGAGATCGACCTGACCGGCCTGACCACCGCGCCGAGTCTGAAGGTGGCCCCGCCGCGGGTGGCCGAGTCGCCGGTGGGCATGGAGTGCCGGGTGCGGCAGATCATCCCGTGCGGGACCGGCCCGATCGCGGCGAACATCGTGATCGGCGAGATCCTCGTGATGCACGTCGCCGACGAGGTGCTCGACGACAAAAAGCGCATCGACCCGCGGAAGCTCCGGACCGTCGCCCGGGTCGGCGGCGACTACTGGTGCCACACGTCGGACCTGTTCGAGCTGAAGCGGCCGTGATACGACCACCACCCCCCGGGTCAGAGACGCAGACGGGGTCGGCAACCCGGTAGGCCAAGCTACGGCCACACTCGCCGTCCTCCGGTTTCCGGTTACCGCTCGCCTTCATGTCCTTCCTGCCAGCCCCGCCTTCATCTCTCTCATCCTCTCTGAATTGTCAATCGGACCTCGAAATCCTTGAAGGATGTCTTGCATGGTTGAAATCTCTGCTGGGGGAGCGGTTCTTGTAGGGTGGGTCGAGTCGTCGAGGCCCACCACTTCGCACCCGGTGGGCCTCGAAGACTCGACCCACCCTACAAAACCCGAGCGAAAAAAAGAAACCGCTGCCGTAACTGAGGAAGTAAAATCGAGGCCGCGAGTCCGGTCAACTTTCGTGCGAGCGGTCAACCGCTCCCCGTGATCTCTCCCGAGGATCCGTGATGATTTCTCGAACTCGCCGCATCGGACCGATGTGTTTCGTGCTGCTCACCGCCCGCGGGACCGTCCACTCCGCCGAGGAGCCCGCCAAGCTCCCGAAGGTCCCCGTCGCCCGGCCGGTGGCCCGAGAAGTGACTGACCACGAGGACTTCACCGGCCGGACCGAGGCGTCCACGCTCGTCAACCTGCGGGCCCGTGTGACGGGCTACCTGACAAAAACGTCTTTCAAGGAGGGAGACCGGGTCAAGGAAGGGGATGTCCTCTTCGAACTGGACCCGCGTCCCTACCAGGCCCAGCTGGACCAGGCACTCAGTCAGGTGGAGCTCAAAAAGGCCACGCTCAAGCTGGCGAACGCCACCCTGGCCCGCGACCAGGCCGCCGCCAAAGCCGCGCGCGGCAGCGTCAGCCAGCAGCAACTCGATCAGGATCAGGCGGCGGTGGACGAGGCCCTCGCATGGGTCAAGGCTGCCGAGGCCGGCGCCGAGGTCTGCAAGCTCAACCTGAGTTTCTGCAAAGTGACCGCGCCCGTCAGCGGCCAGATCGGCCGGCGCCTCGTCGATCCGGGCAACCTGGTCCAACAGGATCAGACCCTCCTGGCGACCCTCGTCGTCCAGGACCCGATGTACGTCTACTTCGATATCGACGAGCGAACATTCCTCCGGCTGCGGCGATGGATGCGGGACAGCAAGGTCGAGGCCGGTAAGCTGCCGGTCGACGTCGGACTGAGCGTCGAAAAGGGTTTCTCCCATCACGGCGAGCTGGACCTCGCCGCCAACAGCGTGGACCCGGAAACCGGCACCATCCGCATTCGGACCGTCCTCGCCAACAAGGACGGACTGCTCGCGCCCGGCATGTTCGTCCGGGTCCGGCTGGCCCTTGGCGCGCCCCACAAGGTCTTGCTGATCAGCGATCGGGCCGTCGCGTCGGACCAGGGACTCAAATTCGTCTACGTCCTCGACGCGGACAACACGGTACGGTATCGCCGCGTCACCGTCGGCCCGTTGCAGCCGGACGGCCTGCGCGTGATTAGCGACGGGCTCAAGCCGGACGACCACGTGGTCTTTGGGCGTCTGGCGGCACTGCGGCCGGGGATGGTGGTTCGGCCCGAGGGGGGCGACATGCCGGCCCCGAAGGGCACGCAGCCTCCCGAAGAGCCCCCATCCGCTCGGGGGCAGCCGGGCCCGGGAATCCTCGTTGAGACAACCTACGCCGGGGCCAGCGCCCAGCTCGTCTCGGATTCCGTCCGCTCCCCCATCGAACGGCAGGTGAGCGGCCTCGAGAAGATCCGGTACATGCGCTCGCGCTGCACGAGTGACGGCAGGTATGCCCTCGACGTCACTTTCGGCCTGGGTGTTGACGCGTGGCGGGCCCAGGTCCAGGTTCAGAACCGCGTGGCCCTGGCCCTGCCGCAGGTCCCCACGGCGGTGCAAGACGCCGGTATAACTGTGAGGCGCGGGACATCCGGAGCGCTGATGGTCGTCAACCTGTTCTCGCCGGATGGCAGGCGCGATAGCGTCTACCTCGGCAATTACGCCAGCATCTGGATGAGGGACGAACTGGCCCGCCTGGCCGGCGTGAGCGAGGTGGCCTTGCTCGGCACGAGCGACTACGCCATGCGCATCCGGCTCGACCCGGACAGGCTGGCCGCCCGCAACTTGAATACCCTCGACGTGGTCCGTGTGCTGCGGGAGGAAAAACGAGACGGGGACGTGTGGCCGGAGAGGCTGATGGACCTCGTGGTGAAGGCCGGTGACCAGGGTCGAGTCCGCCTGCGGGACGTTGCCAACGCTGGACTTGGTGCGGGCCCGTCGCGGAGCAAGGCGTTCCTGGACGGCAGGCCGGTAGCGACCCTGGTCGTTCACATGACCGGGGAAGTCGCCCCGAGGAAGATGCGTGCTGCCGTTCGGGAGCTGCTGACCGAGATCCGGGCCCGGCTGCCCGAGGGCCTCGACCTCGACGTCACCTTCGACTTCACCGCGAACCTGGAAACCCCCGAGCGGCCCGCCAATCCCGACTATCTACTGCTGGACCTGGACGTGCCGGCCGGCGCGGCCGAGAGCACCGTTCAGGTCCAGCAGCGGGGCGACGCGCTGGTGCGTCAGATCCCCGGGGTGCAGCACGTCCTGGCCCTCTCCGAGAACCCGTTCGACCTGTTCGGGGGCCGCCCCTGTTTACTGGTCCTGTTGAGTCCCGCGGAGCTTGGGAAGACCGGCCGGAAGGAGATCATCCAGACAATCCGCGCCAAGCTCGGCGCGGTCGAGGACGTGACCGCCCGGTTGCGTGATCTCTCGGTGGCGGGGTGCTTTCCGCGCTGTGGCTACCCCCTCGACCTGGCGCTGGACGGGCCCGACGCGGCCCGGGTGAGGGAGTGGGCCAGCCAGTTGGCCGGGCGGCTCGCGGAGAGCAAGAAGCTGACCGACGTGTGGGCGAATCCCGATTCCGTGCCGCGGCCGGGGCGAACCCTGGACGTCAATCGTGAGACCGCCGCGGCCCGGGGCGTGGCCCTGGCGGATATCTTCAACACGATTGATGTCTACACCGGCGCGCTGACTGTCAAGCACTTGAACGCCTTCGGCCGCACCTTGCGGGTCGAAGTCCAGGCCCATGACCGCTCGGGAGACTGGGCCGCGAATCTCGGCAAGCTCAAGGTCCGCAACGCGACGGGGCAGATGGTCCCACTGGCCTCCTTCGTGACGGTGCGCGATGTGGAGATGCCGCTGGCCCTGGACTTTCTCGACCTCCGGCCCATGGTGGAAATCACGGCCAGCCCCGGGCCTGGAGTATCTGCCGAAGCCGGGCAGAAGCTCTGTACCACGCTGGCGGATGAGGTTCGCAAGGAGCTGGGGCTGACGGCGGAGTATCGGTTGACCTGGCTGCAGGGCGTGCCGAGGGGAACATAGGTTCGGCCAGCTTCACCCCGCCATCCGGGCCCGGATCAATGAGGTCCGCGGGGCCGTCCTGGCACAGCTCCGCGGTCCGACTCACACTGGTTGAGTGGCCGATTGTGGGCGCATGCAGTTTGATATCCCCGCTTGATTGCACAACGAAATGCCAGAAAGTGTTGACAGTATGCTTTATCTGATTCACAGGCGCAACCTCATGAAGCTGCTTTTCCGCTATCAATTGATGGCTGTCGCCTCGATTCTCTCCAGCACCGCTGCTGCCGCGGCTCCTGCGGACGAGATCGAGGCGCAAGTCGCGAAGGCGAAGGACGCCTACGCGGTTGCAATGAAGAAGACCGACGAGAAACTCGTTGCTGCTTTTGACCGGGTGGGGAAGGCTCTCCCCACCGTGAAGATGACTGCGGAAGAACGACTAAAGATGATCGAGGTGGCCGAAGCCGAGAAGGTGGCGTTCGAGAAATCCGGGCGAATACCCTGGTCCGGCCAGATGCGTCCCGCGGTGGTGGAGTACCTAAAATCGGTCAAGGCCGCACGCGCCGCCGTGGAGCGGGACTTCGACCGGGCGATCGAGTTTCACACGAAGTCGAAGAACGTGGACCGGGCCAAAGAATATCTCACCGGAAAGCAAGAGTTACTCAAACCCCGGGTCCTTGCGGTCTGTGACTATACATATGCACCAGATAAAACGATCCAGATAAGATTCATGTCAGATGGTACTGTTAACGGTCAGCCAGAACAGACCTGGTCTCTCGACACGACCACACTGATCTATCGTAGACGAGATGAGAACGCCAAGGGCGGCCAGTGGGTCGATACGTTAAAGATTAGCGAGGACGGGAAGACGATCCACGGGAGGAATCAACAAATCAATCAGCCAAAGTCCGGGAAGTTCGTAGAGCCCTGACCGTCTGCCGCGGCCCGGCGGCCAGCGACCTTGTAAATGGATTCTGACCGCCTTCCTCTTTCGGTTGTTTTGCTGAAACCCGGAAATCGCCCTCAGACTTCGGCAAACTTGGCGGAGAAGTGCCGGAGGACGGCCGGGGCCTCGACGATCCGGAGACCCCGGATTGCCCGGCGGTTCGCGAAGACCTCGGCCGTGGCCTCGATCACGTAGTCGATGTGGCTCTGCGTGTACACCCGCCGCGGGACCGCCAGCCGGACCAGCTGCATCGGCGGGTGGGCGGTTTCCCCGGTGTCCGGGTCGGTTTTTCCGAACATCACACTCCCGATCTCGACCGCCCGGATGCCCGCGTGGCGGTACAGCGCGCAGAGTAACGCCTGACCGGGTAACTCGTCGGGGGTGAGGTGTTCGCAGAAGTGGGCCGCGTCGATGTAGATGGCATGCCCGCCCGGCGGTTCAACGATCTGCACCCCGGCCCGCAAGAGCCCTTCCCCGAGGTACTCCACGCTCCTGATCCGGTACTGAAGGTAATCCTCGTGAAGGACCTCCTCGAACCCTTGCGCCATTGCCTCCAGGTCGCGGCCGGCCAGCCCGCCGTAGGTGACGAACCCCTCGGTCAGGATGAGCAGGTTGTTCGCCCGCTGGACGAGCGCGTCGTCGCGGAAGAGGAGCACCCCGCCGATGTTGACGAGCCCGTCCTTTTTCGCCGAAATCGTCGCCCCGTCGGCGAGGTCGAACATCTCCCGGACGATCTCCCGGACCGGCCGGTCCCCCTGCCCCGACTCGCGGAGTTTGATCAGGTAGGCGTTCTCGGCAAACCGACACGCGTCCAGGAACAGGGGCAGCTTGTACCGGTCGCAGACCGCCCGGACCGCGTGGAGGTTCGACAGGCTCACCGGCTGGCCGCCGCCGCTATTGTTGGTCACGGTCACCATCACGAGAGGGATTCGGCCCGGGCCGACCTCGCGGATCAGGGCGTCGAGCTTCGCGGTATCGAGGTTCCCCTTGAACGGGAGTCGCAACCGGGGTTGCTTCCCCTCGTCGATGACGAGGTCGACGGCGGCGGCGCCGGAGTGTTCGACGTTCGCCCGGGTGGTGTCGAAGTGATTATTATTCGGCACGACCTTCCCCGGTCCGCCGACGAGCTCGAACAGGATGCGCTCGCTCGCCCGCCCCTGGTGGGTGGGCAAGATGTGCGGCATCCCGGTGATCCCCTTCATCACCGCCTCGAACCGGTACCAGCTGCGCGCGCCGGCGTAGGACTCATCCCCCCGGAGCATCCCGGCCCACTGCTCGGCCGACATGGCGGACGTCCCCGAGTCTGTGAGCAGGTCGATTAGCACGTCTTCGGCCGGGATCAGGAACGGGTTGAAATGCGCCCGCCGCAAGATGGCTTCCCGCTCCCCGCGGGAAGTCATCTTTAGCGGTTCGACCATCTTGATCCGGAACGGCTCGATGATCGTCTTCACGGGACACGCTCCGCGTGGGGTCGCTGCCGTATCACCGGAATGAGACGACGACCTCGTACACGTCAGCCCCGAACGGGTCGTCACGAAACACGAGGGTAACCCCCTCGGCCGACTTTTGGAGTTCGACCCCCGTCCGCCCCCTCAACTGGGTGACCCGGGCCTTGGCGAAATCGACGCCGCTCGCGAGAAACCGCGTCGGCCCGGCGTTCAGCAGTTCGGGTTGTTTCGCCGGCTCCCAGGTGGCGACGTGATTGAGGGCGAGGTCGGCCGGCCAGCCGAACGAGTGGTGGACCCAGCGGGCGCGATGGGCATCGATTTTCAGCTCGTCCGTTCCGTCGACCGTAACGGTCACGTGCAATTCCATCAGCCCAGGGAGATCTCGGGTCGCCTCTTTGATCCGTTTACGGATCTTCTCCTTCGTCAGACCGATGGCATTGGGTTCGGCCAGTTCATACCAGTGGCAGGCCCGCAACTGGAGGTGTCGGGCCGGGACACCGGGATATTTTCGAGCCAGCTCGAACCAGCGGTCGCCGAGCAGTATCTGTTTCTCCAGGTCTTTCGGGGTGGTGAGGTCGTCTTTTGCGGTCGCCTCGATAGCCTCGTCGTTTCCCTTGACGAGGAGCGGAAGACCCTTCTCCCAATCCCCCTTCCAGAACGCCAGGAATATCCCCCCGACGGTGTTGGCCTCGGGGTCGTCGGCAGCCCCTTTGAGACGGGTAAACGCACGCGCTGCCTCGTCGTGCTTCCGGCGTGTCGCGGTGACGTCAACCCCCTTCGCCTTGCAGCGAGCCACCAGTTCCTTATCCCCGGCTTTCGTCGCGGCGATGCCGGCCACGGTCGCGAATTCGGCAGCGAGGTCGTACCGGTCGAGGCCGACGCACTTCTCCGTAAGGACAAGCCCAAGTTCGGCCACCTTGGGCCCGTCGACCGGCTTGAGGGGCCCGCGGATTACTCTCCCCAGAATGGAGGCCTTCAACACGAAATCGTCCAGGTCATAGGTCGCGGTCATTTTCTCCGCCGACCGAAATGCCAGGTTGAAATCGCCGATTTGGGCCCCGATCTCCTGACTCTCCCGGAGCAGGATGTAGCGGGTAGCGGTATCGTCCTTCGTTTCGGCCGCGAGTTGCAGCAGCTTGTTCCCGAACGCTTGACGGTCGGCCGGCGAACGGTACGAGAACTCCTTCTTGTAGAGGTCTCGGAGTGCTTTCTCTGCCGACGCCTGGGCCTTTTTGTCAGGGACCGGCTCCCTGTCTTCGGCCGCGAGGGTGGATAACCCAACGGCCCAGATCACGAAGCCGAAGCAAGCGAGGTATCTCGAGATCATGAGCCGCTCCTGTTGACGCGAGGTTGTCCCGCTGGGTCCGTATTCCTGGCGTGGCGGACACAATACTCATGAGACCGGTCAGTGAATCAGGCTTATGGTAAGCACAAGTCGCCCCCCCGGAAGAGCCCCTTAAAAAGCCATACCGGTCCGGCCAAGCCGACTGCGCAGGGGGCTTTTCTCGCGACAATTGTGCTCTTTTGCGGCCATTCCTGTCTTTCCTTCATTTCGCGGCATCCGGAATCATCCCCCGCAGCTGGTACAGGTGGATGAGCGCCCGGTCGATCACCTTCTCCCCTGCCCCGACCTCGGTGACCGCCACCGGCAGCCCGGTCCCGTATCCGCCCTCGCTCACCGCCTGGATCGTCGGGAAATATTGGTGATAGTCGTTGCAGTAGCCCAGGAAGAAGAGGTGCGGCAGCCGGGCCCGCCGTTTCAGGCTCAAGGCGTGTTCGGAGAAGAACTCGCCGGACACCCCGACGAACCCGACCGCCCCGTCGAGCACCGCGACCGAGAGCGTCGGCCGGACGCCGTCGGCGTATTCCTTCTCGAAGAACCCGATCAGCTCGGGGAAGAACGCCCGGTCGAGGGCGGCACGGACGAACGGGCTCTTCACGTCGATCACGCACTTGAAGGCGAACTCCTCCCGCCTGACCGCCAGGACGCCCCCCTTCCCCGTCGGCTTGATGTCCTTCGCCAGCGCAAGCACCGTTTCACCCAACCGTTTCCCAAACTCGTCCGGCCCCTTCACACCCTCCGGGGAATTTGTGGACAAGTCCCCGGCCGCACCTTGGAGAAACAGGCACGGCACGCCGGTTTCGGCCTCGACGTGCTTCGTCATCGCCCCCGGGTAGTCGGCGGAAAACGTCATCAGACCGGCCGGGTGCATGGTCGGATGAGCAGCGAAGTTGACGGCGTGGGCGATCGGCTTCCCGGTCAGGTCCTCGACACGGAGGACGAGCACCTCTCGGTCCGCCGGGGCGTCTTTCCGCTTCGACTGGCGGTTGCGGTTGAGAGCGGTTTCCGTGGACGCAATCCCATATCGGGCCGGCTTGCGGGCCGCGTCCGCCTGCCGGATCACGCCGACGAGCTTGTCTTCCAGCTCCCGCACATACGGCCTGTCGCCCTTCGGCCACGTGTCGAGTTCGATCACCGGCCCGTGATGCGTGTGCGAGGCGACGAGAAACAGTTCGGCGATCCTTTCGGGCTTCAGCTTCTCGCGGATGCGTTTCATCGACTCGCGTGTCGGCGCGCGGCCCAGGTCGAGGCTGACCAGGGCGATCTTCGTCTCGCCGGCTTTCATGACGAGAGCCCGGGCGTGAAGCGGGTCGCGGACGCCCTCGCACGGCTTGTCTTTGCGGGACGAGTAGCCCCACATCGGGTGGCCGGTCGGCGGGGTGATGTCGGCCTTCGCGGCGCCGGCTTCGAAGTCGGCGGCCGACAGCCCGGGAGAATTGAATGCGAGTGCCGCCGCGATCACGATCGGTCGCATCCACTTCCTCCGTTCGAGCGCGGCCGCGCGGTAAACTGAAACCATCGCCGATCATACCGTACCGGAGGCCGCAATGCTTCGCCCGACCGCCCCCGACGACACCGAGGCACTGATCGAACTGACCGCCGACACCGGGTTCTTCAAGCCCATCGAGCTCGAAGCGCTCCGGGAGGTGCTCGACGACTATCACGCCGCGAACCGGGACCTCGGGCACCGGTCGTTCGTTTGGGAAGAGGGCGGGCGGATCCTCGGGTACGTGTACCACGCCCCGGCCCCGATGACCGACCGGACCTGGTACGTCTACTGGATCGCGGTCTCGAAGGACCAGCAGGGCCGCGGACTCGGCCGGCAGATCCTGGAGTTCGTCGAGCAGGACGTCCGCGACCAGAACGGCCGCCTCCTCCTCATCGAAACCTCCTCCACCGCCCACTACAACCCGACCCGCCGATTTTATCTGAAGAACGGGTACGTACTCGCGGCCAACATCCCGGACTTCTACTCCGACGGCGACGGGTTGATCGTCTTCAGCAAACGGCTCATTCCCGCAGCCGGCTAAGATGGGACCATGAGCACCCCCGACCTCGATCTCTCTTCGGTGCGGCAGCTGGTGGCGGGCGCCGTCCACTCACCGGACTTTCGCCGGGCGACGTTCGGTGGTGCGGTCCGCGGGGCTAAGGAATGCCCCTGGGTCCGCGTCGTCCTCCGGCCGGTGGACCTCCGGGGAGAACGGCACGTCCAGTTTTCGTACTTCGACCGGACGAAGAACGTCACAAAAAACTGCCGGGAGACGGAGGCCGACGGACCCCTCACCGAACTCCTCGACTTCGGCTTCGCCGGCATTCACCTCTCCACCGGCGGGGAGGAGATCGACATCCGCACGTCCAAAAAGGGAAAGGTCCTCCTCGGCCGCCGGACGGTCGAGCCGCTTGCCGCGGACGGTCCCGAGAGACACAACCGGGTGAAGGACGTTCCACTTCCCGAGGGGCGGGCGGACCGGGTACTGGAGGTGATGGGCATCCTGACCGCCGACGGCCGGGTCCGCCCGACCATGCGGGCCAAGTACACGCAGATCAACGAATTCCTCAAGCACCTGACGCACGTATTCGCCGACGCCGGCCTCGGGTCGCTCGGCCGCCCGGTCGAGATCCTCGACTGCGGGTGTGGGTCGAGTTACCTCACCCTGGCCGCCCACCACTACCTGAACGACACGCTCGGGATTCCGGCCCGCGTCATCGGGGTGGACGTGAACGAGGAGGTCATCCGCAAAAGTACCGAGCGGGCCGGTCAGCTCGGGGCGCCGGGCCTGTCGTTCGCGTGCGGCCGCATCGGCACGGTCGCCGCGAAGCCCGACGTCGTCTTCGCCCTGCACGCCTGCGACACCGCTACGGATGACGCGATCGCGCAAGCCGTCACGACCGGCGCGAAGCTCCTCCTGAGCGTCCCGTGCTGCCACCACCACCTGAACAAGAAGATCCAGCCCGTCGGACCGGCCGCGGTCCTCGGCCCGGTCTTGCGCCACGGCATCCTGCGGGAGCGGACGGCGGACCTCGTCACCGACACGTTCCGCGCGCTCGCCCTGCGGATCATGGGCTACCGGACCGACGTGGTCGAGTTCGTCAGCCCCGAGCACACGGCCCGGAACCTGATGATCCGGGCCGTCAGGGGCGCACCTGTCGGGGAACCGTCATTCGTCGGCGAGTACCTCTCGATGCGTTCGTTCTGGGGCGTCGTGCCCTACATCGAGCAGGCCCTGGGGGAGTCATTCCGGCGTCTCCTCCCGGAATCCTGAACACCCACCCGTTACCCCCCGACAGACCTTCTCTCCCCCTTGCCGGCCGGCGTAATATGAGGTGCCGGGGCGGTAGAACCGGACCAACCGGATCGACCGGCCCGCCTGCCATGGAAGGCATCTCTCCGGAATGACGTAGCACCGAAGATTCACCTTCATCCGGCACGATTACTGGGACTGACAGCGCGGACGCCCGCGGGGCCGGTGGTCGGCCCCCGGGACCCAGACCGCCCCAACGACCCAGACCCCCGCCGAGACCCCTGGCTGATGTCAAACCCCTAGTTTCGCGGGTTTTGCAAAGTCGGGTGGTTGAACTGGTCGAAACAGTTAGCGTCGGAGCCGTCGCCTGCGACCCCCCGGGTGGCCCACCCGGACGTCCGAACCCGCCCGCCTTCGCGCGGCCCACGGGTCGGACCGCAGTGCCCGGTCCCGCGCTGGCCGGCTCGGCCACGGGTGCCCGGTCCCGTTGGGCGTCCACCCACCCGAGTCCGGCCCCGGCGCGGTTGCCGCGACGACCGGCTCAGCCCCCAGCCCCGGGGGCGCCGACCGGGGCCAGACGCGCCGCCCGCCACGGATGGCCGGCAACAGCCGGGGCGGGGTGCGGGGTCAGCGAGTTCAAACGGAGTGCCTCGCGATGAAGAAGGTATTCACCACCGGCCAGGTTGCGAAGATCTGTAAAGTCGCCCCTCGGACGGTCTCGAAGTGGTTCGACTCCGGCCGGCTCAAAGGCTACCGGATCCCCGGCAGCCAAGACCGCCGGATCCCCCGCGAACAACTCATCCGGTTCCTGAAGGAACACGGGATGCCGCTCGGGGAGCTGGAGGAAGAGGAATGGCACAAGGTGCTGCTCATCGGCACCGAGAAGCTGTTCAACGACCGGCTCAAAGAGCTGCTGCCCGAAGATGAGGATTTCAAGTTCCAGTACGCGAACAGCGGGTTTGAGGCCGGGATGCTTGCCGGGAACTTCCAGCCCGACACGATCATCATCGACCTCGGGCTCGGCCGGGCCGAGTCGATCCAGATCGTCGCCCGGCTCCGGGCCGACGAGACCCACACCGGCACCCTGATCGTCGGGCTGGCCAGCGAGGACGAGGCCGCCCCCGAACAGCTGGCCCAGTTCGGGTTCAACGACATCTTCAAGAAGCCGTTCGACGTGGCCCTGCTCGGGGAGAAGATCCGCAGCATCGCGGAGGCCAAGCGGGAAGACTGACCGGGCCGCCCCGAGTGGCCCGCGAAGCCCACCCGCCCGGCGGGTGGGCTTTTTCGCGCGCCCCCGAGACCGGTGAGGGTATCCTTGGGGTCGCCCACCCCGTCGGAGCAGCCCCATGAACCGCCGCGCGTTCCTCTCGCTTTCGGCAGTCACCCCGCTCGCCTCCTGGCTCCCCGCTTTCGCCGAAGACCGGACCCGGCCCCCAAACGAACTCGCGGCCGACGTCGTCATCGTCGGCGGCGGGGTCGGCGGAGTCGCTTGTGCCCTGGCCGCCGCCCGCAACGGGTTGAAGGTCATCCTCACCGAGAAGTACGAGTGGATCGGCGGTCAACTCACCTCGCAGGCGGTCCCGCCGGACGAACACGCGTGGATCGAGAAGCAGGGCTGCACCCGGGCGTACCGGTCGTTCCGGGACAAGGTCCGCGATTTCTACCGCCGGAACTACCCGCTTACCGACGCCGCAAAGGCTCTACCGGCCCTGAACCCCGGCAACGGGACCGTCTCGAAGCTGTGCCACGAGCCGCGGGTCGCGGTCGCCGTCCTGCTGGAGATGCTCGCGCCGCACCTCAGCGCCGGGCGGATCCGTCTCCTCCGGCCGTGCGTCCCGGTCCGGGCGGAAATCGCCCGTGACGAGGTGACGGCCGTTGTCGTCCAGCAGCTCGACAGCGGGCGGGAGATTACCCTCGTCGCGCCGTACTTCGTCGACGCGACCGAAACGGGCGACCTCCTTCCGCTCACAAGGACCGAGTTCGTCACCGGGGCGGAAGCCCGGCGGGACACCCACGAGCCCCACGCTCCGGGCGAGGCGGGCCCGGACAACCACCAGGCGTTCACCTGGTGTTTCGCGATCGATCACGTCCCGGATGCGGACCACACCATCCCCGAGCCACCGGGGTACAAGTTCTGGCGGGATTACGTCCCCCGGATGAAACCGGAGTGGGCGGGCAACCTGCTCTCGTGGACGACGACACACCCGATCACGGTGAAGCCTCGCAAGATGGGGTTCGACCCCGGGCTCAAGCTCCCGAAGGAGGTCCCGAACCTCTGGACGTACCGCCGACTCGTGGACCGCGGTCTCTTCACACCCGGGACCTATCCCGGCGACATCTGCCTGGTGAACTGGCCGCAGAACGACTACTGGCTGGGGAACCTTTACGGAGACCGACCGGAGGTGGCGACGGAGCACCAGCGGCGGGCGAGAGACCTGAGCCTGTCACTGCTCCATTGGATGCAGACCGAGGCCCCGCGCCCGGACGGCAAGCACGGGTGGAAGGGGCTGCGGCTCCGGCCGGAGATCACGGGCACTGAGGACGGGCTGGCGATGGCGCCCTACGTCCGCGAGTCCCGGCGGATCAAGGCCCTGTTCACGGTCACGGAGAACCACGTCGGGGCGGACGCCCGGGCGAAGAAGCTCGGCAGGAAGCCCGGCGAGTTCACTGCGGAGAAGTTCGCCGATTCCGTCGGGATCGGCAGCTACCGCATCGACCTGCACCCGTCGAGCGGTGGGGACAACTACATCGACGTGAGCTCCCTCCCGTTCCAGATCCCGCTCGGCTCACTCATCCCGGTGCGGGTCGAGAACCTGCTCCCGGCTTGCAAGAATATCGGGACCACGCACATCACGAACGGGTGCTACCGGCTGCACCCGGTGGAGTGGAACGTCGGTGAGGCGGTCGGCGAGCTGGTCGCGTTCTGCCTGGCCCGGAAACGGGTGCCGCGGCAGGTCCGCAAGGACGACGCGCTGCGCCAGGACTTCCAGGCCGCGCTGACCAAAGCCGGGTTCGAGCTCGACTGGCCCGAGGACATCGCCAAAACGCCGCGGTGAGCACCCCGACTCACTTGGCGAGTTCGAGCGTGAAATCGCCTTCGATCGTGGTCCCGTCATCATTCTTCGGGTGCTTCCACGTCCCCTTCAGCCTCTTGCCGGAGAGCTTGCCGGTGTACGGGATGTTGAGGAAGGTCTGGGATTCGGCGTCCTTGAAGTCGTACGACTTGAACTCGACGGTGTAGCCCTTCCCGTCCTTGGCCGTTGTGATCTCACCCCGGACGAGGTAGGTCAGTTTGATGCCCGACCCCTCGCCGCCCTCCTCGAAGAGCTCACCCTCGAACTTGGCCCCGTCCCGCTTCGTAACGGTCAGGACGGCGTCGAGGTCGAGCGGCACTTCCGTCCCGCCGATCTCCCCCTTCTGGGTCAGCTTGCCCTTCCACTTGCTGCCGACCGCGAGCGGGTCATCGGCTTCCTTGGCCGGGGCCGCGGCCGTCGCAGCGGTCGCCGTGAACAGGATGATCCCCACCCCCAGGCCCGGTACGAAGCGCGTCATCGGTATTCCCTCCCGGTTCCACCTTGCGGCAGCGTCGGAGACATCATCTCACCGGCGCCCGGCCGCCTCCAGTGAATAACGCCGGACAGGGCTTCCGGTTCCAGGTGAAGGTGTGCGGGTGTGGTCCGGTTGCGTTGTCGAAATCCGCGTTGGGGTGTTGTTTTCACCCCACTGGGGTGGGAGCCGATAGCCCCGGTCACCGCCCTGGGCGGGGGAACGCGGCCGGGACCGACGTCCGACCCACTCGGGTGGCGTTCGCCCGCCCAGGGCGGTGACCGGGGCTACGCGCACCCAGCTTTTCAGGCTGAAAACGTCGAGGCGCCAATTCCTCGTGGACGTCGACCAAGCGAGCAGACCACACTCGCGGACCGAAGAAACGACCGCTCGCGGAGCGCGGGGACGACGTTGAAAGGCGCCGCCGCTTGGATGCCACTCTCGCTCCGGGCTGGCCGGCTGCTAAACTTATTGGGGGCCGGTCATGCCGCCGGTCCGGCAGTCACCAGGAAGGAAAGGCCCCGCATGTCGTCGCGTCTGCCACTCGGCTTTGGACTGATCGTCGCCCTGCTCTTCCCGGCCGGCGGTCGGGCAGCCGACCCTGCGCCCCGGACGAAATCCGACGCGGAGCTTGCCCGCACCGCCCAGGCGATGTTCGCCGACCTCCGGACGTTCACCCTGGACAACGGGTTGCGGGTGTACCTGCTCCCGGTCAAGAACGCGCCCGTGGTGAGCACGATGGTCGCCTACCGTGTGGGCAGCGCCGACGAGGAGAAAGACCAGACCGGCCTGTCGCACTACCTCGAACACCTCATGTTCAAGGGGACCGACAAGCTCATGCCCGGCGACGTGGACCGGGCCACCCAGCGGAACGGCGGGCGGAACAACGCGTACACGTCGGAAGACATGACCGTCTACCACTTCGACTTCGCCGCCGACCGCTGGGAGATCCCTCTCCGGATCGAGGCCGACCGGATGCGGAACATCCGGATCGACGCCAAGCACGAGTTTGAACAGGAGAAGGGGGCGGTGATCTCCGAACTCGCGGGGGGCGAGGACTCGCCCTGGAGCCTTGAGTTCAAGACCATCCTGCCCCTGCTCTACCCGAAGGACTCGCCGTACTCGCACCCGGTGATCGGGCAGGAAGTCCACGTCCGGGCGGCGACCGCCGAGATCATCAAGCGGCACTACGACAAGTGGTACCACCCGAACAACGCCTCGCTGATCCTGGCCGGCGGGTTCGACCCTGAGAAGGCCGCGACCACGATCAAGGACCTGTTCGGCCCGATCGCGCGGGGCGACCTCCCGGTCCGCAAGCCGGCGACCTTCTTCAAGGACCGCGAGGGCCCGGTCCGCAAGGAGTTCGATTCGAAGTTCGACGTGCCCCGGCTCCTCGTCGGGTTCAACACCGTTCCCGTCGGTGACCCCGACGACCCCGTCCTCGACGTGATCCAGACCGTCCTGGCGGACGGCAAGACCGCCCGGCTCTACCGAAAGCTGGTCGAGGGCGATCAGCTCGCGGCGGACGTCGGGGCCGGCAACTCCTCGGGGCGGTACCCCGGCTGGTTCGAGGTGAACGTCGAACTGCTGAAGGGGAAGGACCGGGCGAAGGCCGAGGCGGTAGTCTTCGCCGAGCTGGAGAAGCTGGGGGCCGAACCAGTTTCCGACGAGGAATTGAACCGGGCGCGGCGGAAAATCCTGGCCGGGTTCGTGTTCTCGCGCGAGAGCGTCCACAGTCTGGCCGACACGATCGCGAAGGCCAGCACCTACCCCTCCGGCGAGGACGTGGCGAAATACTACCGCGACTACCTGACCCGCCTCGGGGCGGTCTCGAAAGCCGACGTACAGCGGGTCGCGAAAAAGTACTTCGCCCGCAAGCAGGCGGCGGTCGTCTGGTCAGTCCCGAAGGACGAAAAGCGGGGAACGAGCAACCCGGGGCCTGGATCCCGCAACCCGGGTCGAATCCACGCCGCCCCCCCCGCGCTCCGCGCCCCGCGCTCCGCGCTCGACCCGGGGGCCGGCGGGTTCTCGCTCAAGGACGCGAAGCGGGTGGTCCTCCCGAACGGGCTCACCCTGGTCCTGCTCGAAGACCACCGCCTGCCGGTGGTCGTGGCGAGCGTCGCCGTGAAGGACGTGACCCTGTTGGAGCCGGCCGAGAAGGCCGGGGTCGCCCATCTGGTCGGCGACCTCCTCGCCGAGGGCACGGCCGAGCACACCGGCCAGCAGATTGCCGCCCTGATCGAGGACACCGGCGGCAGCCTGAGCCTGTCCTCCGGGGGCGCGGCGCTCAAGGTCCTCACCCCGGACACTGATCTCGGGCTCGGGCTGCTCTTCGAGTGCCTCACCCGCCCGACGTTCCCGGCCGACGCCCTGGAGCGGCAGCGGGACCAACAGCTCTCCGCGATCGACGACGCCGAGACCCAGCCCCGGACGAAAGCCCGGATGCTGTTCAACGCCCTCGTCTACGGGAACCACCCGTTCGGCCGCTCGGCGCTCGGGAAGAAGGAAATCGTGGAGAAGCTGACCGCCGCCGACTGCAAGACGTTCCACGCGGTCGCGTTCGCCCCGAACGTCAGTATCGTCGCGGTGGTCGGCGACTTCGATTCCGGCGAGATGGCGAAAAAGGTCGAACAATTGACCCGGGCGTGGAAGAAGTCTGACGCCAAGCAGCCCGACCCGCCGGCCCCCCCGAAGGCCGCCCAGGTGACGGAGAAGATCGTCAGCGACCCGGCCGCCGCCCAGGTCCACGTGTACATCGGCCACCTCGGGGTGACCCGCCAGAACCCGGACTATTACAAGCTCCTGGTGATGGACAACGTCCTCGGGACCGGGCCGGGGTTCACCGACCGGCTGTCCGCCACCCTCCGCGACCGGCAGGGGCTGGCGTACACGGTCACCGCGACGATCAGCACGACGGCCGGGAACCAGCCCGGGACGTTCACCGGCTACATCGGGACCTTCCGGGACAAGTTCGTCTGGGTGCGGGACGGGTTCCTGAAGGAGGTGAACAAGATCCGGGACGAACCCCCGACCGCGCAGGAGGTGGAGGATGCCAAGAAGTACCTGCTCGGCAGCCTCCCGTTCCGGTTCACCACCCTGTCCGCGGTGGCCGGCGAGCTGCTGGCCGCCGAGCGGTACGGGCTCGGGTTCGACTTCCTGGAAACGTACCGGAAGGAGGTCGCGGCGGTCTCCCCAAGCGACGTCCAGGCGGTGGCCAGGAAGTACCTGGACCCGATGACGCTCACGATCGTCGCGGTCGGCCCGATCGACAAGGACGGGAAGCCGCTCGCGGGGAAGAAGGACAAGTGAACCGCGGGCGGTAATGGGGCGTAGAACAGTGCGCCTCGCCGATCCCGCCCGAGACCCCGCAATGGCTTTTATGCCCCCGCCCGATCACCGGTCGGCCGACCGCTCTCCGAGGGAACCCGGGACGATGAACACCTCCACGCTCAAGATCCTGGTTCCCGTCGGTCTCCTCGTCGTGGTCGTGTTCGCGGTCACGTTTTTCTCCCAGTACACCCCGACCGGACGGGAGGAGACGAAGGGGGCGCAGAAGGCGGAGGGCGAGAAGCCGCTCCTGTTCTCGGCCGCCAACAGCGTCCGCCGGTGGGACCCGTTCTCGTCGAACCTGCCGGACCACGCGTTCACGGGGTTTTACGAGACGGGTGAGACCCAGCACGCGGCGACGTTCTGGTTCGAGAATGCGAACCGGAAGCCCGTGTCGATGCGGCTCCAGTCGGTCAGCTGCTCCGCCTGTAGCGGGGGGCGGCTTGCCCCGATCCCGCCGGAAACGACCAAACTCGTTCTCCAGATGGCCGCGGTGTCCGCCCTGCCGCAGGGACTCGTGGCCGGGTTTCCGCTCGGAATGGCCGGGCCGGCCGCGAACCTCCTGGATACGGAGCGGAAGACACTCGTCTGGCAGTCGCACAGGTTCGACCAGGATCCCGCCAGCGTCGTCTTCAACGTCCCGGCCGCGGCCGACACGGACGGGTGGTCGCCCCAGTGGGGGATTCTGGAACTGAACTTCAAGGTGCGGCCGAGCCCGAAGATCCCCCTCCGGGCCGCGTTCATCACCCAGATCCAGGACACGGAGCTGGTCGAGACCGAAAGGTTCGAGATCTGGTACGAGCCGGCCGGCGCGTTCGAGGTCGACCGGCCGGCGATCGACGCCGGCGACCTCACCGACGCAACGACCGCCCAGACCCACGAAGTCATCATCTACTCGTGTACCCGCACCCCGGACCAGATGCCCAACCTGACCGTTCAGGTGATGATGCCGACAGGGGCGGGTGGGGAGCCCGGCGGGTTCGTCAGTACCGGGAACCTCGTCCCGATCGTGGGCCCGGACCTCGGCCGGTTCACCGTCGACCTGTCCAACAAGCTCGGCCGCCCGACGCGGGTCCGGTCCGCCTTCCGGCTGCCCGTCACCATCAAGGGCCGCGACGGGGACGCCAGACTGGACATCGGGGACATGGTGCGGATGATCTGGGTGGCCCAGGGCGGCGAACAGAAATCGGTGACGGTCAAGGGGGTGGTCCGGGGGCCGGTCCACCTGAGCGAGGGGAAGGAGATCAACCTCGGGTCGTTCAAAACCGCCGACGGGACGAACGAGAAGGTGTTCATCACGACCGAACAGACCGGGATCGACCTGGAAGTCGTCCGGGACCAGACCCGCCCGGAGGGCCTGGAAGTGTCGCTTGAAAAGCGACCGGACCAGGGCGACCGCGGGTACTACCAATTGAGGGTCACCGTCCCGCCCGGGAAACAGGAAGGGGCGATCCGGGACGGGGTCGTCGTTCTGGCCGTCAAAGGCCCGACCCCCCAACGGTTCCGCATCCCGGTCCGGGGACAGGGCACGCGGTAATCGGGTTCGCCTCCGGATTCCGGACGGTTCTCATGTAGGGTAGGCACCGCCCACCAAGAGCTGAGGCAAGAGGTGGGCGGTGCCCACCCTACAAAGCCCACACCCCGGCTCCGGAATCCGGAGGCGAACCCCGGTAATATCTCGATACAACCTGATCTCGCGGCCGGCCGGCGGAACAGGTATGTAATGACATCGCAGCCGTTCAGAGGACGAACCGAGATGACCGAGCAGAGCACTCGACCCGCGGGCGGGCGGACGAGGTCCGGGTGGCGGGTCGTGGGGGTGATCGGCCTCGTGGCCCTCGTCGCCGGGCTCGTCTACGGCGGGGCGTCCGGGTTTTGCTTCCGGGTCGGGGACGAGACCAAAACCCCCTCTCCGCCCCCGAAGGAGCCGACCGTCGGCGCGATCCCGCTGTTCGCCGGGTGGCCTAAGGACGTCAAGCCGGACGCCGCGATCGTCCTCTCCGGGGAAACATTCGGGTTCGTCCAGCCGTGCGGGTGCAGCCGGCCGCAGATGGGCGGGCTGGAGCGGCGGGCGAACTTCTTCAATTCCCTCCGGGCCAAGGGCTGGCCGGTGATCGGGCTCGACCTCGGCGACGTCTACCCGGCCCGCCACCCGACCGGCCCGTCCGGGATAGTCGCCCCGGACGAACAGTCCCTGCTCAAGTACGTCGCGGCCATGAACGCCCTCCGTGAGATGGGGTACGTGGCGGTCGGGGTGGGAAAGACCGAGTTCACCGTCGGGCTCCACAAGCTGGTCGCCGAGTACGCGCTCCAGAAGGACCAGCCGCCCTACACCCTCGCGGGAAACGTGGTCGGGGTGTCGGACGGGAAGCCGGTCCCGCGGGAAGCATTCTTCCCATCGGGCGGAACCCGCCCGACTGTCGGCCTGGCCGAGGTCGCCTTGGGCGGCACAGTCCCGGTCGGGGTGGTCGGGGTGGTCGGGCCGACGGTCGCCAAGGAGGCCGTGAAGGCCGACCACTCGATCGACTTCGAAGGGAACAAGAAGATCCTGGAGGACGCGGCCGCCGCCCTGGCGAACCACCCGAAAAAGCCGCGGGTCAACGTCCTTCTATACCAGGGCTCTCTGGACGAGGCCAAAAAGGTCGCCGCCGCCTGGCCGCAGTACCGGGTCGTTCTCTGCCAGGGGGACGACCCCGAACCGCCGCAGTTCCCCACGACGGTCAACCACCCGGACGGCGGGCAGACGATGCTCATCCAGGTCGGGCATAAGGGCCGGTACGTCGGGGTGGTCGGGGTGTTCAACGGCCCGGGCGGGAAGGTCGACCTGAAGTACCAACTCGTCCCCCTCGGCGAGGACTACGTGACCCCGGACAACCCTGCGGCCGAGAAGGGGAACAAGGCCCTCCCCGTACTCGAGGCGTACGCCAAACAGGTGAAGGACCGGAACCTGCTCGCCAGGATCTCCCAGCTCCCGCACCCCGCCCAGATCCAGGCCCCCAAACTCAACCTGACCTACATCGGCTCCGAAAAGTGCATGGGCTGCCACGCGGCCGAGTTCGTCAAGTGGCAGGGGACGCCCCACAGTCACGCGCTCGACGCCCTAGAGAAGGTCGCCAAACGGCCCGGACTGCGGAACTTCGATGCCGAATGCGTCGTCTGCCACACCATCGGATTCGGGTACAAGACCGGGTACGAGAACGCGGAGAAGACCCCGTCCCTGAAGCACGTCGGGTGCGAGAGCTGCCACGGCCCCGGGAGCGGCCACGCCGCCGCGCCGAAGAACGATCAGCTCCTCAAACTGATGGCGCCGTGGAAACAAGCCAAGGCCGACAAGCTACCGGATACAGCGACGATGGAAAGAATATCCAAGCTCAACCCGGCCGACCGCGGTCAGGAGGTCATCCCGCCCGCCCAGCAGCGAGTGATCAACGGGGTTTCGCAGGCCTGCATGAAATGCCACGACGGCGAGAACGACCCGCACTTCGACCTGTTCAAGTACTGGCCGAAAGTCACCCACTCCGGCCTCGCCGCGGGCGGCCGTCCTCCCCTTCCGGGCAAGTAGCCTGGTCGGGTAACGGCGAAGGCCCGGGGGCATACCCCGGGCCTTCTCGCGTTCATCCCCTGGCGGGTCAGTGGCCGATGGCGAGGAACGAATCCCCACGGAGGATGACGATGTCGGCCAGGACATTCGCCAGGCGGTCCGGGGAGACGGGCTTGGTGAGGTGGAGGTCGAACCCGGCCCCGGCCGTCCGCCGCCGGGCCTCCTCGTCGCTCAGGGCGGTGAGTGCCACCAGCGGTAGGGTCCGGGCCCAGGGCCGCTCCCGCAGCCGGCGAGCGAGTTCGCCCCCGTCCATCCCGGGCATGGTCAGGTCGAGGATGGCGGCGTCGGGCCGGAAGGTCTCGGCCGCGGCCAGGGCCGACACCCCGTCGTAACAAACACAGGCGTCGAACCCGACGAGTTCGAGCAGAATCCCGAGCGTGTCCGCACAGTCGCGGTTGTCGTCCACGCACAACACCCGCAGCACCGGCTCCCGCGGACTCATACCACTCTCCCCCGTACATGACTGAGTCGGGATAAAGCAAGGGTCATGCCAAATTATATCGTCAGGTTATTCCGCCGCGCAAATCGTTAGTCTGTCCAACCGTTAAAACAGAACGACCCCCCGGGACCCCCCGGGGGGGTCGACTCTGGGGAAGAGGTGGTGCCAGTGGGGAAACCAGGGGGTCGGGGTGGACGTCAACCCGACCCCCTGGTTTCCCCATTGACGCCCCCGTGGGATGACTTGAGCAAGAAACCACCCACCCGCTACCACCTCTTCCTACCCGAGCCGGATCCCGAGGTCCTTGAGCTGACGGGGATCGACCAGGGCCGGGGCGCCGGTCATCAGGTCACGGGCCTTCTGGTTCTTGGGGAACGCGATCACGTCCCGGATGTTCGTCGTCCCCGCCAGGATCATCGCCCACCGGTCGAGGCCGAGGGCGATCCCGCCGTGGGGCGGGGCCCCGCTCTGCAGCGCGTCGAGCAGGAACCCGAACCGGGTTCGCGCTTCCGCCGGGTCCATTCCGAGCATCCCGAACACCCGCTGCTGGACGTCCTGCCGGTGGATCCGGATGCTCCCGCCGCCGACCTCGTACCCATTCAGCACCAGGTCGTACGCCTTCGCCCGGGCCTTACCCGGGTCCGACTCCAGAAGGGACAGGTCCTCGTCCCGCGGGGCTGTAAACGGGTGGTGGTTCGCCGCCCACCGCTTCTCCTCATCGTCCCAGGTGAACATGGGGAAGTCCACCACCCAGACGAACTTGTACTCCCGGCTGTTCGCCACCAGGCCGAGCTTGTTCGCCAGGTGGAGCCGAATCGCCCCGAGGGCGTCGCACACCACCGATTCGGTGTCCGCCACGAATAGGAGCAGGTCCCCGGGCTGCACCCCCAGCTGCTCCCGCAGCCGGATTTTCAGCGCGTCCGGAAAGAACTTCTCGATGCTCCCGGTCAGCTTCTCCCCCTCGGCCTTCATCCAGGCGAGGCCCTTCGCCTTGTACGTCTCGGCGACCTTGGCCAGCTCCCCGCCCGGCTTCAGGGCCGTGTTCGAGAACTTGTCCGCCGCCCCCTTCGCGTTGATCGCCCGGACCCGGCCGCCGGCCGCGATCGCGGTCTTGAACACCCCGAAGTCGGACTCCCCCGCGAGGTCCGTCACGTCCACGATCTCCAGCCCGAACCGGAGGTCGGGCTTGTCGCTCCCGTACCGGGCCATCGCGTCGGCGTACTTCAGCCGCGGGAACGGGGTCGACAGCGACGCCCCGAGGCACTTGCCGAAGATGTCCCCGGCGAGGCCCTCGATCAGCCCGAGGATGTCGTCCTGTACGACGAACGACATCTCCAGGTCGAGCTGGGTGAACTCCGGCTGGCGGTCGGCCCGGAGGTCTTCGTCGCGGAGGCACCGGGCGACCTGGAAATACTTGTCGTAGCCCGAGATCATCAACAGCTGTTTGTACAGCTGAGGGGACTGCGGGAGGGCGAAGAACTCGCCGTTGAAGACCCGGCTCGGGACCAAATAATCCCGCGCCCCCTCCGGCGTGCTCTTTCCGAGCAGCGGGGTTTCCAGTTCCAGGAACCCGCGAGCGTCGAGGTAGTCCCGGACCGCCTTGTTCATCCGGTGGCGGAGGATGAGTACCTGCTGGAGAGACCGCCGCCGCAGGTCGAGGTACCGGTACTGGAGGCGTAAATCCTCGTTCGCCAGGTCCTCGTCCGGGAACTCGGTCACGCTGAACGGGAGGGGCGGGCACGGGTTCAGTACCCGTAGGGCCGTGGCTACCAGCTCGATCGTCCCGGTCGGGATGTCGCGCTCCATCCCCGGGAGCCGCTTCCGGACGACCCCGGTCACCGAGATCACCCATTCCCGGCCGAGCGTGTTCGCCTCCTTGAACAGGTCCGCGTCGTCGGCTTCGAACACGACCTGCGTGAGCCCGTAGCGGTCCCGCACGTCCACGAACACCTGCTTCGCGTAGTTCCGGGTGATCAGCACCCAACCGTTCAGGGTGACGGTCTGCCCGACCTGTTCCTCGCGGAGTTCGCCGCAGGTGTGTGTCCGCTGCCACTCGGCCATGTCCGATCCTCGATAATCCGACCTTGTATTTTGTCGACGGGGCGCATTATAGGGAGGTGATGTGAATGGGACGGGTTCGGCGTGCCGCGCTCCTTTCCCGCCTACAGCGCGGCGGCCTGTTTCCTGACCGGGCTTGGCAAGGGATTGCCGACGGGTATGGTAACCAGTTTTGCCACCCCTCCCGGAACGGAGCGTGGTAGAACACCAATACGAATCAGCGGTCGGGGTTCTTTTCTCCACTCTCCCCTCGACCACTCGGCCGCCGGAACATCGGTAACGAAGACACATGTTACGCCGGATCAACCCCCCAGTCACCGCCCGGTGAGGTTCCGCGACGACCTATCCCCGCTCGGCACCAACCCTGGATTGCCCTTTGTGCGCCGGGTATCGGCAAGTGTTTACCGGGATCGCGAATGGTGATCGACCCTCTCCGCAGAGTCTGAGTCCTGGGGGGGGCTGAACGGTGTCACCAAACGTGGCCCGTCGGTGGGATGAGGCTCAAAAAAAAGTAGCAGAGAGGTGCGAAATCAGGTAGATTAGGCTTCGATTAAGTAGTATCGATGAAAATTCAGTGTTCAACCCGTGAGGCATCTGGGGGTTTCCGGCCGACGCGCCCTCCGATAGCCGCACACTCCTGGAGATGCCGTTTTGAAACCCGCGGGAGGTTCCGGGAACCGATCTTCAGCCCGAAGGGCTGGGACAACCTGGCCCAGGGCAATGCCCTGGGTCGGCTAACGGCTCCGGCCACCCCGGCCTCTCCGATGGGTCCACCGGACGACTCCCCCGGCCTCCTGATTCCAGCTCGCTCCTGAGGTAATTGGTCGACATTCGCGGCGCCTCTGGATGTGGGTTTCGCGTCGACCCACCGGCTCCTCAAGCCCGGAGAGCGATTCGGTTCCGATCGCGACTGATGTCGAATCTCCGTGACCTTCGGTCCGAGTTTTGCCTTCCATGCCCTAGACGGCGGACACTCTCCGACACCGCTTGCCGTCTCGACCAGCCAGGTGTCTCGTGAAAACAAAACTGCTCTGTTTCCTCGGCCTCGCACTCTACAGCGGCCTGAGTGTTCTGGACTTCGTGTTGACGTTCGCCCTGATGCAGATCAATGGGAGCGCCTACGAGTCGAACCCGTTCGCCGCAGCATGTCTCGAACAACACGGGTGGCGGGGGCTCGCGGCGTTCAAAGCGGGCGGGGTACTCGTGTTCGTCGCGTCGGTCGCTCTGGTCTCCACCCGCCGCCCGCAGGTCGGTGCCGGGATCGCGGCCCTCGGGTGTGCCGTGCTGTTGGTCGTGACGGGCTACAGCCGTCACCTGATTTCCCAGGCCCGCCTCGAGATTGCCGGCCGTGATGCCGGGTGGGGGCCGCCCCCCCGCGACACCCTCCGCGAGCCGTACCTGGGATTGTTCGCCGCCCGCTGACGGTCGACACGCCGGGTCCGACGACCGCGGAAGGGTTGACTGTCGGAATTTGGGGAGGCACGGACGGCTTGCCTTCCCCGGGTTCGCTTCCGGATTCCGGAGCCGGGGTGTGAGCGTTGTAGGGTGGGCACCGCCCACCTCTTGCCTCATACAGGAACCCGGTAGGGCGGTCGCATTCGGTTGGATCCGTGTCATGCCAGACCGACTCGGCAGTTGAGCCGGGCGGCCCGATCGGGGTAGGTCCGGCGCGACCCGCGAGCGGGTACCCCGGCCGGACTGCCTGTGCCGCTCGGCTCGCGGCACCTACCCCGACCGAGCCGTCCCGCTCGCTGGGGAGAGTTGATCCCGGATGACCCACTCGCGGGTACCCCGGCATCGAAGAAAATGCGACCGCCTCATCGGGTTGATGTATCAGGTCTTGGTGGGCGGTGCCCACCCTACATGAGAACCGTCCGGAATCGGGAGGTGAACCCGCCGTCGCCCGCAGGCGCAATCGCGGTGGACACCCGGCCGGCACTTTCGTTACAGTCCCGCACAGCGTGACCTGGATAAGCAACGTCTCTCACGGTGCGGGCCGCGAAACCCGTGCGTACCGATCATGCGCGCCTTCGCAAAGCGGTTCCGGACTTTCCCCTGGCTAATCGCCCACCCGCCCGAAGCCGACCTCGACCGCCGCGCCTACGTCCGCATGGTCCGGCGGATCACGGTATTACTTGTCGTGGTCGGACTGGCGGCCCGGCTCGTGCGGTTCGTAGTGGGGGCCGCCCTCTGGGGTGACGAGGTCGCGATCGGGCTGAACGTCGTCACCCGGGATTTCGAGGGACTGACCCGACCGCTCGACTGGATGCAGGTGGCCCCGGTGCTGTTCCTGTGGGCCGAGCGGGCGGTGGTACTCGGCTTCGGGGCATGCGAGTGGTCCCTCCGCCTGTTGCCCTTCCTGGCCGGGGCCGGCGGGCTCCTTCTGTTCTGGGATTTCGCCCGCCGGGTCGTCCCGCCCACGGCGGCGGCCCTGGCGGTCGGGGTCCTGGCCGTCGGGCGGTGGCCGGTGTACCTGTCCGGGACGGCGAAGCCGTATTCCGGCGACCTGTTTTGGTCGGCGGTACTCGTGACCCTCGCCGCCCGGTGGCGGCAGCGCCCGGATCGACTCTGGCCGCTGGCCCTTCTGTCAGTCGTCGTCCCGGTCGCGCTGGGATCGTCTTACCCGACGGTGTTCGTCGCCGGGGCGGTCGTCCTGTACCTCCTCCCTGCCGTGTGGCGCCACCAAGACCGCCGGGCGGCCTGGCTCCTCGCCGCCTACTCCGTGCTCATGGTCGCCTCGTTCGCGGCCGCCTACATCCTCGTCGCCGGCCAGAAAGCCGACCCCCGCGGCAGCGACATCGACAAGTTCATGATGGAGTACTGGGCACACGGGTTCCCGCCCGCCGACCCGGTCGGGTTCCTGACCTGGGTGGTCAAGGCACACACGGGCCGGATGTTCGCGTTCCCGATCGGGGACGGGAACGGCGGGAGCACGATCGTCTTCCTGGTATTCGCCCTCGGGGCGTGGCGGTGCTGGCGGACCGGCCAACGGGCGATCCTCGTGCTTTGCCTCGTCCCGTTCGGCTTGAACTTTGTGGCCGCCGTGGCCCAGAAATACCCGTACGGCGGTTGTTGCCGCCTGTCGCAGCATCTGGCCCCGGCGATTTGTCTCCTGACCGGGGTCGGGTGGGCCGCCCTGCTGGACCGCGCGCCCCGGGTGCGCGTCCGGGCGATGTGGGTCGCGTCGGGTGCTCTGGGGCTGGGGGTGTTCGCGTTCGGCCAGATGGCGTTCGACCTCTACCGGCCGCACCACGACCCGATGGCGGAATGGTCCCAGTGGCTGGGGCGGGAGCTGGGCCGTCAGGTCCGGCCTGACGATCTGGTAATAGTCAGGAAATTAACGCCACAGAAAGAAGCCACTGTGGAGTGGTGCGTGACCCGGCTCGGGGCTCGGGTGACGCGCGAGGAAACACCCGTCCCCGCCCCTGAGACTCGGCGGGTGTGGGTGATCGTGCTGTCGAGAGACACCTGCGGGCCGCTGGAAGTGACCCGGCTGACGACCGCCCTCGGCCCGGCGTGGGGGGCCGTCGCCCGGGCCGATTACACTGTCCGTCCGGACCCGAAGGATCCGACCGTCCTGTCCTGCTCGGTCGTCTGCTTCGCCCGCGCGGGTGCCCCGGAGGACCGGCCCGTGCTCCACGCCTGGCCGTGAGGAACGGGATCTCGGAGGCGAGACCGGGCACTCCCCTCGGGTCCGGTTTTCTCCCCTCTCCCCGCCGGGTGCTTTGTCGAAAAGGTCGGTTTCTCCCGGCGAGCGGGGGGCGTGAGCCCCCCGAGTAACGTCAGACCCTACCGAGGCGTTGACGTCACTCGGGGGGCT
>JAQGHQ010000571.1 GCA_028288765.1 Gemmataceae bacterium | reverse complement strand
CCGGGCCGTGCCGGGAGGTACGGTATACGGCCGCCGGCCCGGCCTTCCTGACCGGCGACTGGAAAGACCCGGCCGACTGGACGATGTCGTTCGTGGACCCGGACAAAAACGCGGTCGCCCGGACGGTGCGCATCCCTCCCCCGGCGTACAGCGTGTGGGGGTTCATGTACAGCTTGTCGGCCAACGCCCAGCTGGCCGCTATCCCGCTCCGGCCGAAGGACTTGCCGGCCGGGCCGGCCGACCCCCAGCCGGCCGGTATCCCGTTCCGGCAGAAGGATGTGCCGGCCGGGCAGACCGCCACCAGCGAACACGACGGGACAATCCGGGTCTGGGACCTCCGGGCCGGGAAAGAGATCCGCGCGATCCCATTCCCCAAGGCCGGGTACGGCACCGGGCACGCCTTCACCCCGGACGGAAAGGTGCTCATCACCTCGACCGAGGACCGGTACTTCCAGGTCTGGGACGTGGCGACCGGCACGGAAACCGCCCGGTCGCCGGTCGCAGGCAGGGACGAGGCGGCGGCCGTCGTGGTGAGTGCGGACGGAAGGCGGTTCGCGACCGCCCGGCGGGACGGGCGGGTGGACATCTGGGAGACATCGACCGGCAAGCCCGTGGTCCCGCTCGCGACCCACCGGGACATCCTCGACGCGGTGTCGGTATCCCCGGATGGCCGGCTGGCAGCCACGCTCGGCCAGGACGAGACGATCCGGGTCTGGGAGATGGCGACCGGAAAGCCAATCCACTCCATCCCGGCGAAGCGCGACAAGAACCTCCCGGCCCACCGTTTGGCGAACCTCAGACTCGCATTCACACCGGACGGCCGCGGGTTGCTGTTTCCGGCAGCTGGTGAACTCACGATGGTGGATCCGAGTTCCGGGAAGCCGGTCGACCTACCCGGCCAGCTGCGGGGTGCAAAGGGGGCCGGCGGCGGGTTTGCCGCCGCCGGCCGAACACTCGCGACCTACGACGGGGCGGTCGTGACCCTGTGGGACTGGCCGGCCGCAACCGTCCGGGCGGAACTCACCATCCCGCTCAGCGGTAACCAGCCCTGGGTGGCAGACGCCAAAGTGATCCGGCTCGAGGGGCTCGCCCTCTCCCCGGACGGCCGGCTCCTCTTTACGAGTTCGACCCGCTGGTCGACCGGCCCGCGGGGCGATGGATTCCAGAACGGGACCGATGTGTGGGACGCCCGGACGGGGAAACACCTCCACCAGCTGAGCCCGCCAGCGTCGGAAGCCCGGCCTGCCGTGTTCGCCCCCGACGGGCGGGTGATGTACCTGGGCGGGATCGGTGTGAACGCCCCCGGCGCCGAGCGATCGTTGGCCGATGCTCTGACCGTCTGGGACCCGGAAGCCGACAAGCTCCGCCGCCGCTTCGTTGTTTCGGATTCGGACCGGAAGCCCTTCAACGGTGCCGATGCCGAGTCCCGCCCGATGGCGGCACACGTGACCTCGGTTGCCGTGTCGCCGGACGGCCGGCTCCTGGCTGCGGCCGAGGGGTCGTTCTCGTCTGATCGGAGCTGCGGCGTGTGGGTGTACGAGACCGCGTCCGGCCGGGTCCTGGCCAAATTCGTAGGGCACGCCAATTGGGTCACCGACCTCGCGTTCTCCCCGGACGGCCGCCGGCTCGTTTCGGTCGCCGGGGATCAGACCGGGCTGGTCTGGGACGTGACCCCACCGGCCCTGGTCCGGGCCAGTGGTGCCAAAGCAGCCCCGGGCCTGGCCGCGGCCTGGGATCAGCTCGCCGGATCCGACCCGGTCCCGGGATACGCGGGCGTCGCGGCCCTGGCCGCCGCCCCGGCCGGGGCGGTTCCGCTCCTGCGCGAGAAGCTCCGCCCGGCACCCGTCCCGACCGAGGCCGACCTCGACCGGCTGGTCGGGCAGCTGGCGGCGGCCGAATTCGCCGACCGGGAGAAGGCCTCGGCCGAGCTGGACCGATTCGGGTCGAACGCGGTGGTCGGGGCCCGGGCCCGGCTGACCCTCGCCACGTCCCCGGACGTTCGAGACCGGCTGACCCAGTTCCTGAACCGGTACAACGGCCCCGTCGCGTCCCCCTACCAGATTCGTGCGGTCCGTGGAGTTGCCGCCCTGGAAGCGATCGGGACGGCGGACGCGCGGGCGGTACTCGCCGAACTGGCCAAAGGGCCGGCGACCGACCCGCTGGTCCAGGCGGCTGCGGCGGCCGCCCGCCGGGCCGGTGTTCCTGTATCAGTTCGCGAGTGAACGGGGTCGGGACGTCCCGACCCACCACCTTACCACCAGTACCCCCGCCGCGATCCCGGTCCAGTCGATCAGCACGTCGTATACCCGGCCGGTCCGGTTCGGGACGAACGTCTGCCCGATCTCCGTCGCCACCCCGTGCAGGACGAGTAGCCCGACCAGGAAAATCCGCCACCGCCGCGGCACCGGGAGCGTCCCGGCGAGGACGGTCAGGAACGCGTACCCGCTGGCGTGCAACGACTTGGCCGCGACGAAGCTCAACCCGGCCCGGTCGAGCCCCGCCTTCAGGTGCTCCGGGACCGGATGCGGTTCGAGCAGTTTCCACGTCCAGAGAGGGAGGAAGGTGAGGAAGACGAGGGCGTGGATGAAGAAACGCAACCCCCAGCCCTCTTCTGGTCCGGCGCCCGTCGGCGGCGCGAGTTTTGTAGGGTGGGTCACCGCTGGTGGGAGCCGAGTTCGCGGAGCTTGCTGCGGAGGTACTTCGCCCGGGCGGCGTTCCGCTCCTCGCCGTCGAGCGGCTGGCCCATCAACTTCTGGAGGTGCGCCGCCTGGGTGTGGATGAACAGCTGGTTCACCGTCGTCGCCGGGAGGTCGTCGATCAGGTTCAGGTGGATCCCGAGCCGGACCGCCGAGAGCAGCTCCATCGTCTCCTCGGACGTGATCATGGTCGCGCTGCCGAGCGTCCCGATCGCCCGGGCGACCCGGTCCTGCTCGGCCTGCTTCCGCTCCTTCACGAGCGCGGCCCGGGCCTGCCGCTCGTACTGGAGGATCGTCTGGAGGACCTCGCGGATCTCGTTCAGGATCTTCGGCTCGCTCTTGCCGAGGGTCACCTGGTTCGAGATCTGGTACAGGTCGCCGAACGCCCGGCTCCCCTCCCCGTGCAGCCCGCGGACGGCCAGGTTGATCTTCTGTAGCGCCCGGAACACCTTGTCGATCTGCTTGGTCAGCCCGAGGGCCGGGAGGTGGAGCATCACGCTCGCCCGCATCCCGGTCCCGACGTTCGTCGGGCAGGCGGTCAGGTACCCGAACTGCTGGTGGAAGGCGTAGGTCATCCGGGCCTCGAGGGCGTCGTCCACCCGGTCGATGTCCTGCCACGCCTCGTCGAGCGAGAACCCGCTCCGGAGCACCTGGAGCCGGAGGTGGTCCTCCTCGTTCACCATCACGCTGACCGACTCCTTGCCGTCGAGCGCCACCCCCCGCGGGCCGTCGAGGACGGCCGCCAGCTCCCGGCTGATCAGCTGCCGCTCGACCAGGAACTGGCGGTCGAGCGGGGACAGGCCGGAGATGTCGAGGTAGTCGAGCTTGTACGGCAGATCGGCCTTGACCAGGGCCTCCTTGGCCCGGCCGGCGATCTCGGCCTTCTGGTGGTGGGTGGCCCGGTTGGTGAACGGGTAATTGACCAGGTTCCGGGCGAGCCGGATCCGGGTGGACACGACTACGTCCGATTCGGGGCCGGTGCCGCGGAGCCACTCGCCCAGGTTCGGGAGCAGGCTATCGAGGTTCATCCGAGGCTTCCTTCTGTCGGATCAGGTCGCGGAGGCGGGCCGCGTCTTCGTACTTCTCGACCGCGACGGCGGCGGCCAGCCGGCGGCGGAGGTCCGCCAGGTCGGCCGCCCGGCGGGCCGTCCGGGGGGCCTTGCCGGCGTGGGTCTGCGACCGGTGGATCCGTTCTAACAGCGGCTCCAGGGCGGCCTTGAAGGCGTCGTAATCGCCCGGGCACCCGAGCCGGCCCTCGGCGCGGAATTCCCCATACTTTAGCCCGCACGCGGGGCAGGTCAACGCGGCCGTGTCGGCGACCGTCCCGGGCCCCGCCTGGGACGGCCCGATGAGCAGCCCGAGGAGGGCCTTCAGGTCGACGTGCGGGGTCGGCTGGTCGGGGATCAGGTTGTGCTTGCGGGCGCACCCCTCGCACAGGTGCAGCTCCCGCATCTTCTTACTCGCCTTCACGTACTTGTTCACGTGAACGGTGGCCGGGTTGTCGCAGAACTGGCACTTCATGCCGCACCCCGTGCGGATATCCGAAATTCGAAGCACGAAATTCGAAACAAACTGGGAACCGACAATCCGCAACAAGACAGCCGCATTCTCTGCACCGTTGGTCGCTTCGTTTTGAATTTCGGGATTAGTTGCCTTGGTGTCGTTTCGGGTTCTCCCGCCGTCAGGCGGAGTCTTCGAGATCCTTGATCCGGTCGCGGATCCGGGCGGCGTCCTCGTACTTCTCCTCGGTGACGAGCTGTTGGAGCTGGCGGCGGAGCTGGGCCAGTTCGAGCTGGGCGCCTTTGGCGCGGGGGAGCCGGCGGGGGGATTTGCCGGTATGTTTGGTGTCCCCGTGGACACTTTCCAGGAGGGGGAGCAGGTCGTCCTTGAAGGCGTCGTAGTCGTGGGGGCAGCCGAGCCGGCCGTGGTTGCGGAACTCGACGAACTTGATCCCGCACGCCTCGCACTGCTTTTCGCCGACGGCGTCGGGCTCGTCGCCCTCGCCGAGGACCTCGGCCGATTTCGCGGCGGCGGCCTTCTTTTGAGGCTCGTACAGGTACTTCTTGGCGCAATCCTCACACAGGTGGACCTCTTCGAATCGGTCCTCCCCGAGTACTTCGGTAATGTGCAGGGTGGCCTGCTTCGGACAGCGCTGGCACTTGTTCATCGGCCCGGCCCCCTCGGCCGTTATGCGGTGGATACACGCCATTGTACCCACGAGGGGGAATAGCAGGAAGGTGAACGGCGGCGGGGGATTTCAGGCGGGGCGAGAGAGGAAGCGATGGTTGGTGACCGCATGGGAGGGAGCAAACCGAAGGCCGCCGACCGGGGAGCGGTTGCGGGTCACTCGGACGGTGGCCGCCCTGGAACTCGCCGGGACGGGCTCGCCGCCCTCGCCGCCGGGCCGGCCGACGCCTCCATGACGCGAGAGGCAAAGTGGGCCCTGGGCCGGACAGGCCGCTGAGGAACCGGCCTCCCGCCTGATCTGCACCGCCGGATCCGAGCGGGTAACCTCTCGGGCCATCGTGCCCGGAGTCTCGCATCACCTCCCATCCCGAGAGCCGGCGACGAGCGCCGCCCCCCACGCTCTCATCCCGGCCCCGTCGGTCGTCTTGACACCCGCCCCCGGTTGCGGCATCATGACTACACTTGTAGTCAAGAGAGGCGCGGGTATGGTCGAAGCTCACATTTCCGACGCGGAGTGGCAGGTGATGCAGGTGGTCTGGGAGCGGGAGGCGGCGACGGCCGCCGAAGTGATCGCCGCCCTGACGCCTTCGACCAGCTGGCGGCACCGCACTATCCGCACCCTGCTCTCCCGCCTGGTGGACAAGGGAGTGCTGGCCGCCGAGGCGGACGGCAACCGCTACCTCTACCGCCCGCTGGTCACCCGCGGCAAGTGCGTCCGCGAGGAGGGCCGGTCGTTCCTGAAGAAGGTGTTCGGCGGCGACGCGGCGGAGCTGTTGGTGCATTTCGTGCGCGGGGCGGAGATCCCGCCGGAGCGGATCGAAGAGCTGAAACGGCTGCTGGACGAGAAGTTGCCCCCGCACTAATCCCCCCGCCGGAGGACGACGTCATGACCGGTGGTGCGACGCCGACCCCACTCGAAACCGTGCTGGCGGGGCTATCTCACGCCAGCTGGCAGGCGGCCGTGCTGGGGCTGTTGGTGTTCCTCGTGTCGGGGGTGCTGCGGGGCCGTTTGGAGCCCCGCTGGCGGTTCTGCCTGTGGCTGGTGGTTCTCGCCCGGCTGGCCCTGCCGGTCATTCCGCCCGCACCCTGGAGCGTCTTCCGCCTGGTGACAGTAACACCCAGGGTGCCGACGACGGGTCGCCCGGCCGAGCCCCCGGCCGCACCGCCCGGCCCGGCGAACGACGACCGTGGCGGGGGAGACGCCGCGATCGGCGAACCGGTGGCGGAAGTCGCCCCGCGCCCGGTCGTCCCGGCCGATCTGGGTCGGGAGGCCGCGCCGGGTTTGGAGGCTGAGCCGGGCCGAGTTGCCGGGCCAATCCGGGAGGTCGAGCCGGCCCGGGAGGCCGCCGAGCCATCCCCGGGGACCACTATCCGGTGGCTGGGGGCGGGGTGGCTGGCAGGCGTACTCGTCGTTCTCGCCCGGCACGGCTGGTCCCACGTGCAGATCCGCCGCGAACGGCGATTGTGGCAGGAGGTTACGGACCCCGCCGCCCGCGACATACTCCGCCGCTGTCTGGATGATCTGCCGGTCGCCCGCCCGTTGCGGCTGCTCACGGCCCCGGGCCGGTTCGGCCCCGCCACGTGTGGCACCCTCCGCCCCACCATTGTCATCCCGGAAGACCTCCTTGAGGGGTTGACGCCGGACGAGCTTCGGCTGGTGCTGCTCCACGAGCTGACGCACGTCCGCCGGTGGGACGTCCTCGTCGATCGCGTCGCCACGCTGGTGGTGGCCGCGCACTGGTTCAACCCGGTCGCGTGGCTGGTCCTCGCGTGCCTGCGCCGGGACCGCGAGCTGGCCTGCGACGCGGCCGTCCTCCGCCATCTCGGCGAGCGCGACCGCGGGCGGTACGGCCACACCCTGTTGAACGTCGCCGGCCGGTTGGTGGCCCCGGTTCGGATGCCGGGTGCCGTGGGGGCCCTTGTCAAAGACCAATCCCTGGTCAGGAGAATCCGGATGATCGCGCACTATCGGACGCCGGGCACCGCCGGCAAGGTGTTGGGCGGATTGCTGTTCCTCGGGCTGGCCGCGGTCGGATTGACGGACGCCGCGGCCGGATCATCCCGGGACGCCGGCCCGGCCGGGACTCCTCCCACCGCGAACGGGGAACCGGCGAAAACCATCGCCCTCACCGGCCTCTGCGAGGACGAGACCGGCAAGGCACTCCCCGGCGTCCGTGTGGTGCTCTTCCGCAAGGACCAGCTGGGGTTAAAGGTCGAACGGCTCCGGACCGAGATGACGGGCGACGACGGGCGGTTTCAATTCCGCGACCTCCCGCCCTTCCCCGCCGACGAGGATGGGGCGGGCTGGGAATACACCATTGCGGTCACCAAGCCCGGACGCAGCTCGCGGATACAGTCCCTCCATGCGGGACGCGAGAAGTACCCGTTCGAGTTCCGCCTACCGCCGGCCGCCACCCTCAAGGGGCGGGTGACTGACCCGGCCGGCCGGCCGGTCGCAGGCGCCCAGGTGTGGTGGGTCCTCGGACCGAGCACCGGGCCGCTGGAAGTGGTCTGGAGCACGCGGACGGACGCGGACGGGCAGTACGCGATCACGGACCTGGCCGCCAGGGTGCTGCCGGAGCCGACCACGATACCGGACGGCAAGGGAGGTACGCTGGGCATCTCCTGTGGGGATTGCTACTTCGACGTCCGCCATCCTGACTACGGGCACGAGCGGCCGAGATACCGCCGATTGCCGGACACGGTCGATGTGGTCCTCCAGCCGGCGGGGGTTATCACCGGGCGGGTGGTCGACCGGGTGACCGGAAAGCCCGCCGCCGGGGTGCTGGTCAGCGCGCGGGGGGTCGGGAGGCTTGTGCCTGCGCAAGGGACGCAGGCGAACTGGACGCCCAGCTGGCACCAGATGCGCACGGCCGCGGACGGCACGTACCGTCTCCCGTCGCTTACCGCCGGCAAGTACACCCTCTGGGCCGATGCCCCGGACCGCGCCTGCGCGGCCCTCGACTCGCTCGCGGTCGAGGCCGGGAAGACGTACGCCGCCCCGGACCTGGCGCTGGTCGAGGGCGGCTGGCTCGAGGGCCGGCTGGTCGACGTGCAGACGGGCAATCCGGTCCATGGCACAAAGATCGAACAGATGTGTGTCGGGTTGTATGGTCCGTCCCGGCCGAAATTCGGAGGGGACTGCCAGTCGGGCGCGGTAGACGATCAGGGCCGGTTCCGCCTGCGCGTCGCGCCGGGCATCAACTACCCGTTCATCATGAACCAGGACTACTGGGCACGCACGCAACGACGGGAGTACTACGAGACGGGCGTCGAGGTAAAGGCGGGCGAGGTGGTCAGCGTCGAGTTCCGGATTCTACCGACGAAGCCCGTCGCCGACCCCGAACCAACCCCGGTCCGGCTGGTGGTTCCGGTCCCGGCCGAGCGGGAAGCGGCCGCGCTCATCCGGCGCCTCGGCGGGTGGTACCAGGTGGACGCGGACAACCACGTCGTCGAGGTGAACATGGTTTACCACGAGACGGCGAACAAGTACCGTTATGACAATAAAATGATCGACACCGACGAGGCTCTACGGGCCGTGGGCAGTTTCCCCCGGCTGAAACGGCTGTTCCTGAAGAACCGCCAGGCCACCGACGACGGACTCCGGGCCCTGACCGGGCTGGGCGACCTGGAAGTCCTGATGGTCTGGGACGCCGGCCGGATCACCGACGCCGGGGTCGGCCACCTGGCCGGGTTGACGAAGCTCCAGAAGGTGCACTTCTCGAACGGGAAGCTCGGCGACGACGCCCTGGCAGTGTTCGGGCGACTACCGGCGATTAGGGAACTCAGCCTCCAGGGCAACTCCATCAGCGACGACGGGCTGAAACACCTCGCCGGGCTCAAGCAGTTGCGGAGCCTGTGGGTCGGTATGAGCCGGCGGCCGATTACCGACGCCGGGGCCCGGCATCTGGCGGGCTTGACCGCGCTGGAGGAACTCGACCTGCAAAAAGCCCAGCTGACCGACGCGGGGGTGGCGGCCCTGAAGGACCTGAAAGAGCTCCGTAGCCTGTACCTGAGGGGCGACCGGGAGGCTATCACGGATGCAAGCATCGAGCACCTTCTGGGCATGACCAAGTTGCAGCGGCTGTGGGTCCACAGCAGCAGCCTGACGGGGCAGCGGGCGCAACGCCTGTTGGGTTTGGCCGATCTGAAGGAATTGTTCCTCTCCAGCTCCGCCATCCCACAGGGGCGGCGGGAGCAGCTCCGACAACAGCGACCCGGGCTAAAGCTCTACTTCTCGGATCCGTCGAACGGGGACTGATGCGGATCACGTCTCGTTCCAGAGCGATGCGGGTTCGTCCGGAAATGCCGAACGGCCCCTCCCGTGGGAGGGGCCGTTCGCACGCGGTGAGCTGTATGGGGTGGGGCTACTTCTTCTTCTCCGCCGCGGCCAGTTTGTCCGCCGCGGCCGCCTTCAGGTCCGCGTCGGCGCTCCCGGCCAGGGTCGTCAGCAGCTGGGGCAGGCGGGATTTGCCGTGGACGGCCACGGCCTTCAAGGCCGGCTTCACGTCCGGGTCCGCGAGCACCCGCTCGAACCCGGCGGTCACCGCGTAGTACCTGTCCCACGCGTCCACCTCGTCCACCAACCGGGTCGCCGCCGCGGCCGCGTCCTTCGTGCCGAACTGCCGGGGGAACCAGTCCTCGAACGTCCGCACCGCCCACACCTGCCCGGCCGGGCCGGTTTCGACGACCAGCAGCACGGCGTCCGTCTTCGCCGGAGTGACGTACTTCCCGTCGGTCGCGTCGTACACATGCGGCTCGACCCGCACGACCACGTTCCGCGCGTCCTTCGGCAGGTTCGTCATCCCGGACAGGTCCTTCCGGGTGACGTCCGCCCGCCCGTCGAACTCCAGCGTCCTGGCCGCCGCCTCGACGTCCGTCTTGCCCGCGGGCGGGGCCGACGGGGTGTCGAACGCCCACCCCGCGCCGGCCGGCTTGACGAGCGGCCCGAGGTCGAACGCGGCCCCCTGCGGGGCAGCTGCGTTGCCGAGGAGCGGCCCGATCTCCCCCGTCTTGGTGTGCAGGCGGAACTGGTACTTGAACCGGTACTCGTGACCGGCCGCCGGCTTGCCGATCCGGGCCCGCAGGTGCATCTCGACGGCCAGGACGCTGGACTCGCCGGAACCGGACAGCGTGCGGAGGTCGAGCGCGGTATCCTGGGCGGTCACGGGGGCGGCCACGGCGACGACGGCCACGAGCGGGGTCACGGCATACCTCGGGGGGTTGGAATTGTTCGGTTCCCCACCCGGTACAACTTACGGCCGGGGGTGTGACAGCAGGAACGATTATTTTCCGCGACTACCGTCAACCCGCCCCGGGCGGTATCCTTGCTGCGCCCGCCGTTCGCGGCCGAGTCCGGAGGTTCCGATGGTCCGATCCGCTCTCTGCGCCGCCGGCCTGTTCCTCGGGAGCGCCGGCTTCGCCCTGTTCGTCTCCCTCGGGGTCGGGGTGTGGGCGACGAAACGGGAGGCCGACCGGCAGGTGGCCGCCGCGGCCGAGAAGGCGCAAACTGCCGCCGATCTGGCGGCCCGGGTGATCGCCCTCATCCGGGACGTGATCGCCCGGGCCCAGGCCGGACTGGCGGCCGCCCGGGCCGACCCGGACACCGCCCCCCCGGGCGCGACCCCGGACCCCCTCGTGCGGGCGGTCGTGTGGAAGGCGAAGCGGGACCTCCCGGGCGACGTCGAAAAGGCCCGGGACGCGGTCGGGGTGGCGTCCGAGGCGGTGGTCGTCGCCGGGGCCGCGCTCGACGCATTCGGCGAGCGGCCGGCGGACGAGACCGTGCTCGGCATCCGCCCGGAACACATGCACACCGCCCGCACCCAGCTCGACACCGCCGCCGCGGACCTGCGGAACGCCCGACACGTGCTCGGCATCCCCATCCCGGCCGCGAACGGGGTCGCGACCCCCGATCAGCTCGCGAACGTGGACGGGGCCCTCGTCCGGGCGAGCGAGGTGACAAACCAGTTCGACGAGGCCCTGTCGCGGGCGCGGCACAAGGTCGACGAGACGAGGCGCAGGGCCGAAGTGTGGTCGCTCCGGGCGGCGGCCGGGATCACCGCGCTGGCCGCCCTCGCCGCGCTCGGGCAGGTGTTCATGGTCCGGGCCTGCTGGCGGGGCCTCCGGGTCCGGCCGGCCGCCTGACCGCCGACCGCGCTCCGGACCGATCGCTCCCGGTTCTCCGGGGATAACAGGAGTCGCCCCGACAGGTTGACGGCCGTGCCGAGGCAGAACCGCGTCACCCCGTTCGGGGAGCTGGTCGCCGTCGCCGCCCGCGGGACCCTGATGGGCAACCGCGGGTGCCTGCACGACGCGCCCGGGACGATCCGCCGGGCGTTCCAGGTCAAGCGGTGGATCGTCTGCGTGCTCGAGTTCAAGGGCCGCCACCGGCAGATCATGCGGCCCGGGTCCTACACCGAGCTCTTCTTCCTCGACGAGGCCACGGCCCTGGCCGCCGGCCACCGGCCGTGCTCCGAGTGCCAGCGGGCGCGGTACACCCTGTTCCGCGACGTATGGACGACCGCCAACCCGGATCGGACCGCCGGCGCCCCGCCGACGGCGGGCGAGCTCGACGCCGTCCTCCACGCGGAGCGGCTCCGGCCCGACCGCGGGAAGCGGACCTACACGGCCCGGCCGGCCGACTTGCCCCGCGGGGCGATGGCGGTCGGGGAGGGCGGCGTCCCGCACGTCGTGCTCGGGGACACGTGGGCACCCTGGACGGCGGCCGGGTATCGTCGGGCCGTTGCACTGCCCGCGGGTGTGGAGGTCGAGGTGCTCACCCCGCCGTCGGTCGTCCGGGCGATTGCGGCGGGCTTCCCGGTCGGTATCCACGAGTCTTCGGGCCCGTGACCAGTCCTGATGGGCGACGGCCCGGGTGCCGGAAGGACCGCCCGGGCGCGGGAGAAGGACCGCCCTACGGGCCGATAGAATGCCGGGAATCACCCCCACTCATGGGCCCCGCCGATGGTCGATCTGTCCGTGTCGCTCGGCCGACTCCGCCTCCACAACCCGATCCTGGTCGCGTCCGGGACGTTCGGGTATGCGAAGGAGATGGCCCCGCTCGTCGACTTCGCGAAGCTCGGCGGGGTGATCCCGAAAACGGTCACCGCCGCCCCGCGGGCCGGGAACCGGCCGCCCCGGACGGTCGAGACGGCGAGCGGGATGCTCAACGCGATCGGGCTCGACAACGACGGGCTCGAACACTTCCTCGCCCACCACCTCCCGTACCTGCGGACGCTGCCGACGGCCGTCATCGGGAACATCGCCGGGAAGACCGAGGACGAGTTCGTGCAGATGGCCGCCCGGGTCCACGCGGCCGGGCACGGGCTCGCCGGGCTGGAGCTGAACCTGTCGTGCCCGAACGTGTCCGGCGGGCTCGATTTCGCCACCGACCCGGACGTCACGAGGCGGATCGTGCGGCGGTGCCGGGACGTGTGCCCGGACCTCCCGCTCGTCGCGAAGCTCACCCCGAACGTGACCGACATCCAGCGGATCGCCGCGGCCGCCGCGGACGGCGGGGCGGACGCGGTGAGCGCGGTCAACACGTTCGTCGGGATGGCGGTCGACTGGCGGCGGCGGCGGCCGGTCCTCGGGAACGTGACCGGCGGCCTGAGCGGGCCGGCGATCAAGCCCCTGGCCCTCCGCGCGGTCTGGCGGATCGCGCAGCTGCGGGCGGTCCCGGTGATCGGGGTCGGCGGGATCGGGACGCTCGACGACGTGATGGACTTCCTGGTGGCCGGGGCGAGCGCGGTGCAGATCGGGACCGCGAACTTCTACGACCCGACGGCGAGCGTGCGGATCGCGGCCGCCCTGCCGGGCGCGGTCGCCGCGCTCGGCGCGGACCGGGTCGCCGCCGTGGTCGGGACGCTGACCATTCCGTCGTAGAGGGGCCGGCCGGGCGACGTCAACGCGTTGTCACCCGCGGCCGCCGGCGGTCGGGGTCCGAGTTTGTTCCGCCCCCCGGGACCGCTCCGCTTGATTCGGTCCGTCCCGCCCGGTATCACCCGGGGCACTCGCCGTGGCGCGCGTAATCGCCCTGAATTCACGTGCCGCATGGCCGTCGGCCGCGGACCTCCGGCGCCGGCCCGTATGGAGTGAGCGGACGGCGCCTGAAAAAAAAGCGGAAAAGCCGGGCGTAACCCGCAGCTACGAACTTGTTTTTCACCGACCCTGCGTTACGATTCCTTCTTATAAGCGTTCTTGCCGCGGCCCATCAGCCCGGCGAGGCGCCCCCCGAAGAGCCGGCGGCCAGCGCGGCCCCGGCCCGGGACCACGGGCCAGTGGAGGTCACACCCGGTCATGTTCGAGCCCGACGCCCGACCGCTCAACAGCCCGCCGGCGGCCCCGGCGGCGAGCGGGTTCGAGGACGATGAACCTCCGAGTCGCCCCCGTCGACACCCGGTCTGGGACGACGTCCCGGACCACCAATGGGACGACTGGAGGTGGCAGACCCAGAACTCGATCCGGTCGGTCCGCCAGCTCCGCACTCTTCTCCCGTTCACCCCCGCCGAGCTGGCGGCGGTCGGCCGCCTGGAGAGCGAGTACAAGGTCGCCATCCCGCCGTACTACTTCTCCCTGATCGACCCGGCCGACCCGGCCGACCCGATCCGCCTCCAGTCCGTCCCGTCGCCTCTGGAGGCCGAGAACCCGTCCGGGTACGAGCTCGACGACCCGCTCGAGGAGGGGAAGGACTCGCCCGTCCCGGGGCTCACCCACCGGTACCACGACCGGGCCCTCCTGATCACCACCCCCAACTGCTCGATGTACTGCCGGTACTGCACGCGGAAGCGGGCGACGCTCACCCGCGGCGGGTGGGAGGGGGTGAGCGCGGACGACGAGCGGATGATCGAGTACGTCCGCAAGACCGAGAGCATCCGCGACGTGATCGTGTCCGGCGGCGACCCGCTCACCCTCCCGATCGGGAAGCTCCGGTACTACCTGGAGAACCTGAAGGCGATCGACCACGTGGACGTGATCCGGATCGGCACCCGGGTCCCGGTCACCCTCCCGCAGCGGCTGTACGACCCCGAGCTGATTGACCTGCTCGCGTCGGCCGAGAAGGTGTACATCCAGACGCACTTCAACCACCCGCGGGAGGTCACCCCCGAGGCCGCGCGGGTGTGCAAGGCGCTCCTGCGGGCCGGGATGCCGATCAACAACCACTCGGTGTTACTCAAGGGCGTCAACGACGACCTCGGGACGATCCGGACGCTGCTCCGCGGGCTCTTGCGGATCAAGGTCCGGCCGTACTACCTGTTCCACTGCGACCCGGTGACCGGGGCCGGGCACTTCCGCACCAGCGTGTGGAAGGGGCTGGAGATCATGGAGGGGCTCCGCGGCCACATGTCCGGGATCGGCATCCCGACCTACGTGGTGGACGGGCCGCACGGGGCGGGAAAGATCCCGCTCATGCCGAACTACCTCGTCTCCATGGCGGACGACGCGGTCATCCTCCGGAACTACGAGGGGGTGCTGATCCGGTACCAGGCCGAGGACAAGCCCGGGACCGGCCGGCCGACCGCGACCCGCGGGGTGAGCGGGCTCCTCCAGGGGGACCGGACGGCCCTCGTCCCGGAGGGGAACGAGCGGATGGCCCGGCGGCGGCAGCTGACCGTGGTCGACGCCGATGCCGGGTGCGGGGAGGCCGGGACCGACGGCGGCAGCCTGCGGCCGATCCTCCCGCTCCCGGTGATGACCGGGCACGCCGCGTCGAACGGCTGCGGCTGAGCCGGCGAGCGGGGGGGCGTGAGCCCCCGAGTTCATTGATACACGTTTGTTGATTGATACACTTTTGATGCCGGTTCATGCGGGGGGCTCACGCCCCCCGCTCGCCTTTCCGGAGGTCCCATGCGAATCGGAATCGCGTTCACCCTGAAGCCGGACGGCCCGCCCCCGGCCGGGGCCCCGGACGACGTCCACGAAGAGTTCGACTCCCCGGTCACGGTGAAGGCCATCGGCGAGGTGTTCCGGGCCCTCGGGCACGAGGTCGTGGAGCTCGGCGACGGCCGGGCATTCCTCGACGCCGTCCTCCGGGATCCGCCGGATCTCGTGTTCAACTTCGCGGAGGGGTCGGGGGTCTCCCGGTCCCGAGAGGCCCGGGTCCCGGCCGTGTGCGAGATGCTCGGCATCCCGTACACCGGGTCCGACCCGCTCGCCCTCGCCGTCGCCCTCGACAAGGACATGTGCCGGCGGGTGGCCGAGGCCGCCGGGGTCACGGTCCCGAAGGGGATCACCCTCACCTTCCCGGCCGGGCCGTACGACGGCGACTTCGCCGAGTTCCCGCCGGCGCTGGCCGAGGCCGGGCTGACGCTCCCGGTGATCGCCAAGCCGGTGTGCGAGGGGTCGAGCAAGGGCATCCGGAACAGGTGCCTGGTCCGCACCGCGGACGAGCTCGGGCCGACCGTCCTGGGGCTGTGGCGGGACTACCACCAGCCGGTGCTGGTCGAGGAGTTCATTGCCGGCGACGAGGTCACGGTCGGGATCACCGGGAACGACCCGCCGCAGCCGCTCGGGGTGATGCGGGTGATCCCGCGGCGGCCGACCGAGCACTTCGTGTACAGCCTGGAGGTGAAGCGGGACTGGCACAACACCGTGGACTACGAGGCCCCGGCGAAGCTCCCGCCGGCGGTGACCCGGGCGGTGGAGGGGGACGCCCTGGCGGTGTTCACCGCGCTCGGGTGCCGGGACGTGGCCCGGGTCGACTTCCGCGTCCGGGACGGGGTGCCGTACTTCCTGGAGGTCAACCCGCTCCCGGGGCTGAACCCGGAGTCCGGCGACCTGTGTTACCTCGCCTACCGCGTCGGCCTGACGCACGCGGACCTGATCAAGCAGATCCTCGACGCCGCGGTCGCGCGGTACGGGCTGGGGTGAGGCGGCGCCCGGGGTTACAATTCGGGTGCGGTCACCGCGGAGGAACTCCCCATGCCGATCCACGACTGGGCCCGGGTATCGCCCGGGACGTTTCATAACTTTCACTATCGGTGGTTGGCCGCGTTGTGCGACGCACTGAACGCCGGAGGGTTGCCGGACGGGTACTTTGCGATGGCCGAGCAGCGGGCCGGCGGGCCCATTCCGGACATCCTGACGCTTCACCTACCCCCGCCGCCCGGGGGGGCGACGAACGGACACACAACCGGGCCGGCGGTCGCCACCGCCCCGCCACAGACCCGGTTCGTCGTGCGGTCGGAGGTTCTCGAGTACGCCCGGCGGGCCAACCGGATTACCATCCGGGACGATCTCGGGCAGGTGGTGGCGGTGATCGAGGTCGTGTCCCCGGGAAACAAGGATAGCCGAAACGCGATCCGGGCGTTCGTGGGGAAGATCGGAGAGCTAGTTGATCACGGGATTCATCTCGTGGTCGTCGACCTGTTCCCGCCCGGCCCCCGGGACCCGCAGGGGATTCACAAGGCCATCTGGGACGAGATCGGTCCAGACCAGCCGTTCGATCTGCCGAAAGACAAACCGCTGACGGTTGCCGCTTACGAGGCCGAATCGGTGACGGCGTATGTCGAGCCGGTGGCGGTCGGGGATGTACTCCCCGGCATCCCGCTGTTTCTCACCCGCCGCCAGCACGTCCGCTGTCCGCTCGAAGCCAGCTACCAGGCGGCGTGGGGCGTGATGCCGGCCCCGATCCGCCGGCTGTTCGACCCGCCCGCCGGTGGCCCGTGACCTCCGCCGGGCCGGAAACGTCCCCGCCCGGGAGCCGAACCCGACACCCGAGCTCACGACGAAGGACCTGGCCGACCACCTCTCCGCGATCGGCTACCTCGACCGGGACGGTGTGCGGACCGTGAAGTCTCCGGTAGAAACCCGGTCTCTCGAATGACACTGGTCTTCTCGCTCTGCGGGCCGGTCGCCGCAGTCGTTGACCGCCGCCGCGCGGGGCGGTACCCTCGTCATGCCGCTCTCCTTCCCCGACCCCGAGGCCGACTGATGTTCCGCCACCTCACCCGCGCGGCCTTGTGCGTCGGTCTCATCGCCCTCGCGCTACCCGCTTTCGCGCGGGGGGAGAAGCCGACCAAGGTCGAGATCGGCAAGCGGGGCAAGGCGGCGACCGCCTTCGTGGAAGTGCCCGGCCGGGGGACCGGGACCGCCTTCTGCGTCCACCCGTCCGGCCTGTTCGTCACCAACGAGCACGTCGTCCGCGGCGCGGAGAAGGCCGAGATCACACTCGTCCTCGACCCGTCCCTGGCGGGCCAACGGGTTCTCAAGGCCAAGGTCGTTCGGGTGGACAAGGCCGCCGACCTCGCCCTGTTGCGGGTCGACGGGGTCGACGACCTGCCGAGCCTGACGCTCGGGTCGGTCGACGGGGTCGCCGAGTTGGCGGACGTGGTCGCGTGTGGGTTCCCCCTCGGCCGCATCCTCTCGCCCGATACGAAGGAGTACCCCGCGATCAGCGTCAACGCCGGGACCGTAACGGCCCTGCGGCACAGGATGGGCGTGTTGCATTTCATCCAGATCGACGTGGCCCTGACCTTTGGCAACTCGGGCGGCCCGGTCCTGGACGAGAACGGCAAGGTCATCGGGGTGGTGGTCTCCGGCGTGGTGGGGGCGAAGGGGATCAACCAGGCCATCCCGGTCAGCCACCTGGAGCGATTCCTGAAGGCGCCCGATCTCGCGGTCGTCCCGCCGGAATTGACCCGCGAGGCGCTGGACAAGCCACAGGTGTTCAAGGCCCGGGCGGTGTCGTTCGTCCCGAAATCGCCCGAGCCGGGCCTCCGGCTGATCCTCCAGGCCGGCGACGAAGAGCCCCGCGAGTTCCCGATGAAGAAGCAGGGCGGAGTCTGGGTGGCGACCGCGGTCCCGGTGGGCCGGCCGACCGGCTCCCGGGTGGAAGTCTCGGTCCGCCTGGGCTCGGGGACGGTTTCCGGCACGACCGACGACGCCGTCATCAAGGTCGGCGACAAGGTCGTGAGGCTCAGCGGGGTCCGGCGGATCGACCTGAAGCCGAGGCCGAGTGTTCTTCTGGCGGATGGCAGAACCACCGTCGAGGGCGAAATCACCGGTCTCGGGACGGTCGAGATCGACCTGGGCGGGCAGAAGGTCAAGCTCGACCTGCCGAAGGCGACGCAGATGACGGTCCAATCGGCGGTCGAGGTGGTGTCGGTGACGGCCACGGTCGTCGCCACCGTCGAGGGCAAGGAGGTCGCCCGGACCGAGTCCCGGGTGCCGGTCCGCGACCCGGCCCGATCGGCCCCGGCCGACCCGTCAACGGTCGCGATCACGCCACCAGCCCTGACCGAGGAGAAGGTCGTCAAGCGGTTGCCCGAGGGGTTCAGCGACGTCGTCCTCGGGGGCGGCGGCCGGTACCTGATCTTTCACCTGCCGAAGTTGAAGAAGCTGGCCGTGTTCGACGTGACCGAGGCCCGGGTAACGAAGTACATTCCGCTGGCCGAGGACAACATTGCCTTCGCCGCCGGTCTGGACGCGGTGGTCGTCGGGCTCCGGGGGGCCGGCAAACTGGAGCGCTGGAGCCTGACCACTTTCGAGTTGGAGAAGTCCGCCCTGCCGCCGTTCCGGGAAGACATCCAGGGCGTCGTCATGGGACACGGGTCGAACGGCCCGCTCGTTGTAAACGGGTACTTCATCGACCTGATGACGTTCCGTCAACTGCCGCTCCTCGACCAGAACAGGCACGAACGCGTCTGGGAACCCGAAGCCCGACCCGTCGCGTCGGGCGACGGTACCGTGTACGGTAGATGGGGCATGAACACGGTCACGTTCGTGCTGGAAGGTAGTGAGGTGAGGCGCTACGAAGAAGGCGGGCTGGGCCACGCTATCCCGGGTCCGGACGGTCGGGAAGTGTTTACCGCGCGCGGGGTCGCGTCCCGGACCTTGAAGCGCAGCGACCCCGACGACGGAACCTACGGCTACTGTCTGCCCGCCGTGCGGGGCAACTACTTCGTCTCAATTTCGCCGGCCAATGACGGGAAGGTCGGCGGGTTCATAGTGTACTTGCGCGGCCTGAAGCAGCCGATCGCGAAGCTGGACAAGGCGGACCACGGGTTGAGGCTCGATTCGGTAGGGGGCGACACCTACCACATGTGGAAGCGGGTGTTCTTTATCCCGGACGCCAAGGTGATCGTACTCCTCCCGCTGAGCAACGATCAGGTAGTGCTGTACAAGTTCGACGCGGAGGCCGCACTGGAGAAGTCGGGGCAGGACTACTTGCTGGTCACGTCCCAGCCGCCGCGGGAGGTGAAGGCCGGGGCGACGTTCACCTACCCGGTGAAGGTCAAGGCGAAGCAGGCCAAGGTCACGTACAAACTCGATGAGGGGCCGAAGGGGATGGAGGTTTCGGCGGCCGGGGTGGTGACCTGGGTGATGCCGGCGGAGACCGCGGAAGGCACCCGGGACGTGATCCTGACCGTCAAGGACGGGGCCGGGCAGGAAGTATTCCACACGTTCACGGTGCGGGTGGTGAAGTAGCCCCGAGTCTGTTCTCCCCGGCCGGTGAACTGTTCACCGCCGGAGCAAACGGCACGAGACGATACAGTCGCCATCACGGGAGCCGCAGCACCCGGCAGGCGTCCTCGTAGCTCGCCTCCAGGTCGAGAGACACACCGTTGTCCACGGTCAGCCAGAGTGGGAGAGTCGGCAGCGGGCGGCCGAGCTCCAGGGGGTACACCCAGGTGTCGAGCAGCCCCCGCCGGCCCGTCTTCCGCCCCCGGCAGGCGGCCGCGTACAGGTGCGGCGGGGCGGTCCCCCAGCGACGGGTCCGAACGGCCGATCAATTCCAGCAGCTCGGCGTACAGGTTGAACGGCCGGACCGTCACCAGGTCCACGACCGATACGCACACGCCCTGCTGCAACAGTGCCGCCGTCTTGGCCACGAACGCCCGGCGGTGTTCCGGCCGGTCCTTGTTCGCCGGGCTGACGATCTCCACCGCCGCCACCAGCCGCCGGCCGCGGCGGAGGTCGTACACCCGCACCCCGTACTCGTCCTGCTCGGGGAGGTCGGTTTCGACGGTGAAGGTCGGGTGGGGCGGGGCCCACGGGGCGGTCGCCACCCCGCCCCCATCGCCGCCCGGGACGAACTCCGGACCGGCCAGTTCGTCCCGTTCATAGGCCGCGACGTCGATCTCGAAGTACGCCCCGAGGTGAACCCGCGGCTCGGCAACGAAGCCGTCCGGCAGGAGCGGGGCCAGCCGTTGCACGAGCATCGCCGGCCATTGCCCGTGGAACCCCTCCCACGAGGCGTAGTTGTCGAGCGGCGGGCGAAAGTGATCCCGGAGTGGCATTGCGGGGGTCCTCCTCCCCCGAGTATATCGGCCGCCCGCACCGACCGCAGCCGTTACGGGTAGCCGTCGCGCGGCCGGGTTATCCTGCTTGTGTCACTTTTCGCCCTGTCTATTCACCCGGATCCGTCCTAGATTCCCCGAAGCCTCTTCCCGGGTTGCGCCCGCGTGAGCGATAAAGAGCAACATGCCCCCACCGCCGCGGGCCGCGCCCGGACGCCGGAGCTGCCGCCGAATGCCCCCCCGCATCCTGGTCCTCTACAACGAGCCGGTCCTCCCGCCCGACCACCCCGACGCCGGGTCCGAGCACGACGTGCTCGACACCGTCTCGGACACGGTCAAGATCCTCAAGGCCGCCGGGTTCGACACCGCCCGGCTCGGGATCAACTACGACCCCCGCCCGCTCCTCGCCGAGCTCAACCGGAACCCCCCGGACGCGGTGTTCAACCTGTTCGAGGGGATGGCCACCCGGCCCGAGACCGAGGTGTCCGCCGCCGCCCTGCTCGAGTGGCTGAACGTCCCGTTCACCGGGTGCCCGTCCCCGGCGCTGGCCCTCGGCCGGGACAAGGTCCGGACCAAGCACCTGCTCGCCGCCGTCGGGCTGCCCACCCCGGACTACCTGGTGATCGACGCCCCCCCGGTCCCGCGGTGGCGGCGGCCGTGGCCGGCGATCGTCAAGCCGGCCTGCCAGGACGCGAGCGTCGGGATCGACCAGGAGAGCGTGGTCACCTCCCAGAAGCAGCTGGACGAGCGGGTCCGGCACGTCCTGGCCGTCCACGGCCCGCCGGTCCTGATCGAGCGGTTCGTGTCCGGCCGGGAGTTCCACGTGAACATGATCGAGGACGCCGCCGCCGGGCCGGGCGCCCCGCCGCTCGTCCTCCCGCTCGCCGAGATCGAGTTCCGGGACTCCCGCCAGGGCCAGTGGGCGGTGTACACGTTCACCGCCAAGTGGGACATGGACAGCGACGAGTACAAGCTGTCCCCGCTCCGGTCCCCGGTCGAGATCCCGGCCGCCGACTTCGCCCGGCTGGAGGTGATCGCCCGGCGGTCGTTCCGGGAACTCCAGTGTCGGGACTACGCCCGGATCGACGTCCGAATGGCCGCGGACGGGAAGTTCTACGTGCTGGAGGTGAACCCGAACCCGTACCTGAACAGCCTCGCCCTGGTGAACGGGCTGGCGGCGATCGGCCGGACCCACGAACAGCTGGTCGTCGACCTCACCCTCGCCGCCCTCGCCCGGGGCGGGAAGCAGGTCCCGACCGGAATGATCCGCGTCCCGGTCGGGGTGGTCGTGGGGGCATAGGGTTGAATCCAGCCCCGGGTCGGCTTCGGGTGAACAGAAGACACACATGAAGACCAGCCTGCCGGTCGTCGTGGCGAACGCCGCCACGGCCACGTTCGACTGTAGCTTCGGCCGGGGGTGCGAGGGGCTCTGCTGCCGGAACGGCCGCCCGAGCGTCGACCCGGACGAGCAGGCCCGCATCCGCGCCCACCTGCCGAAGGTCCTCCCCCACCTCCGGCCCGACGCCCGCAAGCTGGTCGAGGCCGAGGGATTCGTCAGCGGCCGGACGAAACTGGGCCAGCCGATGGTCCGGGTGTCCGGCGGGTGGTGCGTGTTCTTCAACGCCGGGTGCGTGCTGCACAAGGTCGGCGGCGAGGACGGGGACGTGTTCATGTACAAGCCGTCTCAGTGCGCCCTGTTCCCGCTCGAGCGGGACGAGGACGACGGGGAGTGGTACGTCCGCCAGCGGGGCTACCGCGGCGAGCAGTGGGATTTGTTCTGCCTGAACCCGGCGAACAGCCCGCGGCCGGCGGTCGAGGCGCTGGCGGGGGAACTCGCCCTCGCGGGGGCGTGTACCGGGGGGGCCGGACCCGCCCGGGGAACGTCCTGATTCCCCAAACCGGGTGCGGCTGCTAAAATAGACCTGTCCTCCCCTTGACAGGGTGGGGCGAACCCTGAATGATTTTCGTTAATTTGTTGTGAGCGTTCGTCGTGCGTCGCCCGGCGGTCCGCGTACCGCCCGCCGGCCGGCGGCGACCCCCGCAGAGGTGCAGCATGGCATCCCAACCCGCCCGCCGCCGGCGGCTCGAAGTCGAGGACATCGGCGACATCGCCGTTGTCAATTTCGTCGACAAGAAGATCCTCGACGAACAAAACATCCAGATGATCGGCGACGACCTGTTTCGGTTGGTGGACGAGCTGGGCCGGCGGAAGGTGCTGCTGAACTTCGGGAACGTCGACTTCATGTCGAGCGCCGCGCTCGGCAAGCTGATCACGCTCCACCGCAAGCTCCAGGGCGTCCAGGGCAAGCTGGTCCTGTGCAAGATCGCCAAGGACATCCTGGACGTGTTCCGGATCACCAAGCTGGACAAGATCCTGACGATCACCCCGGACGAGCAGGCCGGGCTCCAGGCCTTCTGACCCGGGCCCGGGCCGGTGCACCCGGGCGGGCCGGGGGCGCCCCGCCGGCGGCCCTCTATTCCAGGCCCCGCGGCAGCATCCCATGAGCGACACGTCCTTCTCGGCCGACGTCACGATCCCGAGTGACCTGTCCGAAGCCCGGCTCATCCAGGACCGGATCGAGGAGGCGCTGCAGAGCAGCGCCTACGGCGAGCGCGACATCTTCGCGATCAAGCTGGCGGTGGAGGAGGCCCTGGTCAACGCGATCAAGCACGGCAACCAGATGGACCCGGATAAACAGGTCCACGTCAGTTACCAGATCACCGCCGAACGGTTCGACGTCCGCATCACCGACGAGGGCCCCGGGTTTAACCCGGAAGACGTCCCCGACCCGACCGAGGACGATAACATCGAGCGCCCGTGCGGCCGCGGGCTGTTGCTGATCCGCGGGTTCATGACCGACGTCCAGTACCACGGCCGGGGCAACGTGGTCAGCATGTACAAGCTGCGGAACGGCCAGGAGGAGTATTAGGACTGCCGGGCCGCACGGGTGAGGCCCGGCCGCCGGCCGAGCCCGGGGCGGAAACGGAACGGCGACCCGCCGGCGGGTCGCCGTCACTTCTTGGCGGCCCGCTTCTGGGCGAACAGCCACATCCAGAACTCCTTTTCCTCGAACGCCGGGGACCAGCTGTTGTGCCCGACGCCCTTGTACTCGCTGTACCGGGGTGAGGCCCCGGCGGTCTTCAGCGCGGCGACCATGTCCCGGGACCCGGACACCGGGACGGCGCCGTCCTGGTCGCCGTGGAACGCCCACACCGGGACATGCGCGATCGCCTTCGCCTTCGCCGGGTCGCCGGCCCCGCAGACGGGCACGGCCGCGGCGAACAGGTCCGGCCGCCGCTGGACCGCGTCGAACGCCCCGTACCCGCCCATCGACATGCCGGTGACGTACACCCGGTCGGGGTCGACGGGCAGGTCCTTGACGAGTGATTCGGTGAGATCGAGGGCGAGCCGGAGCGGGTCGCTGATCTTCGGGCTCTTGTAGCTCCCCTTCGCCCAGGGGACGTCCACCCACTGCTTGCCGTCCGGGCACTGGGGGATGACGGCGAACGCCTTCGCCGCGGCGACCTCCGGGCGGGTCAGGACGGTCGGCTTCTTCGCGTCCCAGTACCAGATCAGCTGTTTGGCGTTGTCGGTGCCGCGCTCGCCGGCCCCGTGGAGGATCAGGACGAGCGGGTACTTCTGGCCCGGCTCGGGGTCGGCGGGTTTGAGGAGGCGGTACGGGAGTACCTGACCCGGGGCGGACTTGTACTCCTTCGTCTCGGGTTCGGCGGCACAGGCGGCACCGGCGGGGAGGGAGAAGGCGATCATGGCGAGAACCTGCTTCATGGGTTGAACTCCGTGGTAGGAGGGGCCGGGGATGACGGCCCGTCATCTCCCAGGACGGCCGGGTAACTGGCAGGTGGGTGCCGAGCCCGATCGTCCGCCGGGATTCACACGCGACCGGGCAGGTATCGGGAACGATCCCCTTCAGCACGCATGTAATGTAGGAGTTCACAAGGGGTTGCGGAGCAACCGACAGCGCCCGGAACGGGGTATTGTACCGTCGATTTCCTCGAGCAATGGATGATCCGGGATTTCACCCCGACGGGGTGGGACAGCATAGCACCGGGGCAACGCCTTGGGCGGCCGGTCCCACTCCTTCGAGGTGAAAATCAAAGCCGAACGCCGGGCGCGGGCCGAGGATTTCGACGGACAGCGGGTTGTCACCGGGAGCGGCCCGGTTGAACCCCCCGGCCGCCGGCGGCCGTCGTCAGCTCGCGGCGTCTTTGCGACCCGCCCGGTTCCTCCTACGGTAAACCTGTTCGGAACGCACGGCCGCCGATCGCGGCCGGCGTCCTTATCAACTGTCAACCGGCGACTGGTCACTGGCTGGCCCAGGCCGTCGCCACCGACGAAGGCGGTCCGCATGAGCCGGCGATTCGTGGAACAACTCCGGGACGGGGACACCCTCGACGAGGTGTATCTGGTTACCGACAAACAGCTCCGCGCGAACCGCAACGGGAACCCGTACCTCCTACTGGAACTCCGGGACCGGACCGGCGGGATTTCCGCCCGGATGTGGAACGCCGGGGAGCACACCGCCCGAGGGTTCGACCCGGGCGATTTCCTCCACGCCAGCGGCAAGGTCCAGCTGTTCCAGGGGTCGCTCCAGGTCATCCTGAACACGGTCGACCGGGTCGAGGCCCAGAAGGTCGAGCTCACCGACTTCCTCCCGCACACCGAGCAGAGCATCCCGAAGCTGCTCGAACGGCTGAAGGGGTACTTACTCCGGCTCGGGAGCCCGCACCTGCGGGCGCTCGCCGAGTGCTTCCTGATGGACGACGACTTCGTCCGCGGGTTCACCACCTGCCCGGCCGGGGTGAAGCTCCACCACGCCTACGTCGGCGGGCTGCTCGAGCACGTCGTATCCATGATGGACGCGGCCGACCGGCTCCTCCCGCTCTACCCGGGCGTGGACCGGGATTTGCTCCTGATGGGGGTGTTCCTGCACGACGTCGGGAAGGTCCGCGAGCTGACCTACACCCGGGCGTTCGGGTACTCCGACGAGGGCCAGCTGGTGGGCCACCTGTCGATCGGGGTGGAGATGCTGGGGGAGATGGTGGCGAAGGTGCCCGACCTGACCAGCGAGCCGGTCCCGCGCGAGGTCGTGATGCGGCTGCGGCACATGATCCTGAGCCACCACGGGACGCTGGACTGGGGCAGCCCGAAGGTGCCGATGACGCCCGAGGCGATGCTCCTGTGCCAGATCGACATGCTCGACACCCGGATGCACCAGGTGTCCCGGGAGCTGCGCGAGGACCGGAACAACCCGACCGCCTGGACCCCGTACAACGCGAACCTCGGCCGCCGGTTCTACAAGGGCGGGGCGAACGGCGACCTCTACGGCGAGGGCGGCGGCGGGTACGACTGAGCCAGCGCGGGAAAAAGACAGTTCACCACAGAGGGCACAGAGAAGAAAGAAAGAGAAAGCTGTCAGATGAATAATTTCGTCAGTTTGCTTTCTCTGTGTCCTCCGTGACTCTGTGGTGAATCTTTTAGAGATCTACACCCCCATGTCCGACCTCGTCACCCGCATCGTCCACGCCGTCACCCGGCCGAGCTACTCCCCCGTCAAGGCGAAAGTCCTCGCCAAACGGCTCGGCATCGACGACGCGGCCTACCCCGAGTTCCGCCGGACCCTCCGGGCGATGGTCGGCGAGGGCCGGCTCGCCGTCGGTGCGAACCAGACCCTCCGCGCGGCCGACCCGCACGGGACCGTCGTCGGGACGTACCGCCGGTCCCCGTCCGGGCACGGGTTCGTCCGCCCGCACGCGGTTAACGGGACCGCCGGCCCGGATATTTACATCCGCGAGGGCAAGGCGCTCGACGCCTCCACCGGCGACGAGGTGGTCGTGCGGATCACCCGGCTGGCGACCCGGATCAAGGACGCCGCCGGGGAGATCGTCCGGGTGACGGGCCGGGCCACCCGGACGTTCGTCGGGACCTACTTCGAGCGGGATGGCGAGGGGCTTGTCCGGGTCGACGGGACCGTCTTCGCGCACAGCGTGTCGGTCGGGGACCCTGGCGCCAAAGGGGTCCGCCCGCAGGACAAGGTCGTCATCGAGATGCTCCGGTTCCCGACCCCGGACAGCCGCGGGGAGGGGGTCATCGCGGAGGTCCTCGGGCCGCACGGCGCCCCGGGCGTCGACACGCTCTCGGTCGTCAAGGCCTTCGGCCTGCCGGAAGAGTTTCCCGAAGAGGTCCTGGCGGAGGCCCGGCAGGCCGCGTCGCAGTTCTCGGAGGACGATCTCGGCACGCGGGAAGACTTCACCGCCGATCTGGTCGTCACCATCGACCCGAAGGACGCCCGCGACTTCGACGACGCGGTGAGCGTCACCATCGACCCGAAGACGAAGCACTGGGTGCTGACGGTCCACATCGCGGACGTGGGGCACTTCGGCAAGCCCGGCGGGCCGCTGGACACCGAGGCCCGCAGGCGGGCGACGAGCGTGTACCTGCCGCAGAAGGTCATCCCGATGTTCCCGGAGGTGATCTCGAACGGGCTCGCCAGCCTCCAGGAGGGCCGGCTGCGGTACGTGAAGACGGTGCAGATGGAGTTCACCCCGGGCTTGCAGAAGGGGCACGTCCGGTTCGCGAACGGGGCGATCCGGGTCCGCAAGCGGTTCACCTACGAGCAGGTGCAGCAGGTCCTCGACGATTTGGCGAGCGGGGGGCGTGAGCCCCCCGAGGAGACGTCGGCCCCGCCGGACCACCTTCCGCATCCGCGGGGGGCTCACGCCCCCCGCTCGCCGGACGACACCGACCCCGAAATCCTCGCCATGATCCGGCGGATGCGCGACCTCGCCCTGCTCCTCCGCAAGAAGCGGCTGAAGCGCGGGGCGCTCGAACTCTCCATGCCCGAGGCGGTGCTGGAATACGACCCCGACGGGCGGGTGACCGGGGCCCACTTCGCCAGCCACGATCTCAGCCACCAGATCGTCGAGGAGTTCATGCTCGCCGCGAACGAGGCCGTGGCCGAGCACCTGACGCACGAGGAAATCCCGTTCCTCCGCCGCGTCCACCCGGCCCCGAACGAGGAGAAGCTCGCGGCGTTCGCCCAGTTCGCCGACCTGCTCGGCTACCCGATCCGGCGGCCGCAGGACCGCTTCGAGTTGCAGCGGGTGCTGGACGAGACCGCGGCCAAGCCCGAGCGGGCCGCCGTACACTACGCCCTGCTCCGGAGCCTGAAGCAGGCCACCTACAGCCCAATCCAGGACGAACACTACGCCCTCGCCAGCCAGAACTACTGCCACTTCACCTCGCCGATCCGCCGTTACCCGGACCTCGTCGTCCACCGGCTGCTCGACCGCTGGATCAGGCACAAGAAGGCGTCGGCGGACGTGACCGAGCTGACCGCCCTCGGCGACCACTGCTCGAAGATGGAGCGGCGGGCCGAGACCGCCGAGCGGGAGCTGGTGAAGCTGAAGATCCTGCTGTACCTCAGCCAGAAGCTCGGGGAGCAGTTCGACGCGGTCATCACGGGGGTCGCGGACTACGGGTTCTTCGCGCAGGTGGAGCAGTTCCCGGCCGAGGGGCTGGTCCACATCTCGTCGCTGGTGGACGACTACTACCAGTTCGACGAGGCCGGGCACGCCCTGGAAGGCAAACGCACGCGGCGGCGGTTCCGACTCGGCGACCGGGTCCGGGTCGAGGTGTCGCGGGTGGACATCCAGAAGCGGATGCTCGACTTCCGGCTGGTGTCGGACAAGGGGCCGGACCACAAGCGGGCCCGGGACGACGGCGGCGAGAGGCCGCCGGGCTACGGCAAGTTCCCGAAACGGGTCAAGAAGGGCGGGCGGCGGCGATCGTGATCGGCGAGCCGGGAGCTGATGCTTCCCGGCGCGCGTCTGGGCTCTCGTCACGGCTTCGGCACGGCGCCGGGGAGTTTCGTCGGCGGGATCAGCTCGGGCCTGTCATCTTTGGGAGCGGACGGCACCGGGCCGGGTTCGCCCTTCAACTTGCTCTCGTCCTTCCTCAACCAGTCGAGCCACGCCTCCTCCAGCTTCTCCACCGACTCAAACCCGTACACCATCTTCGCGGCCTTGTTCCACGAGGCGGGCGTGTTGCCGGTCATGCCGACGGCGAGGAAGGCCAGGAGTCGCTGGTTGTAATCCTTCGGCCCGACCGTGATGAAGACCTGGATGTCACCCGGGATCGGCGGCAGGCCGTTTCGGCGGGAATAGGCGAGCAGGAAGCGGACGACCGAATGCCCCTGGGCAAAACTCACGATCATGTCTCGGGGGTACTCGCCCATCGGGAACAGGTGTTTCAGCCTGATTCCTCGGCCGGCATCCAACAGTTGCCGCACCCGGGCATCATGGGCTGCCTGCTCTTCCTCCGACGCGGCCGTCAAGGCGATCCCCTCGTCCGCCCATCGGGGCAACGGCTTCCCGAAGTGGGTGGCCAGGATGGTGTGCAGGACCTCGTGGGGGAGAACGCTGGTAAGGACCTGCCGGAGCGGCCCGTGGAGTTCCATTGTTGCGGTGGCAAGGCCGGGCTGCCGGGCGGAGGCCACGGGTAGGAATTCGAAGGTGGTCGCGCCGCCACTCCCGCCAAGGGTGAGGTTCACTGTGATCGGGCACGGCGCGGACCAGTCCGGCAGTTCCTTCCCGAGCCAGATCCGGGCGAGTTCCTTCCGCCGCCGTTCGGCCTCGGCCCCGACCGACCGGGCCACGTCCGCTGTTGGAGCGTGGATGAGGAAGTTGGCGGTCCGGTGGGTGGCGCCGGGCGTGCTCGGTGCCGGCTGCCCCGACCCCCGCGACGGGACCCCGGGGAGGGGAGTCGGGGGTACCAGCTCCCCGGGACGCCGCGGGGGCGTGACCGGGACGCCGGCCGGGGCCGGCGGTGTGACCACGGCCGGCGGTTCGGGTTGAGGGTTCCACGCGCTCTTCGGGTTGTCGAGCCAGCTCTTCCACCCCCGTTCGAGCCAGTCTACCGACTCGACCCCGTACACTTCCTTCGCGGCCCGGTCCCACGACTCGGGGGTGTTCTCCGTCATCCCGACCCAGACGAAGGCGAGTAGCGACTCGTACCGGTTCTCGGGGTCGAAGCCGAGGATCCCGTTCCCGGCCGGCCCCCCGCGGGGCATGACCCCCCGGAGCCGGCCCCCCTTGGACCAGATGATCTCGCCGACGTCCGCGTTCGGCTGCCGGGTGAGCAGGTAGCGCACGACCGAGTGGGCCTGGCAATCGATCAGGCCCGCGTCCGGGGCGGGCCCGGTCATCCGGAGCAGCGCCATCAGCCGGAGGCCCCGGCGGTCGGCCGGGAGTTTCCGGCACTGGGCGTCGAGGGTCATCTGGGAGTCGTCCGGTTCCGCCGTCAGGGAGACCCCGGCGTCCGCCCACGGGGGGACCGGACCGGGGAGGTGGGTAGCCAGGATCATCCGGGTCACCTCGCGCGGGAGGTGGCTCAACAGGATCGTCTCCAGCGGCCCGCGGAGCTCCGTCCGGGCCCCGACGAGGGCCGTCGGCGGGTCTCCCAGGCGGTCGGGGCGGAATCGAAACGTGGTGTTCCCGCTCCCAGCGCCGGGCTCGATCGTCACCCGGACCTCGCACGGGCTCTCCCAGGCCGACCGGTCCCGTCCGAGCCAGCGCTTCGCGATCTCCCGCCGCTGGAACTCGGCTTCCGCCGCGACCACCCGGGCGATGACCGGGGTCGGGGCGTGGACGACGAAGTTCGCGGCCCGGTACGTCGCGGCTAGGTCGCGGACGCCGGCGCCGGCCTCCGCCGGGCGGGGCGGGGCGGCCGGGCCCGCAGGCAACGGGGCGGCCGATACTGCGGGCGGCGGGGTGGTGCCGGGCGGATCGCCCGCCCCGACGATCCCGATCACGACCAGGACAACGGTCGTGGCCGCCATCAGGGCCGAGACTTTGAGCTTCGCCATACTCCCCACGACTCCTTTCGCGACGGCCGCGGCCGGGGTCGATATCGCCCCGCCCCCGGCCAGGAATTCGAACACCCCCGCGACCGCCCGCCGGGCCAGCTCGGGCGGGACCGCGGCCGACGGACCGCCGGCCCCCGCGACCAGCCCG
>JAQGHQ010000556.1 GCA_028288765.1 Gemmataceae bacterium | reverse complement strand
GAACGGCAGGAGGAACACCGGCCAGCCCCAGCCGGGGCCGAGCCGGGTGTCCGGTCGGGGGTCGCGATGGCCGGGCGGGAACCGGCCGAACGCGGACTCATACCCGTGCAGGGCGAGCCCGATCTGGCGCATGTTGTTCTGGCACTTGGCCCGGGCGGCGGCCTCGCGGACCTTCTGGACGGCCGCCAGGAGAAGCCCGATGAGCACGGCGATGATCGCCATCACCACCAACAGTTCGATCAGCGTGAACCCGGTCCGCCGGGCGTCGGTGGATGAACGGGACATGACCGGCCTCCTGACGGGCGATTACTCCCTTGGACACCGCGGGGGCGACAGCTCAAAGCAGGGAGCACCCGGCGAGCAGCGGGGCGATGGCTGGGAAGAAGTCGCGGTTTTTCCTCCGGCTTTAGCTTCCCCCAGGTGATCGACGTTACTGCCCCGGCCGTCCCGAACACCTCCCGGGTGCTCACCCAGACTACCTGCCCATCCTGGCGGTCCTTGTGAACCGTTGCGTACGTCGCCTCCGGCGGGACGACCGTGTACGGCTTCCGGGGGCGGTCCGTCCGCCCGTTCGGCTCCAGATGCTTCGGCTCGAGAGTTCATGGGTGCCGGGGCATGTGGCCCCAGTCGGTTAGACGTGTGCTGCCGCCCGTCTGCCGTTCCTGGTCGCGCTGCCAACACATCTTGGGTGGACCGGACGGCAGCGGTAGCCCGGCAACCTGGTCAAACCAAGTTCAGCAGGACCTCGGCCCCTTCCTTGTCAATCACGCCGGTCCGGTTGAGCAGCCGGACCGGAAAGGGTTTCTGGGCGTGGTTCATCCAGTTGAGCATCAGGTGACACTTTGGACAGTCAACAGCCGCCCAGGACAACGTCGCAACCTATGATTCCAGAAGATCTTCCGTCAGAATAGCCGTGAGCGTCGAGACACAAAAGTGTAACCCTGTCCTGAACCACGCCGGTTTCTGCGGTTCGGCGATCGCCCACCGGTCGGCGAGGTGACACATGCCCTCGGCGGTGATGAGCGCGACATCCCAGTTCGTCCGGGCCTTGTACTGGTAGGCCAGCCGGACCGACGTGGGGGGTGAACCCGGGGGCGATCACCAGGAAGCCGAGCGGCTGCCGCCCCGCGTCCCGCTCCTTCCGCAAGTGCCCGTCAGACTGAGTGCCGAGGTATGCCTGTAAGTTGACCGCCGCCTCGACCGACTTATAGTCCAGGAGCAGGCACTGGTTGTTGTCCAGTTGGAGCCGGCCGTCGGCCTTGTTCGCCTTCCGGGTCATGGCGCACGGGACGTGAAGTCGAGCCTCGAATGGAAACGCGGTGGCATCCTCGAAGATGTGCTCGATGTCCGGGTCCTTGGTGATCAGCTTCTTGGCCCGGAGCTCCGCGTACCCGCAGAACAGTGCCTGCACGGGTCGTGCCGCTGCCCGGCTCGCGGGGCCGTCCCCTGTCCGGGCATCTGGTTTGCCGCATCCCCTGGAGCGGCCGCACAAGGAGAACGGACATGGCTGGGAAGAATCTCGATGGGGTCAAGGTACGGGCCTGGGATATGACCGACTGGGGGAGCACGTTCACCGTCGACCGGGCCCTCGACGACGCCCGGTCGGACGACTTCGACGCCCTGCTATTGCCCGGCGGGGTCCTCAACCCGAATACCCTGCGGATGGACGAGATCCCCGGGTCTCATTCGATTTCCGTGAGCTGCTCTGGAAATCTTGCCCGACCGCTCGATCTTCACCGATGAGGAAATGGTTTCGGGCTGGTGATCGGGCAAGTCCGCCGAGGTGGATCACGAATGACACCCGACGAATTGGCCCCCATCGCTCACGCGTTAAGAACGTGGGAGGGGCGAAGCTGTCTCGTTTCCGGAGTCGAACACCGAGAACCGACCGAACAACGCGGAACGTGGAACCTGGAACCTGAAACTTGGGACCTGGAACGTGGAACCTGGAACCGGCGACGCCGCGACAGATCACATTCCCTCCCCCGCGCCGAACCGCCATCGCCTGCTACTCTAACCCTGATACTGGGGAAGGGGGTGGGAAGTGGCGGGGCCGCTGTTCGACGCACCGATGGCCGGTGAGGTTCTCGGCGCGATGATCACGCCGGCGGTGCTGATCTCGGCGTCCGGCACGTTGACCCTGTCCACATCCAACCGGCTCGCCCGGATCGTGGACCGGGTGCGCGTGCTGCACACCCAGGCGGAGGACCTGCCGCCGTTAGAGACGTCCGACGTTGACACCCTGGAGAAGCGGGCCCACATCGCCGACCAGTTCGCCCGGCAGGCGCAGCGGATCGGTATCCTCCAGGCGGCCTTGATCACGCTCTACGTCGCCATCAGTTTCCTGGTGGGGTCGAGCCTGGCGATCGGGCTGTCGGCCATCATGAAGGGGATTCTCGGGTGGGTCCCGGTGGGGCTCGGTCTGCTCGGGGCCACCGCCCTGTTCGCCGGGGCCGTGCTACTCATCCGGGAGGCGCGGTTGGCGGTCCGGTCGTCGCTGGGAGAGATGGAATACACCAAACGGATGGTGACCCGTCGGACCGGGGCCCCGCTGCCCCCGCCGCATACGAACGGGAGTTCCGGCCCGGAGACGAACGAGGCGGCCGGCGCGGAAGTTCCCGCCCGGCCGGCGTAGGAACCAGGGTTCGCAAGTCGTCCGATCAGCTGGGAGAGACGTCCCGTGTCCGAATTGGTTCGGTTCTCGGTATCACTGGAGAAGGACCTGCTCGATGCGTTCGATCAGTTCTGCGAAGCCGGCCGGTTCGCGACCCGGAGCGAGGCGATCCGCCAGCTCCTCCGGGAGAAACTAACCTCCGCGGCGTGGGCGACGGACGCGGCGAACGTGGCGGCCAGCCTGACGCTCGTCTACGACCACCACCGGACGCGGTTGACGGACAAGATGCTCGACCTCCAGCACGCCCACGCCGACCGGGTCGTCTCGAGCATGCACGTCCACCTCGACAACGACCTGTGCCTGGAGGTGATCGTCCTCCGCGGGCCGGCGGCCGATCTGCAACACCTTGCGTCCGAACTCAGTGGCCTGAAAGGGATTCACCAGGCCCAGCTGGTCATCGCCCGGGCCATCGCCGACGGCCAAGACCACCCGCACCCGCATCCCCACCAGCATTGACCGCCGGGCGTTCCCGGATCTTTCGTCAAACTCTTCCCGACCGCCTGACTCGTCCTCAACTTCCTCCCTGCCACATTCCGATACAAGAGAACTGGTGCGCCGGTCTTGCCGGTCGTGCCTGTTGTCCGGGAGGTGAGGATGCGAGCCCGACTGGCTATGTGGCTCGTGGTGTGTGCCTTCCTGGTCGCAAGCCCGGCGTGCGCCCGGCGGAACTGCGTCCCCGCGCAGATCGCCGCCAACCGGAACTTGATCGACCTGTCCGCCCCCCCCGACGCCCACGCCCCGGTCGCCAAGGGGGTAACGCGGGAGGTGGAGGCCGAGTTCCGCCGCCGCAGTGCCGGGCAGCACCCGCCGGGGGCCCGCCCGTACAACTTTCTCGCCCTTTCCGGGGGCGGGTTGTACGGTTCGTTCGGCATCGGGGTGCTGAACGGGTGGACCGAGACGGGTACCCGCCCGCAGTTCGACGTGGTGACCGGGATCAGCACCGGGGCGCTGATGTCCACGTTCGCTTATCTCGGCCCGGAGTACGACGGCGCCCTGCGCGAGAACATGCTCGGGGTCGAACGGGCCGACATTCTCCGGGCCCGCTCGGTACTCCGCATCCCGTTCGCCGACGCGGTCTTCACCTCCCGCCCGCTCGCCAGGCGGATCGAGGAGGTCTGCACCCCCCAGTTACTGTGCGAGGTGGCCAAGGCCCACGCGGGCGGGCGGCGGCTGTACGTCGGGACGACGAACATCGACACCCGCCGCCTGGTCATCTGGGACATGGGGGCGATCGCGGCGCGGGGGACGCCGGAGGCCGCCGACCTGTACCGGAAGGTGATCCTCGCGTCGAGTTCGATCCCCGGTGCCTTCCCGCCGGTCCGGATCCCGGTCGAGATCGACGGGAAGTGGTACGACGAGCTTCACGTCGACGGCGGGGCGAGCGACGAGGTGATCTTCCGGGCGTTCATGGTCGCCGATCTGAACCGGATGGCGGGGGTGCCCGGGGCCCAGGCGCCGGCCGGATCGAGCCTGTACGTGATCAGCAACGGGAAACTATACGCCGACCCGCAGTGTCTCCGCCCGAAGCTGGGGAACATGGTTTCGGCGGCGTTCCGGTCGATCGTCTACGGGAAGGCCCGAGACGAACTCTACCGGATCTACCTGAACTGTCTCGAGACGGGGGTGGAGTTCCGGGTGACGGCGGTCCCGCAGGAGTTCCAGGTGAGGACGTCGGGCAGTCTGACGCTCAGCCGGGAGGACCAGCACCGCCTGTTCGAAGTCGGGCGGCAACTCGGGCGGAGCGGCGGTGTCGGGGAGGGGTGGCGGGACGTTCCCCCGGGGACGGACCCGGCGGAACAGATACTCCCGCGGACGGGGACGAAGTTCGCCACCCCCGGGGGAATCAGTGAAGTGGTGATGCCCGGCCCGGCGCCTCAACCGTGAGGAGCACCGGCGACCGGCGCGGACCGGTCACCGTCTATTCGCGAACAGGGCGGTCACGGGCTGACCCTTCCCGTCCTCGGTCGCGTAGAACGGCCGCTTTTCGACGTCGAACGCCGTCTTCGGCGAGATCCCCATCGCGGCGAAGATGGTCGCATGTAGGTCGCGGATGGTCACCGGGTTCTTCGTTGTCAGGAGTGGGCGTTCGGGGGCCGTTTCGCCGTACAGGAAGCCTTTTTTGACCCCGCCGCCGAACATCAGCACCGACCCGGACCCGGTGAAGTGCCGGTGCAGCCCGTAGTGGGTCTTCTCCTTCAGCACGTCCGTCTTCGCCCGGGACTGGTCCACCGCCTTGCTCCCCGGTACCCCCTCGATCATCATGTCCCGGCTGAACTCGGTCGCGAGCACGACGAGCGTCCGGTCGAGCAGGCCGCGCTTCTCCAGGTCGAGCACCAGCTGCGCGACCGGCCGGTCGATCTCCTTTTTCATCCGGGCGTAGGTGGCGTGGCCGTTCTCGTGGGTGTCCCAGTGGAGGAACGGGACATACTCGGTCGTGACCTCGATGAACCGCGCCCCGGCCTCGGTCAGCCGGCGGGCGAGCAGGCAGCCGAGCCCGAACCGGCCGGTGTTGTAGGCGTCGTACACGTCTTTGGGTTCTTTCGACAGATCGAACGCATCTCGCTCCTTGCTCCCGAGCAGGCGGTGGGCGTTGTCGACTGCCCTGAGCATTGATTCGTGGTGGTGGTCGCTCGCCAGCTCCCCGAGCGGGCCGGCCTTCAACAGCTCCTTGTACTTCTTCTGCCGGTCGGCGAACCGTTCCGCCGTCATTCCCTTCGGCGGGCGGACGGCCGCCGTGGCGTCGTCGGGGAAGGGGAGGTTGAACGGCCCGTACTCGGTGCCGAAGAACCCGCCGGTGGTGAACGCCTTGAGCTCTTCCTGTTCGCCGACCCCTTCGAGCCGCTGGCCGATGTTGATGAACGGCGGGATGGCCGGGTTGTTCGGCCCGCGGGCCCGCGCGACCCACGAGCCGATATGCGGGCACGCGACAGTCTGGGGCGGGATGTAGCCGGTGTGCCAGTGGTACTGGTGGCGGGAGTGGAGGATGTTCCCGAGGTCGGCGACGACGTGCGACCGGATCAGCGTGCCGCGGTCGATCACCCGGGCGACGTGTTCGAGCCCCTGGGTGAGCTTGATGTTGTCCACGACCGTGTCGATGGACGGGAAGGTGCAGAGGATCTTCTCGACCGGGGTGCCGACCTCGAACGGCGTGTACCGCTTCGGGTCGAATGTGTCCGGGGCGGCCATCCCCCCGCCCATCCAGAGGAGGATGCAGGTGTCGGCGGTCGGCTTCGGGTGCTTCACCGGCTCGTCGGCGAGCAGCTGGGGGGCGCCGGCGCCGATCGTCGTGAGCCCGGCGGCGGACATCGCCCGCAAGAAATCGCGGCGGGAGAAGGCGGTGTCGATCATGGCAATTCCTCGCTACCGGATGAGCTGGAATTCGGGAAGCATCACGACGACCCAGAGCAGGTCCGAAACGGTTTCGGGGGTCGGGGTCGGGCCGAGGAGGTCTCGCGCGACGGCCGATTCCCCGGCGGTCGGTTCACGGCTGAATGCCTGGCGGTAGATCACTTCGGTCAGGATATCAGGTGTCGCCTTCGGGTTCGCCTTGAGGATGTTCCCGGCCCCCCGGGTCAGGGTGTCGGCCAGGATCGCCCCGTTGGAGAGGTCGAGGGCCTGGAGGGTGCTGAGCTGGTCCGGGCGGGTGGTCACCACCTGCTCGCGGTTCGGCCGGCCGAGCGACCGCATGAGCGGGTCGGCGACGACGAGAGAAGCCCGCACGACCCGCCGGGCCGGTGGCGTCGAGGCCGGGAAGTCGGGCAGTTTCGCCGTCATCTGCCCGGCCGGCTTGGCCGGCGCGGTGCCCGTGATCTGCCAGACGGCGTCCATGAACTGCTCGGCGGTCAGGCGCTTCAATTCCGGTCCGCGGAAGATGTAGTCGTCGCCCGTGAGCTCCTTCTCCACCGGGACCGCACGGGACTGGTACGCCCGGGAGGAGACGATGTGCCCGATCAGCTTCTTCAGATCGTACCCGTTGTCGGCAAGGTAGACCGCGAGGTAATCGAGCAGGTCGGCCGACCACGGCTTGCTCCCCATCACGTCCACGGGCTGGACGATCCCCCGGCCCATGAGCCGGTGCCAGAGCCGGTTGGCGATGGTGCGGGAGAACCGGCCGTTATCGGGATGCGTCGCCAGGGCGGCGAGTTGCTGAAGTCTCGCGGCTTTCGGAGCTGTCGCGCTGATCGTCCCGAGTTCGGGGAAAAGGAACTTCGGGCCGGCGCTGCGTCCCTGTGGCTTGTCGCAGCGGTGGACTTCGAGCGGACTGTCGGCGATCACTGCGGCGAGGCCGTAAGCGTCGTCGAGCTTCCAGGCGTCGATGAAGCTGTCGTGGCACGACGCACACTTCAGGTTCGCCCCGAAGAAGACCTGCCCGATGCTCTGGGCGAACTGGAGTTCGGTCACCTGGCTGGCGTTCACCGCCCCGCGCCACTTGATCCCTTTCGCGAATCCTTCCGAATCCGGACTCGGGGCGATGAGCTCGCGAACGAAGCGGTCGTACGGCTTGTTCTCGGCGAGCGAGGCGTACAGCCAATTGGTGATCGGCTTCCGGCCGCCGTCGATATAGCCGGTGCCGACGTAGTCGTTCCGGAGGAGGTCGTTCCAGAATGTGAGCCAGTGGTCGGAGTACGCCCGGTTGTCGGCGAGCAGTGATCGAACGAGCTTCTCGCGCCTGTCCGGGGCCTTGTCGGCCAGGAAGGCGTCGAGATCGGCCGGGGCGGGGAGCTGGCCGATCAGGTCGAGGAAGACGCGGCGGGCGAACGCCCCGTCGTCAAGGGCGGGCGGTGCCGATACCTTGTTCGCGGCAAAGTAGGCGTCGAGGATGCGGTCGATCGGGTGATCGCGGCCGTCGACGGCGGGGGGGAGCTGGGGGCGGCGGGGCTTGAGCGGGGCGACGTAGGCCGGCGGCTTGAAGCTGAAGCCGGATTCCCACGTCGCGCCGTCGTCGACCCATGCCTTGAGGGTGGCGACTTCCTTCGGCGTAAGTGGATCACCCTTCGGCGGCATGCGTTCGTCCGGGTCGGTGCTGGTAATCCGCTTGACGAGTTCGCTCTCGGCCGACTTTCCCGGCACCACGGCCTTCGACTTCATCAGTGACTCGCGGGTGTCGAGCGAGAGCCCGCCCTTGTACGTGCCATCGGTGTGGCACTTTGCGCAGCGGGCTTTCAGGACCGGTACGACGTCGTGGGCGAAATCGGTCTTCCCGGCCTTCGGTTGAGCGAGGGCCGGGGAGGCGATTACGACTCCGGTCAGTGCGAACACCAGCGGTAGCGAACGCATCACGGCAACTCTCCGGGCCGATCGCTTTGTCGAAATCCTCGAGCGATCGGCGGATCTGGGATTTCAGCCTGAAAGGCTGGGACAGGATAGCCCCGGGCACCGCCCTGGGTTCCGGAGCCATCGACCTTCCTCTTCCGGCCCGCCCGGCTGCCCAGGGCGTTGCCCTGGGCTATGTTGTCCCACCCCTTCGGGGTGAAGACCGAGGCCGGACTGAGGATCTCGACAAAGCACGGGCTGGTCAAACGGTAAGTCGACGTACTCGGCGGATCTCCGTCCGCCTGCCGTATAGCAGCGGGCGACGCCCCGGTGCTACTTCACGCGATCTCGCCAAGTCTCCATCGCTTTCCTCATTTCGTCCAGACTTTTCGCCCGGGCGGGTTCCCGGGCGAGGTTCCGTTCTTCATACGGGTCGGCTTTCAGATCGTAGAGTTCTTCGAACCGGTAGTCCGGCCAGAAGGTGTATTTGATCTCCCGGCGGACGACCGCCTCGGATTGCGGGATGCGGTCCTTCCCGAGGATCACGGGGTGTTGGTAGTAGAACTCCGTGCGCCAGGCCGGAGGCGTGGCGGCGAGGTACAGTGGGGCCAGGTCCTCGCCCTGCATGCCGGCCGGTACCGTCCGACCGCTCGCCGCGAGCAGGGTCGGGGCGATGTCGATATTGAGCACCATCGCGTCGGAGGTCTTCCCGCGGCGATTCTTGGGAAGACGGGGGTCGCGGACGATCAGCGGCACCCGGAGCGATTCCTCGTAGGGATACCACTTGTCCGCCAGCCCGTGCTCGCCGTGGAAATAGCCGTTATCGCCGGTGAAGACGATCAGAGTGCTTTCGTACACTCCCTGCCCCTTCAGCTCCGCAACGATCCGCCCGATCGCCTCGTCCACCTCGGTGGCGAGGCGGTAGTAGTTGGTCATGGACGTCTGGAACTTCTCGGGGGTGTCGAATCGCTTTTCCCACCGAGCCCGGCCCTCATTCTGATCTGTTGAGAGGAATGGCGGGAGCTGCTTGAAATGCTCCTCGGTTGCCGTTCGGGGAACCGGGATCGTTGCCCCCTCGTAGAGCTTCGCGCTCCCCGGTTGGGGGAGATACTGTTCAGGGGCCTTGTCCTCCGCGTGCGGGGCGAAGAACGAGACCGACAGGCAGAACGGTTTCTCCTTCGGGCGCGCCTTCAGGAAGGCGAGCGAATCGCGCGCGTTCTTCTCGGTGACGTGGATCTTTTCGCCGGTTCCGTCGGGCATCCAGTGGACACCTTCGTACACACGCTGGAAGTCGAACCCGTTTTTGGGCGGCTGGCCGACCCCGTACTTACCGATGAAGCCCGTCCAGTACCCGCCGGCTTTCAGGATCGCCGGGTAGCTGTTTGAGAATGCTTCGGGCGAGAGCGGCAGGCCGAACCGGTCGATCAGGTGGCGGGCCATGTGCTGACCCGTGAGTAGCGAGGCCCGCGACACGCAGCAGATGGAGGTGGTCACGCGGCACTGCGTGAACCGAAATCCGTCGGCCGCAAGGGAGTCGAGGTGCGGGGTCTTCACGACCGCGTTACCGGCGCACCGGAGCGTGTCCCACCGCCAGTCATCGCCGAGGAGGAACACGATATTGGGACGAACGGGGGCCGGATCAGCTGCGCGGAGACCGGGGGCCGTAACGAGAACCCCGGCGGCGACGAGAAGGAGACGGGACACGGGATTGGAAAGGTGGGGCGATCCCCGGCCTCTCGACCCCGGTGGCAGGTTTTGGCAGGGTTTGGCAGTCTCCAGAGCGGTTGCAGCTCGCGCCGCTGGTCGGTGGCGGGGTTGGACAGTCCCCAGGGCGATTAGATTGTCGGGCCGCCGTCGGTTGGCAGGTTTTGGCAGGGATTGGCAGTCCGACAACGGTTTGGTGATCGGCATTTCGACCCCAGTGGCAGGTTTTGGCAGGGTTTGGCAGCCCCCAGCACGCGATCGAGGTTGGCAGCCCCGGCTCACACAGCTGCTCAGCAAGTGGCCGGTCGCTGACCACTCCGATTCGCGTTCGCCCGCCCAGGGCTCCCGCCCTGGGCTACGGACGACCGCCTCTCCGAGGCGAAGAGATCGGAAGCCGCGGAGCGGCGGCCGTGTGTAGTTCAGGGCGAGAGCCCGATCCGCGTTCGCCCGTCATGACTATACCAGGCGGCTTTGCCTGTCAGGTCTACTTCGGTCGAGGACCGAGAAGGGCCCCTCGATTCGGTTCGCGGGTCGAAGACTTCTTCAGACTCCTTTCGCCGTATCCCATCTGATCAGGATAGCCACGCCTCGGCTCAGTGGAACACCAGCCAAGCGATGACGGCGGCTGTGGTGCCGATGGCCCCGAGCCCGGCGATTGCGAACCCGAGCCACGCGCGGGGAACGCCACGGACTCCAGGTCGCCCGGCGGTCTGGTGGCTGGGCTGTTCGAATGCCTCCAGCTTCTTGGGCTGGAGCCCCGGGGGCATTCCGCGACCAGCTGCATTCGGGCCAGGGAGAACCGGTGTGCGCTATTGTCGTTGGGGCACAGGACGACGATACATCGGCCCTCGGGGATCGAGTCTTCGACCTCAACGCACACCCGTGACCGGAAGTCGCAGTGGGGGCATCCGACCCAGCCAAGGTAATACATCCCCGCCTCCCGGTACTCCGTCCAGCTACGGCCCGTTCACCGGTTCCCGCGAGCGATCGGGTTTGGAAGTCGATGTCCCGGGCCAGGTCGGAACACTGGTCGGTTGGAGCGGCGATCGTCGTGACGATCCGAAAAACAGCCACCGCTACCCTTCGCCTCTGCGGACGAATGAGCAGCTTGGCGGCGGGTGGCATGTCCACGGCTCGGGGACAGATGACACCCAAAGGTGGTCACTCAGGTGTCACCCAAAGGTGGTCACTATGGTAACGGGAAACCCGTTTTCCCGGAGCATTCTCGTGAACCAAAAACCCCTCCGAGGAACAGAGGCGTGCCA
>JAQGHQ010000538.1 GCA_028288765.1 Gemmataceae bacterium | reverse complement strand
AGGGCTGTGGCCGCCCGGGAGAGGCCGCGGCGAACAGGCGAACACGTCACAATTCCGCTCCTGGTGTGGGGCTTAGCGCGGGGGGCAGGCTTTCGCGGCCCGCTCCCACTTCTCCGCGATCTCGCTCTTCCCCAATCGGCGGGTGATCTCGGCCAGTCGGTCGCGGACGGCCGCGTCCCACGGCCGCGCCCCGGCCTGGTCGGTGAGCAGGCTCATCTGTCGCAGGTCGTTCCGGACCTGGTCCGCCCGCGTCTGCTGCCGGGCGGCGTCGGCGGCCCGCCCCAGCCGGGTGTACGTCTGGGCGAGGAGGTAGTTCGCGTCGTAGTTCGCCGGGTCCAGCCGGACGGCCCGGTCGAGCCGGCCCGCGGCCCGGTCGTACATCCCGGCGTCGAACGCCACCCGGCCGGCGACGGTCAGCGCGGCCGGGGGCGGTCGGGCCTCGTCGAGCAGCGGGGCGAGCAGGAGTTCGGCCTCGGCCGGCTTCCCCTGCCGGGCCAACCCCTCGGCCCGCAGGACGGTCGCCTCAGGCGCGGCCGCCTGGTCCGGCGGGAGCTCGGCCAGCACCTGGAGGGCGCGGGTGTGGTCCCCGAACTTCGTCAGACTCTCCGCCAGCCCGAACCGGGCCCGGGCCGCGGCGTCCGGTCCGGTCGCCCGGGCGAGGGCGTTCTCGTACGCCTTCACGGCCTCCGCCCGGAGCCCCACGTCGGAGTAAAAGCTCCCCATGAAGAACCACGGGCGGGCGTCGGCCGGGTCGAGCCGGGCGACCGTCTCCATCTCCTCCTGGGCGCGAGACATGGCCCCGAGGGCGAAGTAGACGTCGGCCAGCCCGCGGTGGGCCTCGACGGCGTCCGGCTGAACCTCGAGCACACGCCGGAACAGCTGTTCGGCCAGTCGGAGGTCGTACCTCTGGAGCCGGCAGAGCCCGAAGAAGGTCGCGGCCTGGGGGAACAGCGGACTCTCGCCGTCGACCCGGGCGAGTTGCTCCTCGGCCTGGTCGAACTGCTTACCGCGGTAGTACACCTCGCCGCGCAGCAGGGCGGCGTGTGCCGGGTGCCCGTTGTCGAGCAAGAGTCGGACGATCCGCTGGGCTTCCGGCACGTCGTGCCGGCGGACGGCCTGTTGGCCCCGGGCGAGGTCTTCGTCCGGGTCGGCCTTGGGGGGCCGGGAGTAGAGGTAGAAGACGACGCCCGCCAGGGAGAGGACGGCGAGTGCGAGCAACCGCTTCGACGCGGACATGACCGGGGACCTGGGGGATCGGGAGCCGGGGGGGAGTCGCGTGGCTCCGGGACATTATTAAGAACGCGCGGTACGTCACAGCCGGCCCGCCGTCTTCAGGGCCTCGTTGGCCGCCCGGCACACGTCCGGGTCCTTGTCGTTCTTCGCCGCCGCGGTCAGGGCCTCCCGGATCGCCGGGTCCGGCCCCATCTTGCCGAGCGCCTGGGCGCTGTACATCCGGATCGCACTCTCCGGGTCGTCCTTCAGAATCGTGAGGAGGTCCGGCACGGCCGGCTTCGCCTCCGGGCCGACCTCGCCCAGAATGTACAGGGCCTTCGCCCGGGTCTGGAGCCGCTTCCGGGGGTTCGCCTCCGGGGCCCGCAGGTGCGCGAGGGCCGCCCGGGTGGCCCGGCCCGGGCTCCGCTCGATGGCCCACAGACACTGGACCGCCTCGAGCCGGACCAGGGGGTCTTCGTCGGCCAGCCGCCCCTCCACCTCCGGGATCGCCGGCCGGGCCGCCGCCCCGAACCGGGTCAGGACTTTGAGGGCGCCGATCCGCGCCCGGGGCTCCGCCCGGCCCAACGCCCGGGTCACCGCGGGCAGGCTCTGGGGGCCGACCTCCTTCAGGGCCGCGACGGCGAACTCGTGCGGGCTGCCGAGGTTGGTGTCGTTCTCCTTGAGGACGTCGACCAGCACCGGCACCGCGGCCTGGTCCCCGTACCGCCCGAGGGCGGCGATCGCGGCGAGTCGGGCGAGGACGTCGGGGTCGCCGGCGGCCGCCTTCTGCAGACCCGGGATCGCGGCCGGGTCGGCCGGCCGGAGTTCCCCCAGGGAACTCGCCGCGGCCGCCCTGACCTCCCCGTCGGGGTCGGCGAGCGCCGCCAGGAGTGGGGCGGCCTCGGCCCCGACCTGGCCGAGGGCCAGGGCCGCGTTCCTCCGGACCTCCGGCCCGGGGTCGGCCAGCGCGCGGGCGAGCGCCGGCGCGACCCCGGGGGGCGCCCCCCGGCCGAGATGCCCGAGAGCTCTCGCGGCGCCGGCCCGCTCCTCCTTGGTGCCCCCCTCCCCGATCACGTACAGCCAGTACCCCACCGGCTGCCCCTCCACCACCGGCTCGCCGGCCAGGCGGCCCGATAGCTTGTACCGCACAGCCGGGACGAGGAAACCCAGGGCGACGGCCGCCACCAGGAGTCCACCACCCACGCCTAAAACCTTCCGCATGAGATCTCCCCGGGGAGCGGAGGACGAGGACCTTTTTCTAGCATCCGTAGTTCCAAGGTCCGGGGCCCACGTGCCCGGAATTCGGACCCACTGAGCATCGATCGCCTGAGGTGAGGACGAGTAAGTCGACGGCGGGACGACGCGGGCCAAGTCTCGGCCCGCGTGCCGGTGCGCACCTTCCCCGGGGGAGGTCGCCCGGGTTACTTGATGTCGATCGTGACCGGGCCGTCGGCCGGCACGCTCTGGTTGACCGGGGTCGACGACGGGTGCGAGTACGCCGCCGGGATCACGTACTTCGGCTTTTCCTTCTTCGCCTTCTCCTGCAGTTGCATGGCCTGTTTCATGCCCTGTTCGGTATTCTCGGCCGGCCCGGTGCGGACCGGCGGGTTGTAGACGACGACCACCTTGTACTCACCGGGGAGGGCGCCGTCCTTGTCCTGGAAGGTGGTCAGGCTGAACCCCCCGTCGGTCTGGGTCGTCCCGGCCGCCGGGCGGCCGCCCCCGGCCACGGGGACGAACTGGACCGAGGCCCCCTCGACCGGTTGCCCCTTGAGGGTGACCGTCCCGCTGACCTTGACCGGGTTCTCCTTTCCGCACCCGGCTAACAGGGGGGCGAGAGCCAGGACGATGAACCCGCAACCCCGGGTGACGAATTTCATGGAACCTCCGTTCGATAACGAATGGATGGATGGCCCCCGCGGGCGGGGGGAGGCGGGAAGAGATCCGGGCGACCGGTCCGGGCTCACGGGAGGGTCACGGGCTGTCCGTCGTTACGACATCCGAGTAGATTGTACGTTCTCATGTCGATACCGTTAGTGATGAAGTGGACGGACCCGTCGGCGAAGACGAAGTTCGCCCCCGACGTGTGGTTCGACTTGAACCCCCACGTGATCCCCCAGTTCCACATACAGTTGATCGGGTCCGTCCCGGGGCAACTGGATGAGCAGTCCCCGGTCCAGGTCCCGGCGGTCGCCTTGGCGACCTTCCAGTTCAGGGGGACGGTGGTCTTCCCGTAGGCCGTCCCGCCGTACGCATCGGCCCAGCCCGTGGCCGGGCCGTACCGCATCGCCTCGTACACCTCGGGCAGCGTCTCCCCGACCATGAGCGTGTTCGACAACCCGTCGGTCACGCTCGCCATGGTGATGACGGCCCCGCCCCGGTTGAAGATCCCGCGGACCTGCGAGGGGTCCGTCGTGTCCCCGTGGTCGGCGCTTTTCGTGTACCCCCAGTCGGGCCGGTTACAGTTGACGTCGAAATCGGCCCCGCACTGGCCGGGGTTGCACTGCGGCCCCATGGACCCAAGGTAATTCGTGTACATCGGGTTGGTCGTGTCGAACCCGTCGCTCGGGCACCGCGCGAACGGGAGCGGGGCGGGGAGGACTTTCGCCGACTGGGCCAGGGACATGCCGTTCGTGTTCGGGTCGAAGAACCCGGGGATCCCGGTCACCTGTTTGTAGAGGTTGTCCTGCTCCATGTACGGTAGGACGTACAGGATCCAGCTCCCCTTGTCCGCCCCCCACCCGCCGCTCCCCCCCTTGGGGAAGGCGTTGTTGGTGTCGTGGTAAGTGTGCAGGGCGAGGCCGAACTGCTTCAGGTTGTTGGAGCACTTGGCCCGGGCGGCGGCCTCGCGGACCTTCTGGACGGCCGGCAGGAGGAGCCCGATCAGGATCGCGATGATCGCGATCACCACCAACAGCTCGATCAGCGTGAACCCGGAACGACGAAATCGTTGCGATGCGAGTCGCATGAGACCTCCTCGAACTCGGACGGAAGTGAGAGGACACCGACAGACTCGGACCGGTTCGACGGGATGGAGGGTCGTGGAAGAATGGCCGCGAGAAAGGATCGGCCGGGCGGTCCGGGTGCGAGGCCCGGTCCGGCCGGTCGGATTTCCCGCGAGGGAGAGCATGCCTCACGAACTGGGAGGGTGATGCGTCGACCCGCGAGTCTCTCGCTTATGACTAACCGAGCGATCCCAGGCATACAAGGTAATTTTCTTGCATTTTTTTGGGTGGTGGGTATTGCGGTATTGCGATCCGTCGCCGACAGTTTTCACACTCCGATGCCGTGTTGAAAGGCCCGCGTGACGCCACGGCGGTTGCTACGACCGGCTTCACCGCGATTGATCTGGGCGGGGTAAAGCTCGTGGCGGCGGCAGACACGATCCGACGGCTGGGCGGGAAGGTACGGGTGGTGGAATTGGTGGAGGTGGGGGTGCCGACCCCAGCGGACAAGGTCACCCGGGACTTGAGGGCATTATGCCCAGACCCGCCGAACT
>JAQGHQ010000532.1 GCA_028288765.1 Gemmataceae bacterium | reverse complement strand
CCGGCGGCGGCCCGGAGGCGGGGCGGCCGCCCGACCCCTCGCCGAACCCGGAGCCCGCGGTGGGAGTGCCGTCCCCGCCTGCGGGCGTGCCCGGGCCGGGAGGCCCGCGGACCCCTCCGACCCCCGGGGCCGAGCCGGGGGTGGGGATGCGGGCCCCGGAGGAGGAAAAAAGGGCCCCAGGGCTGCCAAACACTGACAAATCCTGCCACGACCGGGTGACCGGGGCGGGGTCCGTCGGAGAGCGGCCGGAACGGGCGTGTGCCGCGGGCACCCCCGACCGACCGTCGGAAGAATCGGGCGACCGGATCCCGGCCGGGTGGTCCGGCCCCCGCGACGCGGGAGGAGAAGACCGACCCGTCTCGGTCGCCACGCCACCTTCTCCCCGGTACTCCCCTCCCCCCTCGTTCCCGCGCTCCGCGCGATGCATTACCCACATCGTCACCCCGGGTCGGGCATCCTTGGTCGTGTGGGCCCCTTCGGGGCCGGAAAGACCAACTGGCAGATCGTTCTGGGTCATGCATAGCGCTCGGCGTGGGCACGAGGGAAGCAGACCCCGTGTCGCGTCCAGCGAGAAGTGTCATCCTTTTCCCCGAGTTGCCCGTCGTGCCCACGGCGTTGATTCCGTTCCGCGACGGGAAACGCGCCCTGGCCGGCAACACGTCGCTCCTGACTCTCGATCTGGAGAAGCGGACGATGCAACGGTCCACCCCACCGACATCGGTGGGGTGGAACGCCCTGGCCGTCGGGCTGAGCCGCGACGAAAAGCTCGCCCTGTCCGGGGGGATGGACAACGCCGTCACGTTGTGGACCCTGGAGACGGGCGAGGTGAAGCGATCGTTCCAGGCGGTCCGCACCAGCCAGAGCCGGAGCCTGGCCTTTTTCCCCGACGGCACCCGGGCCCTGTCGGCGTCGATCGACGGGACCGCGCGGGTTTGGGGCGTCGAGACCGGCCAGCCACTTCTGACGTTCGGCCGGCACCGGGCCGGGATTCAGGCCGCCACCATCCTCGCAGACGGTCGGCACGTAGTTTCGGGCGGGCGGGACCGGACGCTCCGGGTCTGGGATGCCACGACCGGAAATCCAGTTGCCCGCCATGATCAAGGCCCTCGCGGTCACCCCGGACGGTCGCACTCTGGTGTCCTCCTGCGGGGACGTGTTCGCCATCCCGGAGCGGGGCGACCCGTCGGTCCGGGTATGGCGGGTCACGGTTCCGCCCCCGCCGGACGTGCCACCCTCCCCACCCGCCGGACCGTAGCCCGGGTGCCCTGGGCGGATTTTCCGCTGCTGTATCAGTTGTCACCGGGAGACCGTGCTATCCGCGCCCGGATCCTTACCGGGGCCAAACTCGGGCCGGCGATCAAGGATCTGATCACCATCGTCTCACCCCAGACGTTCGCCCGGGGGATCGCGGTCGTTCCAGTCCACCGATCGGCCCATCACGTCCGGAAGACACGATCCCGGACCGGACGGCCGAATCATTGTTGCTTCCGCTCGCTGGGACAGTGACAATCACGGTCGATCCGTCGGACTCTCCCCGATAGTCCGGCACACCGGTGTCTCGGGCGTCCCCCACCCCGGGACGGTCCCGCCCGTTGGAGCCTTCGATGCCACCCGTCATCCTCACCTGCCCGAGGTGCCGAACATCCGTCAGTCGTGAGCTGGGTGCGGCTGACCCCCGCCCGGTCTGTCCGTCCTGTGGGGCCGCACTCTCCCCGTCCCTCGACCAAGCCGGACCCGCCCCAGGAGATGAGTCGGACGACTTGGTGATGGCAGAACCGTTCGCCGACGAAGAGGAGAACCCCCGCGGGGAGGCAGACCCACCCGCCGGGGACCCACCCACGGAGGGTGGGGAGAAGAAGCGGGCGAAGAGGAAGGCCCGTACGCCGGTGTGGCAATGGACCCTCTTTGGCGTCGTTCTGCTCGCGGCGGGCGGCCTGGTCGCCGGCATGGCCCTGTTGCAAGACCGGACCGGGGCGACCACCGCCGGCACCGCCAGTGTAGGTCCGTCGGTACAGGAGAAACCCGGCGACACCATCCCTTTGACGACCGTGCAGGAGCCCGTAAAAGTGCCCGGGCCACTCGCGCCCGTTCCGCCCGAGCTCGCCGACGTCATTTACCTCCTCCCCGACGACACCGACCCAAAGTTACAGACCTACCCCAACATCTTCAAACGGGAACTGATTCGCCAGGGGTTGTGGCTTGCCGCCCGGGAAGACTTCGGCCTCCGCGTCAAGGACGCGGTCCTCGGCGACTCGGCCCCGGCGGGGCTTCCCGGTCACCGGCAATTCCGGTTCCGGGACTTCGGCGAGGCCGTACTACCGTGGAGGCTGACGGTCGGAGAACCCGGGGCCGAGCACCAGGTCTGGAAAGGAGAATTCCCTCGCCTGGCCGTGTCACCTCCTCCGCACCGGCGCTCGGTCGAGGCCGCCGAGGAGATTTCCCGCGGCATGACACGGAAGTGGCTGGAAGCGGGCGGGCACGCGGCGCGGCCGGTTCGGCTGTCCGACGCCCCGGTCCCGGCGGCGGCCGAGACTCACCTGCACCGGATGCGGGAGACCGATCAGTTCGCCGCCCTCCGGCTGATCCACGCCGAGGTGCGGGCGAAGGGCGAGTCCCCGGCCTTACTGACCGCCTTGGCCCGCGGGTACGCCAACCTCGGCCTGCTGACCGAGTTCCACTGGGGCGCGGCCCCGACGGCGTTCAAAGCCCGCGCGGTGCTCTACGCCCAGCGGTTGCTGGCCCGGGACCCGCAGTCTCCGGTGGGCCTGCGGGCGCGGGGGTACGCGGCCGCGCTGGTCGGGCTGCACAAGCTGGCCGAGGACGACTTCGCGGCGGCGGCGAAACTCGCGGCCGCCCCTCCCCCGCCGGACTGGGCCGAGGCGGCAGACGCCTACGTCCACTTCGACCTGTCCCGGCTCGCCGCCGTTCGCGCGAAGGCGGATACCGATCTCGTCCGCCTGCTTCAGTATCTGGCGGTCGAAGACCCGAAAACGCCCGTGGTCACGCTCAACGCCGGCCGGGCATACCTCGCCACGAACCCGGAGTGCTATCGGGTCCACCACGCGCTCGCCGACACCGGCGGGGTCAGCAGCCAGCACACTACCACCCGCGTGGGCGGTGAAGTGCTTTCTGAAAACCTGTCCGCCCGACTCGCGGAAATGCCCGGCCTTCCCCGCGCGGTTGCCGCCGCGCTCGGCGACGCGAATGAGGCTGACGTCTACGCCGCCCTCCGGGCGGAAGGGGCCCCAAAGCCCGACAACGGGGAGCCCTCGTGGGCCGCGCTCGGGAGTCTCCTCCAGGAGATCCGGTTTACCCAGGCCCTCCAGAGGCTTTACTTCCTGGAGTGGATGCTCGGCGCCTCCGCGGCCGACACCGCAAACGAACTGCTTCCCCCGCTCCGCGGCCACCCACTCAGAGGGCTGATCGAGACCTTCAAGTCCGACCCGCGGACGGCACCCGGGCGCACGCTGGGCGTCCTCCAGTCCATTTCGATCCCGGACGTCCCCGCCCACAAGGCCAAGCTCTACCTCTGGCTGCTCGAGAAGACCGCCCGGAACGCGTCCGTACCCAAGGTCATCCGGGCCAACAGTCACGTGACCTGGCTCTACGCCGATCTCCTCGGCCAGATCGAGATCAACCGCGAAGACGTCTCGAAACGGTGGACTCTGGGGAAAGAGTTGTGCGCCCTGAGCCCGAACGCACCGTATGCGCTGGCGGCGCTCGTCGGGCAGCCCGAACCCGAGGTCGTCGCACGCCTCCCGGAGATCGAACGGACGCACGCCGATTTCGCCGTCGTCCAGCGGGCCCTCGGCGAGCGGCACCTGGCCGACAAACGGTATGTGGATGCGGTCCGGTGTTGGCAGCGGTCGCTCAAGCTCTCACCGGACGGGGCGACGTACCGGAAGTTGGGCGCGGCCTACCTGGCGGCCGGGCAGGAGGAGGCGTGGCGGGAAACGCTGGAAGCGTCTTTGGAACATGAGGATACCGGGCTCGAACACGCCCAGACCCGGACGATCCTGGCCGAGCACTACATGGCGAAAAAGGACTTCAAGCGGGCCGAACCGTACGCGCTGGCGGCGGCCGGGAGCGGGGCCGCGTTCGGCCTGCTGGTCGCCGCGCGGTGCGAGCAAGGGTTGCGCCAGTGGGGCCGAGCGGAAGACCTGTACCGGAGTGCGGCCGGGTACGGAGGGCCGGCGCTCGACTGGTACTTCGCCACCCGGCTGACGGGGAAGATGAACCGGGCGGACGCCGAACGGGCGGCCCGGTCGTTCCTCGCCCCCCACCGTCCCGTCCACGACAGCCAGGCGTTCGCAGCCGGCCGATTCCACCTGCTCACCGGCGACCGGGTCAAGGCGCGGGAGTTCTTCGATGCGGCCAAGCACATCGAACCGAATGACCTGACGTCGCTATTCGCCGCCCTGTCGGCGGACGAAGCCGGGGACCGGGCGGGCAGGGACCAGTTCCTCCGGGAACGCCCCACCCTCCCTCCCGGCAAGGAGTACACTCTGGCGGATGTTATCCGGATGTTTCAGGGATTTTACGCCCGCGCGATCCCCCCGGATGCCGCGGCAATCGAGAAGGCGGTCGACCGGCTCCCTGCCGAAGTGCGCCCCGACGCGGAGCTGTTCGTCGGATGGTATCTGAGCAACCGTGGCCTCAAGGACCGGGCGGTCGAGCACTGGAAGCGGTGCGCCGGCGCGGAGGCGGGGCGTCCCCTTCTCAAGACGCACGCCCGGGGGTTTCTGGAGGCGCGAGCGGCGGCCGAGCCGGACGGGGAATGACGGCGGCGGGCCGAGTTCCCCGACCCGTAACCCTTACATCACGACGTTGTTCCCGACGATGCCGACGTCCGGGCGGAGGCGTTTCAATCGCTCCCGGCCCGCCCGGGTGACCCGGCTCCCGTCGAGGTACACCTCCCGGAGTGCTTTCAACCGGGCGATCGCCTCGAGCCCGGCGTCCGTCACCGCCGTTGATTCGAGGTGCACCGCCCCCAGTTTCGGGTGGCGGGCGAGCGCGGTCAGGCCCGCGTCGGTCACTTTCGTCCCGTTCAGAAGGATGCCCCGGAGTTCCGCCGCCTCCGGCAGCGCCTCGAGCCCGGCGTCCGAGACGTCGGTGTGGTTCAGGGTGAGCGAGAGGAGCTTCGGGTACCGCCCCAGTTCCTTCACCCCCCCGTCGGTCACCAGCGTGCCCTCCAGGTTCACGATGATCAATTCGGGGAGGGGGGGGAGGGCTTTCAACCCGGCGTCCGTGACGCGGTCGCCGGCCAGTTCGAGCACGCTGAGTCTGGCGAACGGCGCGAGCTCCTTCAGCCCGGCGTCCGTCACCCCCGTCTTGGACAGGAGCAGGTGGCTCAGCTCGGTACAGGCCGCCAGGTGCTTCACCGCGGCATCGGTCACCCGGGTGTAGTCGAGATTCACAACGGTCAGTTTGGAGAGGGAGGCGAGGTGACGCATCCCGGCGTCGGTCACCCCGGTGTTGGCCAAATTCAGTCGTTGGAGGTTCTGCAACCGGGCCACGCCCTTGAGCGCGGCGTCGGTCACCCGCGGGTTGTCGGACAGGTCCACCTCCCACAAATCCGGGGAGCGGCCCAAGTCGCCCACGGCGGCGTCCGTTGCGCCCGTCCGGTGGAGGTTCAAAGCCGGCCGGGCGGCGGGGGTTGATTGTGGGGGCGACGTCCGCGCCAGGGGCGGCTCGGCGGGTGCCGGTGCCGCTGCCGGGGGGGCGGCAACGACCGGTGCCGGCGGGGTTTGCTCCGGTCCGCCGGAGGGGGGCCTCGAGCAACCACTCATTACCAGGGTGATCAGAGCGAACCGGGAGAGTCGCATGGTTCGGACCTCAGGGGCGAGCGGACGAAAGCGCCCACGACCTGGCCGCCGGCCCTGTGTCGGGAAGAGTATCTTCGACGAAGAGGGCAGACGCCTGTTGGGACGCTGACGGTGAGAGTACCCCCCCGACGTACCCCGTGCAACACGCCGGTTTGACAGCCCCGGTCGATTCGCGGGCGCGATCCGAGGGGTGCTGCTCAGGCGGCGGCGTTGACCAGCGCGACCGCGAATCCGTCGTACCCCTTCGCGCCCACGGTCTGGATCGCCGTCGTGCTCACCCGCGGTTCGGACGCGACCGACTTGAGGAACCGACACCGATCCCTGATCCCATCTCCGCGCGGAACACTCTACGAACTCGACGCGCGCGACTCGCGCACCTGCTCCACCGCGGGCGACGATCACCGCCGCCCGCCTGATCGCCGGCAGGTCACTTTGCCCCTGCTTCGGTTGCCCCGACCGATCCGGTCGGCAGTCGCTGGCGGCACCCGGCCGGCAGCTAATTCGGTAGCGACCGGCCCCGACAAGAGGTGTTCCGATGACCCGTACCCCGATCGGCACCGTCCTCCGGCACATGTCCGGCCCAGGCCCCGAGAGGGGCGCCAACGTCACCGACGCCGAACTCCTACAGCGGTTCACGACCGGAGAGAATGAGGCCGCGTTCCTGGTCCTCGCCCGGAAGTCCGGCACGATCCGCCGGCAGGCGGTCGGCAGGTGGCTCCACGGAGTCGCCCGCCGGGTCGCCCTGACCGCGAAGCGGGGAGTAGACCGGCGGCGGGCACACGAGAGGCGGAAGATGCGCAACTCCCCGAGTGCCCGCGACGACCGGGCCGGGACGGACCTGGCCGACGACCTGGCGGTCGTGGACGAGGAAATCCGGATCCGTCGGGTCGCGCCCAGCTGGCCTGATTCGGCCCGTCTTCGAACGCCGGCTTGATGACAACCCGGTGAGTGACGACTTGCCCGAGCTGCTGACCGTCTCGCTACTTGCCGTGGACAACATTTCCGCACATGGCAGGTCCGGCACACAACGCGTGCGGAAATCTATGCAAAACGAGGCGAAACCACTTACCACAAGTTGCACGGATCGCGCGGTTTCGCCTGCCGTGCGCCCGATTTTAGTACCCCGGCCCGGTTCGTGCCCCTGCCGGGCAGTTAGATCCCGATCAGGGCCGTTTAGTTCTCGGGGATGGCCTTGAGTAGCCCGAGGGCCTCGAGCGGTCGGATCACGAACCGTCGCATGGCGGCAACCAAGCTCGGGATGTTGTGGGCCGCCACGAGGTGGTTCAGGGCGTTCCGGGTGGCCGCCAGGATCTGCGGACCATCCCCGGATCGGACCTGCCCGGCGTCCTCCCCGAACTGCACGTCCCGGGCCCGGTGGAAGTTGTTCTCGATCGACCAATGCGACCGGTTCAGGTCCAGTAACCGGGCGGCGTTGGCCTCGGCCGGGTCCAGGCTGGTGATCCCGTACACGACCTCCTGCTCGACCTTCCCATCCGCGAACCGGCGGGTCCGGTGCAGCTGGAACACCTGGCCCACCCCGGGCCACGCGGAGAGGTACTGGGACAGGGCCGGGGTGGCCGTCAGGGTCCGGGTCTCGACCCGCCCGTGCCCCTTCGAGTGGGTGGTGCAGGTGTCCTGCTCAGACGCCCAGATCTTCTGTTGGTAGGGGGGAAAAGGCCGCCGAGTCGTGGAACATGGCGGCGATGTCGAAGTGCAGGGTGGGCTGATTGTCCTTGACCGTGAACAGGTAGTCCCCGCCGGCGTCGAACACGGCCTGGCAGACGTCCTTCTGGCCGAACATGGCATCCCCGGTGACCACCTTCCCGGCGACCGGGAGAACGCCGAGGAGTTCGAGGGCGGCCTTGTGCTCGTTCGTCTTCCGGTCGACCCGGATCTGGGCCACCACCCCGGCCACCTGGGGAGCATACGCGGCCAGGAGGTGGACCCCGGGCAGGTTCCGCGTTTTGGACCCCCGGGCGGTCTTCCCGTCCAAGCAGAGTTGGTCCCCGAGGTCCGGGCACCGGGCCCGGATCCACCGGGACAGGGCCGCTTCGTACGCCCGGACGTCGAGCCGACGGAGGAGGTTGGACAAGGTCGCCTTGCACGGGGTCCGACCGGACCGGAACCCGAGGGCGTGGGTCAGGGCGACCCCGTGGTCCCGGGCGAACTGGGTGATCGCTTCGAGCGACCGCATCCCGGCCAAGGTGGCCACGGCGAGCAGGTTCAGGACGGCCGGGAGAGGGTACCGGCGGCCGGAGGCGGCCCGGGGGTCGGGGATGGTGGCGAAGACGTCCATCAGCGCGGGTGCGGTATCCATACCAAGGCCTCCGGGGGCGATTCCCGCCCCCCGGATACCCGCGCGTGCCCTGCTTGCCAAGATCAACACACTAAACAACCCTGAGATCCCGATGCCGGTACTAGTCCTTCGATCTCCAATCTGCAGGGGTCCGCCGGAGCGGACCCCCACCCGGTTTATCTGTCATGCCGTCCCGCGGTAATCGCCAACCAGCAGGCCTACTTCTTGCGGACAAGTTTCATCTGGCCGCAGTGGTTGTCCGACGGCTTTCCGTCGACCCAGGCCACCCCGGCGATCTCGATGTGGTCGTCGTCGACGAACGTGACCGTCGCCTCGTGCATGTGCATGTCCTTCGCCGGGTCCAGGTTCGTCCCGCCGGCGAATGCCCACCGGATCTTGTTCGGCGAGGAGGCCGGGTCGGCCTTCATCCGCGGCTGGTTACCCAGGGCGCAGTAGTGGGTCATCACCAGATCGCCCTTGTCCAGGTGGTAGACCGAGATCATCTCCTGCGGCTGGCCGGGGAACAGCGTCTCGTGGACGGCCGACCCGGCCGCGGTCACCCGGACCACGGACACTACCTTGTCGGTTGGCTGGCCGGCCTTGTCGGCCTCCACCCAGGTGCCGGCCAGCTTCTTCAGCCGCTCCAGCCCCGGGTGGGCGGGCGGGGCCTTGGCGGGCGCGTCGTCGCCGCGGCTAACGGTGGTCAGGGCGATCAGCATCAGGCCGCCGGTCAACATCCGTCGCATCATGTCGAACTCCCATTGGGGTAAGGGCGAACCAGAACCCCCCGCCGGTGCGGGGTTGTACACACATGTTCCATTTCGTCGCGTGGGCGGTTGGTGGCCCCGCCCCGTCAGTTCGGCGGGCCGGGGACCATGACCATCCACCCGAGGCCGAACCGGTCGGTGACCATCCCGTAGCACGGCGACCAGAAGGTCTTGGCGAGCGGCATCCGGACGCTCCCGCCGTCGGCCAGGGCCTCGAACGCCCGCCTCGCGTCCGCCTCGGTCGGGACGGTGAGGGCGAGCCGGAAGCCGTCGAACCTCGACTTGTCGTCGCACCCGTCGGACGCCATGAGCGGGACCCCGCGGACGCGGAACGAGGCATGCATGACCTTCTTCTCGAACCCGGCCTGCAGCATCCCGGGCGGGGGCGGCTCCGGGCTCTCGTCGAACCGCATCAGCATTTCGACCTCCGCACCCAGGGCCGTGCGGTAGAAGTTGATGGCCTCCTCGCAGCGGCCGCCGAAGAACAGGTACGGGGCGATGGTGGTGCCGGTCATGCCTTCTCCCTCGTCATCTGGTTGGTGTGAGAACGGGGGACTCGTTTGACCGCCGTCCTCTCTTCCACCATCTAGTCGAACGGGCGGCCCGGAAATCGACAGCGGCTTACGAAATCGAAACAAATTTCCGCAGCCCGGACAGATCGAAGAGCGGTCGGACCTCGACCGCGCCGTGCCGGGCCCCGGGGTGTTGGGCGGCGACCCGGAGTGCCGCGTCGCGAGAATCGGCCAGGATCAGATAGAACCCGCCGAGCACCTCGTGCGTCTCGGCGAATGGGCCGTCGGTGATCTCCCGCTTGCCGGCCCGCACCCGCACGCACGTGGCCGTCGCCGCCGGGTGGAGCGGCGACGCGATCAGGTACTGACCGGCGTCGCTCAGCTGGTGGGCGAGCGCGGCGGCCTCCGCCATGGCTTCCCGTAGGGCGGTCGGGCCGGCCGACTGCCACGCCGCTTCGTCGTCGTAGCAGATGAGCATGAACGGCGTGCCGTTCGGATCGCTCGAGCCGGACGGGAGCGGCCGCCTCGGGGGCAGACCGTCGAGCGCGAACAGCGGACGGATCTCGGCGGTCCCCTTGGTGGCGGGCGGGAGCCGGGTGGCGACCGCGATCGCCTCGTCGAGGTCTGCCAGGTCCAGCAAGAAGTACCCGCCGAGTTGCTCCGTCGTCTCGGCAAACGGGCCGTCGGTAAGCAGCGGCCGGCCGTCCCGCACGCGAACGGTCGCGGCCGTCGTCACCGACTGGAGTGGGGACGTCGCGATGAATTTACCCTGGGCGGCCAGCTGATCGCAGACGCGCAGGGATTCGATCATGCAGTCCTTCCGCTCCTCGTCCGTCCAGCAGCTCTCGGTCCCGTACATGAGCAGCATGAATTTCATCGCGTTCCCCGTAGTGTTTGGCCGACCACGCCCTTACTCCTTGTCGGCCGCGTCCTGAAGTGCCCGGATGTCCAGTTTGGTCATCCGCATCATCGCGTCCATCACCCGTGCCGACTTCCCACGATCCGCGGACTCCAGGAGTTCCGGTAGTACGGAGGGCACCACCTGCCAGGAGAGCCCGTACTTATCCTTCAGCCACCCGCACTGGCCCTTCGACCCGCCGGCGGAGAGCTTCTCCCACAGGTCGTCCACTTCGGCCTGCGAGTGGCAGTCGATCGAGAGCGAAATCGCCTCGTTGAACTTGAACAGCGGCCCGCCGTTCAGGGCGAGAAATGGCAGCCCGGCGAGCCGGAACTCCACCACCAGTGCCGCCCCGCCCGGCCCCGGAGTGACGCCGGTGACGGCGGAGTCCGGGAACAGTGAGACGTAAAAGTTGGCGGCCTCCTCGGCCTGGTCGTCGAACCACAAGAAGGGGGTGATCTTCTGCCGTACCATGGGCTTCCTCGTACGCGAACGCCGTTCGGCAACCGGTCAACCGGCGCGGGCCGGCCGGCTTGTCACCCAATAGTCGAACGGGCCGGCCGCGGATCGACACACGGTGGAAGTTTTTTTCGAATCGTCGACGACGAGGGACGCCGACCGGCATGAGGTGGGACAGGAAAGCGGCGGAATCCTCAGAATTGTGCTAGTCGCTTCATCAGGAACCGCCGCTCCGGCTCCTGCCGCGCCAGCGCGAGGGCCCGCTCGTAAGCCGCCCGGGCGTCGTCCCGCCTCCCCAGCCGGCGGAGCAGGTCCGCGCGGGCGGCGTGGGCGAGGTGGTACTCGGCGAGGTCGCCGCGGCCGAGGATGAGGTCGATCAGGTGGAGCCCGGCTTCGGGCCCGTCCCGCATCGCTACCGCCACGGCGCGGTTCAGCTCCACCACCGGCGACGGGTTTATGGCGAGCAGCGCGTCGTACAGCGACGCGATCCGCCGCCAGTCGGTGGCCGCGGCCGTCGGGGCCGACGTGTGCACGGCGGCGATGGCCGCCTGGAGCGTGTACGGCCCGAACTGCGTGGTGCCCAAAGCCCGCTCCACCAGTGCCCGCCCGTCCCCGATCAGCCGGGCGTCCCAGGTCGATCGGTCCTGGTCCTCAAGCAGCACGACGTCGCCGTCCGGGCTCGCCCTCGCGTGGCGGCGCGACTCGTGGAGGAGCATGAGCGAGAGCAGGCCGACGGCTTCCGGGTCGGGCAGCAGCTCGACCACCAGCCGCCCCAGGCGGATGGCCTCGCCCGACAGGTCGGCCCGCGTGAGCGCCCCGCCGGAGGTGGCCGAGTACCCCTCGTTGAACACCAGGTACACGACCGCCAGCACCGACCCCAGCCGCTCCGGGAGGTCGGCGGCGGCCGGGACGGCGAACGGGATACCGGCGTCGCGGATCTTGGCCTTTCCCCGTACGATCCGCTGGGCCATCGTCGCCGGCGCGGTCAGGAACGCCCCGGCGATCTCGTCCGTCGTCAGCCCGCACACCTCCCGCAGGGTGAGCGGGACCTGCACCGTCCGGTCGATCGCCGGGTGGCAGCAGGTGAAGACGAGCCGCAGCCGGTCGTCCTCGATCGCCCGGTCCGCCCGGGCGGCGTTGGCCTCGGCGATCTCCGCCAGCCGGCCGGCGAGCTCCGGTTGAAGGGAGTCGAAGTGGCCGCGGCGGCGGAGCGCGTCGACCGCCTTGAACCGGCCGGTGGACACCAGCCATGCCCGCGGGTTGTCCGGGATCCCGTCCCGGGCCCACCGCTCGACCGCCGCCGCGAACGCCTCGTGTAGGGCCTCCTCGGCCAGGTCGAAGTCCCGCACCAGCCGGACCAGGGAGGCGAAGACGCGACGGGACTCGGAGCGGTAAGTCGCGTCGATCAGCGCGCGGACGTCGGCCGGAGTTGGCTGCACTTGACTCATCTCGCCTCGGAGCCACCGTCACCATTTCCACGCCCCGGGGACGGGCGGTGACGTGAGAGTGGACCCTCCTGACCGGCGGGCACGCCGGTACCGCCACCCCCGTGAGACGCTGAAAAAGAAGAGGGTAATACCGCCCCTGCGTGAGCGATAGGTCAGTTGAGGAGGGGTCCATTAGCCGAGTGCATAGCCTGCTTTGCGGCGGGGAGTGCTCTCTGGCACAATGAGCGTTGCGCTTCGTCTGAACTAGTTCCGGAACTCGTAGCAAGGACGCGATATGGCCATACACGAACTGACGGGCGAGGATTTAGGCCGCGTCGAGGCACTCGCCAAGCGGTGGGGCAAAATCGTCGTCAAGGAGCAGGGGGGGGGATGGCCCCGGGTTGGATGGGGACCTGGATCAGATGGAGCGGGTGGCCAGGGCGGCCGCCCGCGGCTTGGCCTACAAATGGGCGATCCACAAGAAGTGGTTTGCGGACTTCGGGCCGATCTTGGACTTCGTGCATGCGCCGTCGTACCTGTATGCGGCGGCGACCTCGGCCGCCGCGGCCGGACGGTGGGCGTTGTACGTGCGGTGGATGACGGCGCGTTGGCAGGGTCGGGCGGATGAACTCCGCGCGTCGCTCCGGGCGCGGGCGGACGAGCGCGGTCTGGGTCCGCCGGATGCGGAGGCTCCGGAGACCGACCCGCGTGCGATGGTGGCGCGGACGATCACGTATCTGACGAACACCGTGGGTCACATGGATTACCCGCACGACCGGCGGAGGGGCTTGCCGGTGACGAGTGCGGCGGTGGAGTCGCTGATCAAGGAAGTGAATGATCGCGTGAAGGGGGCTGAGAAGTTTTGGAACCCCCCGGCGGGTGCGGCCGCGATCTTGCAAGTGTGGGCCGCGATGTTGGGTGACGATGACCGGTTGGACGAATACTTGGGGTCTCGGCCCGGAAGCCCGGGCCGAGACCCACGCCGGTCCGAGGCGCCCGAAGACAGCGTGGCCGCGTAGTCTGGAAAAATACAAAGCAGGCTATGCACTCGGACGGGCGGCACGCCCGTCCCTCCCCGCCCGGGGAACCCGCACGGTGACGCCGATGGCGAAGCAATCCAACACGAGTGCCGGACTCCTCCTGTTCCGCCGCACCGGGAGCGGGTTGGAGGTGTTCCTCGCCCACCCCGGCGGGCCGTTCTGGGCGCGCCGCGACGCCGGCGCCTGGACGATCCCGAAGGGCCTGATCGACCCGGGCGAGGACCCGCTCGCCGCCGCCCGCCGCGAGTTCGGGGAGGAGACCGGGCTTCACCCCGCCGGCCCGTTCCTCCCGCTCGGGAATGTCAGGCTGAAATCCAGGAAGGTGATTCACGCCTGGGCGTGCGAGGGGGATGCCGACCCGGCCGCGGTCACGAGCAACGAGACGCGAACGGAGTGGCCGCCGAAGTCCGGGAAGTGGGTTACGTTCCCGGAAATCGACCGCTGCGCCTGGTTCGACCCCGCGACCGCCCGCGCGAAGATCAACGCGGCACAGGCCGAGTTTCTTGAACGACTAGAGGCGTTGCTTCCCCAGTTACCGGGTGGACCACCACCGCCTCCAGGGAACTCTTCCGGCGCGACCCCACCTCGTAGTGGCGGAACCGACACTCGATCCGGCTGACCACCTGCCGCAGCGCCTGGGCCTTGCGGCGGGAGGACCCGCCGGCCACCGCCGCCAGGGTATCCGCCACGCGACCCCGGGCCGCCTCTAGTTCGGCCCGGAGGCCACAAAGTTTCTCGCCCGGCGGCTGGAGTTGTTCGCGCAGCCGTTCGATCTCGCCCCCGAGGGCGTCCAGCCGCCGGCGGGCCGTCGCGGCGGCCTCGCGGTTCTGGAGCAGGGCGAATTGGTCCACCAGCCGCTCCAGGTCAGCCTCCTTCGCCGCCAGCTCCCGTCGCACGTCCTCCTGTCGCCCGCCGAATATCTCCCGGTACGCCACGATCAAGGAGGGGTACGCCCACGGCTCTCCCAGCGGTGGGTTAGCCTTGGCCTCTTTGACCTCGGTGTAGGCCCGGCAGATGGCCCGGGCGTACTCTTCCTGTACACGGTCGAGTTTGAGCTGGCAGGCGTCGAGCAGGGCGGACTCGTCCTCCGCTACGAGCAACTCGTCGAGCGTCAGTCCGGCGGAGTCGAGGTACTTCTCTACGAGCGATTCTACGACTGCGGCGGGGACGAAGTGTGTGCGGCAGCCGGTGGCGTTGCCCGGCCCGCAGGTGTTGTAGGTGGAGCAAACGTAGCAGTTCGGGGAGGTCCTGCGGCGGCGGTGCCAGCCGGTCATCGGCCGGCCGCACCGCCCGCAGCGGAGCAGACCGGCGAGCCACAGGTCGGGGTTGCGGGGCGCCCGGCAGTACTCGGGGCCGCTCTTGAGCTTGGCCTGCACGAGGTCGTAGGTCTCACGGTCGACGATCCCCGGGTCGTGCCGGTCGGCGAAGACGAGGTCGGACTCTCCGCGGGACCGGCCTTGGGGGACACGGCCCTTCACCCGCGCGACCTCGCGGTACTCACCGTCCCGGAATTCGAGGAACCGGCCGGACCCCTGCTTGTTCCAGACAGGGGTGCCGGTGACGTACGCGGGGTTGTCGAGGATCTTGGCGACGAGTGGGGAGTACCAGCCCCGGGTACTGAACACGGGTGGAACGCCGAGGGCGTTGAGCCGGGAGGCGATGCCGCGCTTGGAGACCGCCTCGGTCGCGAACCAGTGGAAGATCCGGCGGACGGTCTCGACCCGGACGGGGTCGAGGGAGGGGACGATCCGGAGGACGTCCCCCTTGTCGCGAGCGGGCATCTTCTCGCGGCCGTCGAACCGCTCCGGTGGCCGCCCGTCCGGGTAGACCTTGAGCCGCCGGAAGTGCCCCTCATAGAAGACCCGCCACTTCTCGCGGTCGTCCGGACCAAAACAGGCGAGGTCGAACGAGTACGGTGGATAACCGCCTTGCCATTCCCCCTTCCGAGCGGCCGGGACCTTGCCGCGGAGCGTCCGCTGGGACCTGGCAACTTGTTCGTCGCGGGACCGGACGCTGTCGACGGTCGAGAGGATGTCCGTGACCGCGTCATCGGCAGTGAGGTGCCCCTGGAGAACGGACCAGAGCTGGCAGTCGTGCTCGCGCAGGTGGCAGACGAATTTGCCGAACTCCCAGGCGTTGGCAGTGCCGAACCGGTCCTTGGCATCCACGACGATCCAGTCGATCAGGCCCCGCTCGACGTCCTTGAGGAGTTCGAGGAAGGCGTCTCGCTTGTAGGCCAAGTCGCGGCTGCCGGCGTCCTCGTACCACCGCCAGACGCCCAGGCCCCGCTGATCGAGCCAGCGGCGGATCGAGTCTCGCTGGGTCTCCTGGTTCTGGCGGGCGTTGCTGACGCGGAGGTAGGCGACTCCGCGGGTGCCGGTGGGCTTCTGATCCATGATGGCGATCCTCGATACGGGATTGACTGGTCTCAATTCAACCCAGGGGCACAGGTGGACGGGACTCGCCGAATACCTGGCCGAAGGCAAACGATCGTGGACGACCGCATGGGAACGTACGACTCGGGGTGCGGTAATCCCATCCGTTTGTAATGTCGCGGGCTTCTACGGTGCTTAATGGCTACAGCAGAGGTGATGGAGGCGGTGGTTACCGATTCCTCACGCAGTTCGCTCCTTGTGCTGCTGCCCGCTTCCCCAGCGCCCGGAGCCGGATGTCGGTCGAGCAGCCGGCAGGGTTGCGGCTCCGATCGAATGAGCGTCGCTGTGGTAGCGGCCATGCGACTAGCGTGGTCCGCTCGATCCCGAGCCGGTCGGCCGCCTTCTCCAGGGCCCGGATGACGTCCTCGTGGAACCCGTCCGGCTGCTCGACTGTCGGGGGGCCGGACCAGGGTGTGTCAGGGTCGGTCGCCATTGTGCATCTGTGGGGCGTCGGTGGGCGGGTCTCGCAAATTCCGGCGCGAGCACGGTTCTCCGCCGAGGGAGAATTGTGCGGGTCAGTCGAGCCGGAAGGTCGGGTCGGCGAGCCAGCGGGACACCGACTCTGCCATCCCGTCCTTGTTCCAGCAGCCCGGCTTCGCGATGTTCACTTCGGCTCGCGGTCTGAGTTCGGGGAACGCCTCCTGGACCACCTGGCAGAGGGCCTCCCGGGTGAGCTCCCCGACCGCCTCCAGACGTTCGATTGGGGCCTCGAACACGAACGCGTCGTGCAGCGGCACGATCAGTCGGGCGTCGTGCGCCCGGTAGAGCCGGTCGAGTCGCACCCCGGCGGCCTTGAAGAGCGCGGCCGCCGTCCCCTGGACCGGGTGGTTGGTCAGCCAGTTCCGCTCCCAGGCGGACGGCTTGCCCCGGCGGCCGGCCGCCCGGTAGCGGCGAAGCCCCGTGGCCGTGGCGGCGAACCCGCGGACCGAACCGAAGTAGGCGGCGTCGGCCAGCGCCTGCCGCAGAACCGGAAACAGGCCAAGGAAGCGGTCGAGCATCGCCTCGGCGTCGGCCCGGGGGATCTCGAGGTACGCCGCCAGCCCGTGCGGGGTCAGCCCGTAGATGATCCCCAGGGTGCAGCGCTTCATCTTGTTGCGGAGCGGCTTGAACCGGCTCTTGAACACCTCGCCGGGCAGGGCCAGGTCGGCGGGCGTGAGCTCGGTGGCGTAGAACCGCGTGGCCATGGCGCTGTACACATCCCCGGTGTTGAACATCCGGGCGAGGTCGGGATCGCCGTAGACGCCGGCCGCGACTCCGACCTCGATCTGGCAGAGGTCGGCCTCGCCGATCCCGTGGCCGGGGTCGGGCACGACAAGGGGGCGGAGCACCTTGCCGAGCCCCAGGACGTTCGGCCGCCGGCACGTCTGCCGTCCGGTGTCGGTCCCCAGTTGGCGGTGGGCCGGGTGAACCCGGCCGTCGGCCCCGGCCAGATTCGGCCAGAGGACCGGGTCGGACCGCAGTTGGCGGGCCTTGCGGGCCGCCCGGATCAGCGGGATGGCTGGGTGGCGGTCGGCGAACGCCTCCAGCGCCTCCTGGTCGAACGAATATGACGCCCCGTCCCGGAAGAGATCGAGCAGTCCTTGCTGCTCGAAGAATGCCTTCAACTGGGGGTGGCTGTCGAACGACCCCAGGCCGAGCTTCCGGAGCCGGGCGGTCAAGTCGGCAACGTGCCGGTCGCACGCCGCCCGGACCTCGTGGCACGCGGCCGGGTCGAGACGCACACCGTGCCAGGCGAACCGGGCGTTCACTGCCGCCCAGGGCATCTCGATGCTGACCAGGTGGTCGACGAGTCCGGCCCCGGAGGCGGCGAGCAGTTGGTGCGGGTAGAGTTCAGCCGTGGCGGCCGCGTCGGCCGCAGAGTAATCGATCTGCTCGGCGGTGAATGGGGCCTCACCCGGGTGGTCGCGGAACGACGCCTGCAGTCGCCCCTTGTCGGCGGAGAAGGCGAACGGGACCCCGAACCGGGCGCAGACAGCCGGCAGGGCATGGGACGCGTCCTCGAGTGCGTCGGCCTCCTCGCGGGCGGCCGCCGGTGGTCGGTCAGTGGCCAGCCGGTACTTGCGGTGGTGCCGGCCGAGCGCCAGGGCCCGCGACGCGGCCCAGGTGTCCCAGATCACCCGGGGCCCGGGCAGGCCCAGCCGCCATAGACAGTGGAAGTCGCCCACCAGGAAGTGGCCGGCGAACGGGACCGGGAGCTCGAAGACCGCGGCCAGCGCGGGAAGGACTTCGGGCCGGCGGACGTCGACCACGAACGGGTAGAGGACGGGCTCGGCCCTCCCGGCCCCGCGGCCGACGAGGGCGAGCGACAGCAGGAGCGGCCGGATCGCGCGGCAATCGGTCACGTCCCCCCCGGCGGGGAGGCCGGGCAGGACCGGGGCGGCGAACTCGAAGTCCCAGCCCACATGGGTCAGGTCGATCTCGCGGGCCAAGTCGGCAAGAAGCCCCCCAGCGGCGGCTGTCTCGACCACCGTTACCCGCTCGGCAAACAGGACCGGTGAGCGGGGAAGGCGAGGTCGTGGTGGTGGCGCCAGGACCGGGGCGAACCGGACCCGGTCGGCGTAGTGCGGGAGCAACTCCAAGGGTGAACTCCTGGCGGTAAGGGTGGGGCGACGAGTGACTTCCCAGGAAAGCGGCGGCCCGGGTGGTGTCACGGGCCCTCCTAAGAACTATTCCCGGAGGACTCGTGATCCCCGGGCGGGGGGTGCCAGTGCCGCTTCACGGTGGCCAGGCCCAGCCCGAGCCGCTCGGCCACGACCCGCTGGGACAGCCCGGCGGCCTTGAGCGTCCGGACGGCCTCGCCCCGCCCGGCGGCGGCGGCGTGGCGGGCGGAGGGGAGGCTGAAGAAGGCCCGGGCCTCGGCCAGCGCGCCGAACTCACGGTCGTAGGGGTGGTGGGGGTGCCCGGCGCACTGGAAGGTGATCACCTCCCGGTGCCGGGTGTATGGGCGGACCCGGCCGACCGCCTGGAGGACGACATCCGTCTCCTGGCGGGTCAGGGCGAGCGGGGCGAGGCGGGCGACGTCCACGAACCGGTCGTCCGGCCGGACCGCCCGAACCTGGCGGCGGCGGGGCTCCCCCTCGGTCGAGACCCGCAGCTCGATGTGCCCGTCCGCCCCGGCCAGGTCCTGGAGCACCGCGTCCAGGGCGTCTTTGGTCACGTAGAATCCACTCAAACAGTAACAGGCATCAAACAATTCAAAGCGGTTCACGCCGATCGTGCCGTACGTAATGCACGGGACCACCCCGGGGTCGGCGAGGTTGACCCGATCCCAGTCGCCCGTCGGGACTCGCACGCCGGGCCGGCCGAGCGCCGCGAGCCGCTCCTCGAGCCCGCGGGCTGCGGCCACCGCGAAGCACTTTTTGATGACCGTGAGAACTCGCTTGCCCTCCGCCAGCCGCCGGGCGATGAGCCCGGCGAAGAAATCCAAGATCTGGGGGGAATTCCGGAGCCAGTACCGCCACATCCCCAGCCGGCTGGCGAGGTTGTACCAGCGTGTCTGCGGGTGCCTGAACCGCACGCCGGCGAAGGGGGCGGGCAGGTCCAGGCCGAGGCGATACCGGACGAACTCCAGGCTGGCCGTCCCGCTGAACAGGACGACGTCTCCGCCGACCCCGGGCGGGGCGGCGAACCGGACTTCCCCGTCTGGGGCCCGCTCGCGGGATTCCAGGGGCGAGTGGGCGAAGGCCTCGACGTCGCCGGTCAGGTCCCGGTATTCCCGCCCGAACTGATGCCAGCCGGCGGCCTGGACGGCCAGCCGGTCCTCAGGCGGTAGAGGCGGGAGCCGCCAGGCCGGGGCGCGGAGGTCGGCAGTCGGGGCGGCGGCCAAGAGCCGGACAACGTGGGCCCAACGACCGAGCGCATTCGACCGCGGTACGGCCGCCACGGCGCCGAGGACGCCGACGTACCGGACCATGTCCGCCGCGCCGAGCCGGCGGCGGGCCGGCACGGCCGCCGCCGTGTCCTCGTCCAGGAGGGTTAGCACCCGCCCGGCGCCGGCCGCCCGGGCCAGCTGTGTCACAAAGTGGGGTGCGCGGGCCAGGTGGGCCTGGGTGGCCAGGATCCCGCGCGCCCCGCGGAGGGCCCGACCGTACTGGGCCGGCCAGAAGCAGCCAGGCAGCCGCGGGCAGGACCGGCAGAGGGACTCACGGCCGAGCAGCCCGAGGCCGGACTGTTCGAAGTGCCGCCAGTCGGGGTCCCGGTCGCCGCACCGCTCCCGCGGTCGCGGCCGCAAGTGGACCACCTTGAAGTCGGCCGGTGGGGTACGGGCCCAGGCCCGCTCGGCGAGCACCGCCCGCGTGGGGAGGAGCTGGACGACCAGGTCGTACCGGCCGCTGTGGACGGCCGCGTCGGCCACGGCGTCGAGGGCGGTACTCTTGCCCACCCCGATCACCCAGTTGACGAGCATCCGGCCGCCCGAGGTGGTCAAGAGGTTCAGGAGGGCGTGGCCGGTCCAGGCCGCCCGGAAGGCGGCGAGCTCGGCTTCCCCGACCACCACGGCGGGAATGGTCGCGGTGGTCGGGGAGGGCGTGGCCGGCCCGGAGGGCGGGGTGCTCACGCGCGGGTCTCCAGGGCGGTCGGGATCCCCTTGAGCGCGAGCAGGCGGGCGATGTCGGGGATAGCCGAGAGCCGGTCGTTGGGGATCCGGGGAAACATGTCCACGAGTCGCACCCGGCCATCTGCCAGCTGGGCCCGAAACGCCTTGACGACGGCCGCACCATCGTCTTCCCCGGGCTGGAGCAACCCGGACGAGACCGTGAACCGAGTGTCCTGGCGGCGGACGAACAGGAGCGGTGGCGGACTGACGGGCTCGGCACGTGCCTCCAGGTGCGGCAGTAATAGGCATAAGAGGGAGTTCGGCCGGAGCGAATGACTGATCGGCAAAACTCCGACACTCCGAGAGAGGGGCAAGTAGACCGGCAGCAGGTAACGCTCCTCCAGGGACCGGCCGGCTAGGCACAGGGCACACCGCGACTCCCCACCCCCGTTGCAATGGACGTACGAGCTGATTTCCGGCTCGCGGGCGTAGTGGAGGATTACCTCGACCACTTGGTGGGTGAAGAGCACGATCGGGGTGTCGTCGGCGGTCAGCCGCACCAACTCGGCGGGAGGTCCGGCCGTCGGGGCGATCGCCTGAGCCGCTTGGATGAGATTAACAAACTTGTCCATGGCAACATGCTCATTAGGATTACTGGTTATCGGACGGAAATGGCCGGGCCGCCCGGTCTGGTTCAGTGGCCCGGCCGAACGCGGTTACGACCGCGGGAGCTGTTCAACGGCGGCCAGGAGGGAGTCGGCGTCAGAGTGGCTGGCCTCTGCGGCTGCCCGGGCTAGCCGGTCGGGGCCGAGGCCCGACGGCTTGACCACGATCTGGTAGGCGTTCGAGTAACAGGGGGTGATGACACCCCTCCGGCGCGCGAGCCCGAACCCGTGACCGGCGACGCCCTTCCCGAGGACGGTGCCGAGGGCGTTCGCCGAGGTATAGCACTCCCGGAACTGCTCGTCACCGCGGTGGACGTCCCCCGCGGTGACGTTCCGGCCGGCCAGGATTGCGGCGAGGACGAACCCGCCGACCAGGGTCAATCGCTCGTTGAGTGCAATCGCGTGCCCCCCGCCGGCCGGGGGGGCGGGCCCGGCGGCCGAGGACGGAGGGGCGGTCAGGCGGTCGAGCACTGTGGCCCAGCCGACCGATGACCCACCGTCGCTGGTGGTCGGGACGACGTGCTGAGTTGCAAGCATCATGTTTGACCTGAAAAGGTCCTCGTCGGGCCCGCCCGGCCCGGCGACCTGCCGGGTTGCGGGATGGTCCCCACGAGGTATCCGGCGCGAGAATTCGAGTCATCGGCGGGGAAAAATCGCGGGCGGGAGGCCGACCCCCACTCGCCGTGTCGGCGGGGGGGGGGCTAAACCATGCTTAGAACTGCCAGGCCGGGCTAGCGGCTGGGGCGTATCGGTAGCAGCCTTTGACCTGGCCGACCGAGCTCTCGAGGTGCTCTGCGAATCGGGGCAGCCCGGTGGCGCGGAGCTTCTTGCGGGCATACTCCAAGTTTTTCGCGACCACCTTGCGGGCCTCGGCGGACGGATCCCCAGCCTCAAGGCGCCGGGTCAGGTCCCGGTCCCGGATCGCGAAGAACGACCGGCCCAACGCCTCCGTCGTCTCGCCCAGATCGAACACCGCTAACGCCGCCCAGAGTCTCTCGAAAATATTCCTCGCTCTCCGGCTCAGGCCCGAGCGGAGCAACTCGGCGATCGCCATCCGGTTGTTGGTCCATCGGCCGACCTCGCTGGCCTCAAGGTTGGTCGCCTCGGTGATCCGTTTGGTGAGTTCGAAGATCTCCATGACCCATTCATGGATGGCCTCCGGGTCGAGCACCTCCTGGAAGCTCAGGCGGCCGGTGGCAGTCACCTCCCCGGCGGCGACCGCAGCCGCGACGCCAGCCGGGGTTTGACGGCCCAGTTCGGGGTCCCGGAGCTCGAGCGCGGTGCCCCCTGACATCAGAATCCGCCGGTAGGTCCGCAGGCCGCTGACCGCGCGCACGACAGACTCCTCGACCCCGTCTGCATGAAGGTAGCGGATGTAGAACCCCGGTCCCTCTGGGCGGAAGACCCCGCTCCCGGCCGGCAGCGGCCCGGTGACAGATGCCTCCGTCAGCCGTCGAAACTCCACCACCCGCTGAAAATTTGTCAGCTGGCATGGAGGACCGAGGCTGAACTCGACCGAGATTCCGGGGAGCCCCTGAAGGTCGGCAGGGTGACTCACAGGGTAGGGCAGGACCCCCAGGATTGCCCGAGTGGGGTTAGTGAGCGGCTCGAGGTTCGGCCCGAGGTCGAGGCGCTCGAGCACCCCATCCCCCTCCGGTGCAACCGCCCCGGCCCCCGTGATTTTCTTCCGCACCGCAATGTTGATCCTGGCGAATAAACCACCTCTGTCATCGCGGAGGGGCAACATCCGAACGTCACGAATAACACCGTGGTAGAAGGCGAACGGCGTGAAAGGGGTGGCCGGAGCGAATAACGGGATCATCGAAAGTTCCTTTGGGTGATAAGGGCCAAAGAACAGTGCGGACTTTTTGCCGGGTCGCCCCGGCCCCGGACGGCGGCTCATACGTACGAGACCCGCGGTCCCGCACGATAGAACGGCGCCGGGATCAGACACAGGACCCACGCTCGGCCTGTGCGTCAATCGGCACGGGACGAGCGCGGTGCCACTCGCGTGGCGGTGGTTGATGGGGATGGTCGATGCGGAGACGAAAGGAGGGCGAGGCACGCCCCAGCGGGTTTTTGAGGTCCCCGGCGCCGATGCGCCGCCAGTTACCCGCCTAGATCCGTGTAGGAACGGACCGATCTCCAGCGAAAGGAACGATATGAGGCCGGCAAAATAAAGTCAATAGTAAAAAATAACTAAAGTCAATATTCTCATATACCTATTGGGCATAGGGGAGGTAGGGGACACTGCGGACACGGCCGAAGGTTGGGGTGGCCCCGGGGCCTGTCCTTTGGGACGCGTTGGCCCCCCCGGGGGGGGGGCAGAGTTTCATCACCTCTCGGGGGCCAGAAGGCCAAACACCTTTAATGCCGGGATCATCCCGTTATCGTTGTCCCCTCAAGGAGTTAACGCAAACTTATGCGTCAGTTGCTTCACCTGTGTCCATAATTGCGACTCCGGTCTGGCCGGGGCGTTGTACCAGCCCGGGCGTACTCCGATACCCGCCGCCGGAAGGGTTCGCTCCGCCCCTCATCGATCCCGAGCGAGACGAGTTCACCCCCTACGCCGCTCGTCCACCGCCCCTACGGTCTAGCCCACCAGCGTTGCACTGATCCTGCTGGGTTCACACAGCGGTGACAAAGTGAGACGGAGGGAAGGACCAAAAAGGAGGCGCACAACCGTGCTACCTGTGATTAGGGTGACCGGGAAGTCCCATCGCTCAAGACGCAGGTGGCGCCGAGATGTTTGCCGGCATGGACCACGGCCGAAATCCGCCGCCAAGTCCTGAACGGAGAGATCAGTCGACGCGAAGCGTGCTTTCAGAAAAAGATTCTCCTGCTAATCCTGAAGAAGTTCTCGCCCACGAGAAGCTACCGGGGTATCAGCAGTCGAAGCCGTATCGGCGGTCGTAGATCGATCCGGTCCTCCCGGTCATCAGTCAGATCACGCCCGGCTCGGGAATTAGCGAGGCCTCACCGACGATTCCCACTCTGTCGCTCGGCCTCTTCCAAGAACCCCTGCGACTGCAGGTTGGTGTCCCAGACCGCGGCAAACTCCCGTAGGGCCTTATCCAGCCGGTCATCGACGACCAACCGGTCCCCCTCTTGGACGACGACCTCCTGGTACAGGCCGATGGAGTCCTGCTGGAACGACACCGGCAGCCACGCCGCCCCGTCGACCTCGAACGTCATGTCCGGGTCGCTCATCAGGTCCCCGGCCTGCTCGTAGTAGTGGGTGACGCTGACCATCGGCAGTCCCCGGGGACCCGTCCCCAGGTACTCGATGCACAGCGGCATGAACCCGGACACGTCCAGCCGGATCGGGCGGAGGGCGAGCTGCCTCAGCCCGCCGAACACCTCGATGATGCGGGCCACCGTCCTCATCTGGCAACCTCCCGGGGGCTGGTCGGCGACGGATAACGGACCGGGGTCGGCACCATCACGATCCCTCCCGGGCCTTCTTGGTCGGCTGGCCGCCCTTGGCACAGTCCCGGCAGTGGCGGACGTGGAACAGGTCCGAGGTGGCGACGGTCCGCTCGGCGTTGCAGGCGCCGCAGAGGATGGTGACGATCCGTTTGCTGCCCCACCCCTCCGATGCGCCCGGCCGCAGTGAGCCCGTTTTGATGTTCGCCAACGGGTACTTCTCCATCAGTTGCTGCTCGGCCGCCTGCAGGACCGGGTCATGTTGGGACTCGGGTGGGCTTTCCGGCCCCGGTCGCATCGCCGGTAGGGCTTCCCGGCTGAGTTCCGCCGGCGGCGCGGGCTGATCGTCCTTCGGGCGACCTCGCTTGCGACCGCTGGGGGTCGGGTCTGCCGAGTCCTGGGCTTGGTGGGCGATCTCGCCGTGATCACTTTCCTCGGCACCGGGAGCCGGCTCGGCTGACTGCGCGACTCCTGTTACAACGGGAGGCAGTTCCCCCGCGTCCCGGGTCACTGCCGGCCCGTCTGACCTCTTTCCCGATCGGCGGTTCCGGTTCGACCCGCGGGCCTTGCCAGCATCGTGGTTGGACTTGGTGGACTTCCCGGATCCCTTGGTCCCACGCGGCATGTCTCGCTCCTTTCAGGAACTGGTGGGGTGCAACACGGCTTACTGCCACCGAGCTTGTCAGCCCTGAATTGCCGGAGGGGCCCGCACCATACCGCGGCCAGAGAAACGGACACGTAGATGACCAAGCGACGGGCCACCTCGGTCGTGGAGGCCCCCCGCAAACCTAGGGCAGTGATGGGACGTACCAGTAACCCTCACTGCCGCGACGCCAGCTACGCTTCCCGTGGGAACTCGAAGCACTCTTGAACCACCCCAGCGGTGGCGTGTCTGGCGACACTTGGCGGCCCGTGGCTGGTACCCACGGGCCGCCACATTATCCGAGCCAGACGTGAACGCCGAAAGAATAGCCGAAACACTTCAAGCCGCTCTCGCCGCAGCGGCCCGTGGCTGGCGCGTATTCCCGCTCGTCCCCGCGAAGGACATGAAGACCGGGAAAGCCTCCTGGAAGAAGCCCGCCGTCCCCGCATGGCAACTCGTCTCCACCACCGACCCCGACACCATCCGGTCCTGGTGGGCGCGATACAAGAACGTCAGGGGCTACGGCTGGCATACACAGGGCTTCGCTGCTATCGACTTCGACATCATCGACGGCGAGCAGCTCCTCAACGACAACAGCCTCTTCACCCCACCCACCCTCGTGGTCCGCTCTGGCAACAGCCGGGAGCCCGGCCACTACACCCTGGTCTATCGGCTCCCGGCGGGCCGGCGGCTCAAGACGACGGCGCTGGCCAACTTCAAGACCCTACCGGCCCGCCACAAGTACAAAGGCATCGACATCCGTAGCTCCGGCGGGCAGATCGCCGGCCCCGGCAGTTACCACGCAACCGGCGGGGTCTACTCGGCCAACGACGCCGAACCTGCCCCGGCCCCGCCCTGGCTCCTCGCCCTTTCGGAGGACGAAAAGGAACAATACGCGCGCGTTTGGACCGTCGCGGAGGCCGCTCTAGAAAGGAAGAAAAGGAGAAGACCCTCCGCACAAGGAGTCGGCCCGATCCCGCAGATGGACGACGACGAGGAACTCACCAACTACCTGATCGTCAAGTACCCCTCCGACACGCCCGGGAGCCGCAACGACCGCCAACTCCTGGCCATCGCTTGGCTCCTCCTCGTCAAGAAGGTATCCGGCGACAGGACCGTGCGACTGATTACTAACTGGCTGACGCACTATCAACGATCATACGCCACTCCCCTATGCGACGCCGTCCGTGAAGCCGTTGACATGGTGAAACGAACTGTCGAGAAGATGGCGGGTGGGGACTTGGTTCCCTCCACGGACCACCAGCGCCTGGCCGCGGAAAACCACAAGAGCGATGAGAGCATAAACCGGTTTATGCTCTCGTGCCCCTCCCTCTGTTCCCCGAAGACGGTGGAAGCATATTTCGTAGAAGCGGTCCTCCTCCACTACCATTACCACCGCGATGAGGTTAATGGCGGCGGAACACTGCCCCTTACGGACAGGCAGGTCTTGAAGCTGATCGAGTACCGGCACGGCCGGAAGCTGTCCTGGAACCTCTTCTACAGACTCAAGAAGGACTTCGTCGCACAGCGGATCGAGGACGGTACTTGGCAGGGGGCCAAGAAGGTGGAATTGTTGCGGGAGGTGGAGAAGGGGACACATGGGGTGCCAAGTCGGTACGCGGTGTCGGCGGAAGTGGTACGAGGACTCAACCAGGAACCACTTCCGACCGCGAAGCCGGACCATGGCGACGCGGTCGCACTAGATCCGGAAGAACCGGTCCATGGGGACGCCCTCGCCGATACGGTCCCCGAGTGGTCCAGAGCCGCGGGAGAATACCCGACCCTGGAGTCCGCCGGGGGGGCGAAGGGAACGGGCCGGGAATGGCCTTCGTTTGACGCGGACGAGCTTCCGGACATCCCGCCCGCTCCGGACACCGCCTGGTGGCTCGACGGGCCGGGAGATGCCACGGAAGCGCAAGACGAGGCCAGGAGGTGGCGAACCCTCGTTCAGAGGTGGGGGCGAGGCCGGGTCTGACAGTGAGGGTGGCGTGACCGGTGTTCGGAAAACCTTCAGGGTATGAAGGGGACGCGGCACGAAATCGTAACGGGGAGGCCCGGCCCGTCGGAGGACGACCCCGTAGTACGACAGTTCCTTGCGGATCGGGAGGCCGACCTCGCGGAGTTGCAGGTCGAGTTCGCCGCCGCGGAGGTGGCCGACACCTTCGGACTGAGGCGGTGGTTCGACGACCACCCCTACCTGACCTACCACGAGCACGCTCTCGCGGCCGGGGTGAGCGAGACCACCATTGGCCGGTGGAAGCGCCGGGCCGGTCGGACCCGGGCGGTTCCCCACATACCCCGTCCCGTCCAGGTCCCGCGACTGCCCTGGATCGAGGTGCCCCCGGACTGGCGGAGCCGGGAGTGGCTGGAGGTGCAAGTGGCCCGGCACGGGGTCCGCCGGGTCGCGGCTGCAGTCGGCCGGTCGCGGGCCTGCGTCCGGAAGGTCGTCGCGCGGCTCGGACTCGCTCCGTATCGTGTTCGGCCACTTCATCCCCGCCACGACCGGGAATGGCTGTGGGAAAGGTATGTCCGGCGGGGGTGGTCTCAGGGGCGGTGCGCTCGGGCGGCGGGGGTGTCCCGCCAGACCATCCACCGCTGGTTGGCAGGGTTCGATATCTTCATCCGCACATTCACTTTCCCTGCACCGCGGCAGTCCTGAACGCGATACGGGGGGGGCCCATGACGAGTAAATCCCCCCCGCAGACGAAGAGGACCGACCGAGCGCAGCACGGTCCGCGGCCAATGGCCACGCGGGCAGCCCGGCAGAGTTGGCCCGGAACGTGAAACCTCTCGTCCAGCTTTTTGGGGCGAAGGCCGTGAAAAGTACGGCTGACGTGTTCGTGGAGTAGTCGGTTGCGGACAATTCGAGGTGGCTGGTATCATAATCTGTCGCCCCAATCTCAGCGGGGTAACCATCGCCTCCCCGAGGTTCGACCTGCCGTGTTAGAATTCCTCGAAAAGAACGGGTTCTACCCTGCCGTCGTAACCGGCGTTGTTGGGCTTGTTTTTGCCTACCTGCAGCACAGGCTCATCCCCAAGCACCCGTCACCGACTCCGAACGGCTCAGTCGGGGGGGGATGGGTTGGGCGCATGGCCCGGCGAGGATTCGGCTGGCTGGGCCGGGTGGTGACCGGCGCCCCGGGGGCTTTCCTGTTGGTTACCGTCCTCCTCCTGGCGGCCTACACGGTGGCCGGCGGTTGGGCCAATGACAGCAACAAGAAACTTATCGGATCTATCAGCCTCCCGAACTGGTTGGTCATCCCACTATTGGCATCCATATTTGCTATAAATATGGTTCTTTTACCTCACTTTATAAACGAAGTGACTCGGAGTAACCGGGAGTCGGTGCAGCGGATCAAGTTCTACATTCTTGCAGCTCTAATCTTCCTCATATTCATGTACAAGGCGTGGGAGGTCGGACGTGACGATGCATATAAGGCCCTGATCTGGCGATCGGAGGAGGCCCGTAAGGGGAAAGACTGTGATCGCGCCCTCGCCTTGGCCGATGACGCCGTGCGGACGCGACCCGGCACTTACGATGGGTACTACGAGCGGGCTTCCGCCCACCGGTGCCGAGGGGAGCATGACGCGGCCATCACCGACTACACCAGGGCGATTGAAATCGACCCCCAAAATTCCGCGTGCTACCATAATCGCGGGCTCTTATACCGGATTCAAAAGGACTTCGACCGAGCGATCCCAGATTACACGAAAGCGATTGAACTGGACGGCACGTACGCTCCTAGCTTGAGTCAACGGGGACTGTGCTACCTAAATAAGAATGACTACGCTACTGCACTGTCCGACTTTAACAAAGCGATCAGTCTAAATCCGAATCTTGCTGATGTTTACCGGTGGCGGGGGGAGACCTACCTCGGGCTTGGGGATCGAGAGAAGGCAGAAGCCGACTTTGCGGAAGCGAACCGGCTGGAGCCGAAGTGATTGCGGAGGGACTGGGTCCTAGTCCGACGGGGCAATAGGCCAAGCGAACTGCCCGCCGGAGCCGGAGCTTGAGTGGGAGCGCCACCATGGCAAGCTAAGCTAGTGATTAGCAGCCGACCTGCACGCTACGGGGCCGGCGGCACCGGGCAACTGGCCCCATCGCGTTGATGACCCCTTCGGTGGTCTCAGGGGCGGTGCGCCCGGGAGGCTGGGGTGTCCCGCCAGACCATCCACCGCTGGTTAGCCGGGTTCGACATCCTCATTCGCGCATTCACTCCCCCCCCCCGCACCGAGGCAGTCCTGAACGCTATGCGGGGTGCCCATGACGAGCAAATCCCCCACGGCAGACGATGTGGACAGAACGAATGAGGCACTCAGGCTGTGCTCGGGGGCTCAGGGGGTGCCGTCGCGGTACGGGGTATCCCTGCCGCGCCACCAATGGTCCAGGTTTAGCGCCTCGCGCAGACACTCCGGGCGTGCCAGGGCGTCCCCCTCCCCCAGTCGCTCCAGGGTCCGGGCGTCCCGGACAGCATGTACGGCGAAATCGCCGCCGTCGAGGATCACCGCGTACTCCAGCACCCGGCCGGGACAGTCCGGCGGGCATTCCAGGAGGATGGTCCGCCAGTCGACCGGTGGGGTCATGTCGTTCTCGCGGGCAAGTGTTGGAGCATCAGGTTGTGGGTCATCACCTAGTGTCCCGAGTTGCGAATTCGTTGATTATTTCTTGCGCCACCCCTGATCCCCAGGTAAGGTTCGGTCAGGAGGTGCCCCATGCCCGCTGGCCGACCGTTGACCTCACTCACCC